>JAZSLF010000123.1:0-14700 GCA_045535205.1 Eubacteriales bacterium
TTTACGCAACCGCCGGGACAAGCCATAACTTCGATGAAGTCATAGGACTTTTCGCCGCTCTTGATCATGTCAAGAAGCTTGCCTGCGTTAGCAGTACCGGAAGTAACAGCAACTCTGATCTCGTTGCCTGCGATAGTGTATGTTGCTTCCTTGATGCCTTCAACACCGCGAACATCGTGGAATTCGAGAGCGTCAAGCTCTTCCTTTGTAAGAACCTCGTATGCAGTTCTGAGAGCAGCTTCCATAACGCCGCCTGTTGCACCGAAGATAGTACCTGCACCGGAGCCGAGTCCGAAGGGAGCATCGTAAACGTCATCTTCAAGTTCTCTGAACATGATGCCTGCCTTCTTGATCATTCTTGCAAGCTCACGTACTGTGAGAACAGCGTCGATATCAGCGAGACCGGGAACAGCTGTGTGGTCAAGGCGTTCAGCCTCAAACTTCTTAGCTGTACAAGGCATGATACTTACAACGTAAATATCCTTGGGATCAATACCCATCTTCTCAGCGTAGTATGTCTTAGCTACTGCACCGAACATACCCTGAGGAGACTTGCAGGAAGAAAGGTTGGGAATGAATTCGGGATAATATGTTTCGCAGTACTTGATCCAACCGGGAGAGCAGGAAGTGATAAGAGGAAGGTTCTTCTTTTCTGTGTATCTGGAAAGGAATTCTGTAGCTTCTTCCATGATCGTAAGGTCAGCAGAGAAGTTTGTGTCAAATACGCCGTCAAAGCCGAGAGCTCTGAGAGCGGAAACAAGCTTACCTGTAACAACTGTACCCATTTCGTAGCCGAATTCTTCGCCAAGACCGACTCTTACTGCAGGAGCTGTCTGAACGATAACGTGCTTTGTAGGATCTTCGAGAGCAGCTACTACCTTAGCTGTATCGTCTCTTTCGGAGAGAGCACCTGTAGGACAAACGGTGATACACTGACCGCAGGAGATACAAGCAACGTTTCCGAGGGGCTTTTCAAAAGCACATCCGATGTGTGTGTCAAAACCACGGTCGTTTGCACCGATAACGCCGATTCCCTGATTCTTTTCACAAGCAGCTACGCAACGGCGGCAAAGGATACACTTGTCGTTGTCTCTGTACATGTGTGATGCGGAAGCGTCGATTTCGTGGTGTGTCTGTGCACCTGCGAAAGCAGTGAGGTCTTCAATGCCGTAGTCGTGGCAGAGCTTCTGGAGCTCACAGCTGCCGGAACGAACGCAGGAAAGACAGTCTTTCTTGTGGTTGGAAAGGATGAGCTTAAGTGTTGTTTTTCTGGATTCGATAACCTTGGGAGTATTTGTGAATACTTCCATGCCTTCGTTTACGGGGAATACGCAGGAAGCAACGAGACTTCTTGCACCCTTAACTTCTACAACACAGATACGGCAAGCGCCGATTTCGTTTATTTCTTTAAGATAGCAGAGAGTGGGAATTTCGATACCAACCTTGCGGGCTGCTTCGAGAATAGTAGTACCTGCGGGAACTGTAACGTCTCTGCCGTTTATTTTAAGATTAACATCAGCCATTTGTTAGTTCCTCCTTATTTCTTTACGATAGCGCCGAACTTACATTTTTCAATACAAGCACCGCACTTGATACATTTAGCGGGATCGATGGTGTGAGGATTCTTAACAGAACCGGAGATAGCACCAACGGGACAAACTCTTGAGCAGAGTGTACAGCCCTTACATTTGTCTGCTTCGATAACGATGGAAAGCAGATCCTTACATACGCCTGCAGGACACTTCTTGTCAACTACGTGAGCAATGTATTCATCCTTGAAACGCATATATGTGGAAAGAACAGGGTTGGGAGCTGTCTGACCGAGACCGCAGAGAGAGTTTTCTTTGATGTAGTTACAAAGGCTTTCCATTTCGTCAAGATCTTCGAGAGTGCCTTCGCCTTTTGTGATCTTTTCGAGGATTTCATAAAGACGCTTTGTACCGATACGGCAAGGAGTACACTTACCGCAGGATTCGTCAACTGTGAATTCGAGGAAGAACTTTGCAATGTCAACCATACATGTGTCTTCGTCCATAACGATAAGACCACCGGAGCCCATCATAGCGCCCTGAGCAACGAGGTTGTCATAGTCGATCTCGATATCGAGCATGGAAGCGGGGAGACATCCGCCGGAAGGACCGCCTGTCTGAGCAGCCTTGAACTTCTTTCCGTTAGGAATACCGCCGCCGATCTCTTCAATAACTTCACGGAGTGTTGTACCCATAGGAATTTCAACAAGACCTGTGTTGTTGATCTTGCCGCCGAGAGCGAATACCTTTGTACCTTTGGACTTTTCTGTGCCCATGGAGTTGAAGAATTCAGCGCCCTTCAGAATGATCTGAGGAATGTTTGCGAATGTTTCAACGTTGTTTTCCGTAGTGGGCTTGCCAAAGAGACCCTTTACTGCAGGATAGGGAGGACGGGGACGGGGTTCGCCTCTGTTACCTTCGATTGATGTCATAAGAGCTGTTTCTTCACCGCATACGAATGCACCGGCACCGAGACGGATGAACAGATCGAAATCAAATCCTGAGTTGAAAATATTCTTGCCGAGAAGACCGTATTCTCTTGCATCGTCAATAGCCTTCTGGAGACGTGCAACAGCGATGGGGTATTCAGCACGAACGTATACGTAACCTTCCGTAGCACCTGTTGCATAGCCGCAAAGAGCCATAGCTTCGATGATACAGTGGGGGTCGCCTTCAAGAACGGAACGGTCCATGAACGCACCGGGGTCACCTTCGTCAGCGTTACAAACTACGTATTTCTGGTCAGCCTGGTTCTTAGCTGTGAAGCTCCACTTGAGACCTGTGGGGAAGCCGCCGCCTCCTCTGCCACGAAGACCGGAATCCTTAACTACCTGAATAACCTCGTCAGGTGTCATTTCCGTGAGAGCCTTACCGAGAGCAGCGTAACCGTCCATAGCAATGTATTCATCAATGCTTTCGGGGTTGATAACACCGCAGTTTCTGAGAGCAACTCTCTTCTGCTTTGCATAGAAGGTTGTGTCGTTGAGGGAAACGTTACCGTGATCTGTTTCTGCACCTTCAGCAACGTCGCTGTAAACAAGGCGTTCAACGATACGGCCTTTGAGAAGGTGTTCTTCAACGATCTCCTTTACGTCTGTTTCTTCTACTCTGCTGTAGAATGTACCGTCGGGATAAACGATAACAACGGGACCGAGTGCACAAAGACCGAAACAACCGGTTCTTACAACTTTAACTTCTTCCGTAAGACCGTTGTTCGCAAGCTGTGCTTCAAATTCTGCGATGAGCTTCTGGCTGCCGGATGATGTACAGCCTGTACCGCCGCAGATAAGTATTTGAGCGCGAATCATATATATACCTCCAAGTAATCTTACTTAAATATTGCTGATTGTGTATTCTTCAACTACCTTACCGCCTTTGAGATGCTTTTCAACTATCTCTTTAGCCTTGTCGGGAGTCATCTTAACGTAAGTAACTTTTTCCTTACCTGCTTCGAAACTTTCAACAACAGCTTCATGCTGACAAATACCGATACAGCCTGTCTGTGTAACTGTAACCTTGTCGGAAAGACCCTGTGCGGTAACTTCCTCCACAAATGTGCTGAGAACGGGTCTTGCACCTGCTGCGATGCCGCAGGTAGCCATGCCGACAACAACTCTTACGTTGTTTGTGCCTTCACGGAGAACCACTTTGTTCTGCATTTTTTCTTTGATTGCTGCAAGTTCTGCGAGTGACTTCATAATACGATCCTTTCGTTTTTTTAAGATTATTTATTTTTTATTATTTGTTCTGTTTTAAGGTTCGGATATTTATCTTTATCCGCCATACTGTTCTCTCAGAAAATCCGCTATCCATACGAGGACCTCCGGAGTGCTGAGAGGGACTTCGCCGAGAACAGCCTTCAGCTCGTCGGTATCAAGGAAAACGTCTCCTTCGGGACGTGTATGTGTGTACACCCAACGAATGTCGGGGCTTCCCTGAATTAAAACCGTCAAGGTTGAAATGATGTCTCCGAGAGGCGTAAAGTCCAGATGGTTTTTGTTGAAAAGGGCACAGGTGACCGTTCCGTGACTGTCGGGGTATTCTTCATAATGTCTTGAGGTGACGGTAAGATGTCCTCCCGTCTGTTCGCAAGCCATTTTGAAAAGCGGAATACCGAGCCCCACCTTTCGTGTAGTACGTGTGGTAGTGAACGGATCCGTGACACTTGCAAGAAAATCCGGCTTCATACCGCATCCGTTGTCGGATATGGAGATGGTCAGCGTTTCCTTTGTTTCGGTCAGAGTTATCTCAACCCTGTCAGCCTTTGCCTTGACCGAGTTTTCCGCAATGTCGAGTATGTTTAGTGACAGTTCTTTCATGTGTTTTGTCCCTGCTTTAATATTCTGAAAAGCTCTTCCGTAACTCTTTTGCTTGAATATGGCTCATCGTCAAGCTCAAGGTACGCCGCCTTGTCTCTGATGTCCCAAAGATAATGAGCATCGGAGGAGATGAGAATTTTTTTCTCTTTCAGAATAGGATAGTTGTTTTTATATTCTTCCTCTTTTTCACCGTCATGGAATTCAGCACAGTCAAATCCCTTTATATCGGGAAGTGTACCGAGTGTTGATATTATTCCGTTTGCCTGTCTGTCAACGTGGGCGGGATAACATATACCGCCGTGACCTGAAACAAGTGAAGGTACGTCGTCAACCATTATGTCCGTTGCCGCCGGCAGAAAGAAATCGTCTTTGCCGATGGGCTCATCGTTTTCATCGAGAATAAGCTGTTCTCCGAAAATGTCCGGACGGTTGGGTATCTTCATTATTCTGTGACCCTCAATAAAACGGTCAAATTCAAGAGCAGCCTCAAGCTCCGGAAAGAGACATACAACGTGAATGTCTTCGGATGTGGTAAGCTCCATGCCCGCAATAGCTATTATGCCGTTACGCTTTGCCGCCTTGAAAAAAGCGGGGCAGTTCTTTGACGTGTTGTGGTCTGTGAGTGCGGCAATGTTAAGTCCCGCAAGCGTACACATACCTGCAATATTGTTCGGGGTCATGTCGTCGTCTCCGCAAGGGGAGAGACAGGAGTGAATGTGGAAGTCGTAATAGTATTTGTTCATAACAGCTTTGAAAGCTCAGCGGCTATTTCATAAGCAGACATAGCCGAGGAAGCCACGTTTATCCCCTTTGCCTCAGCGGCACTTTTTACGTCTTCTTCGAGGGTAACTCCCTCCGCAAGAAGAACAAGACTGACGTCTGAAAGGGAAGCAACTGCAACCGTATTGATGTTCGACATGATCGTTATCCATACGTTGTCAGCCTGTGCTCTGCCCATGACCCAGCTGAGAAGATCTCCTATGTAACATCCGTCGATCTGACGGTCGGGCTCGCTGACAGTTATTGCCTCTGCATTCAGATGCCCAATAAGTTCGGTTACATTCATTGAGAGTCCTCCTTTTCCATCGGTGCGAAGGGGTCATATCCCATTTTTTCAAGCACGATGCATTTTCGCTCTCCGTTCTTGATAAGACCTCTCACGTTGTCCTCTGCGAATGCTCTGCAGGTGGGACTTCCGCAAGCGGCACAGTCGATGCCCGGAAGCTCACCTTTAATGCGTTGAATGGTTGCCATCATACGCATGGACTCCGCCATGTTTTCACTGAGTCTTGAAATGGGAGTGTAGGAAGGAGAAGTAACGTTAATATACTCCTCCGGAATAAAGCTGTTTTCGGAGGGAAGGAAGTTCTTGCACACAGGCATATACCTTCTTACCGTCTGGAGACGGGTCTTGGCTATGAAGGGATTTTCAATAGTCATAACACCGCCTACGCAACCGCCTATGCAGGCGTTAAGCTCAACAAATTCAAGCTGGGGAATATTGCCGTTTTCGATGGAATCAAGAATGCTTATACAGTTTTTGATGCCGTCTGCGGCAAGGTAGCTGTCGTTGAGAATGGCGGAGGATTCACCGCCTGAGGATGCCCAGCCGACTCCTATCATACCTGATTCGGACGTGATGGTTGGGACTGTGTCCCGCTTCATGACTCCTATCAGCATAAAATAAATGTCGGACATGGAGACAACGACGTCTATATTGCTTTTATAATCGCCCCATCCGTTTCTGATGTAGCTTACTTTTGCAGCACAGGGAGAAATGAAGAAGATGCCTATATCTTCGTCTTTAAGCTCCGGATGTGCTTTCTTTGCATCTGCCCTTGCCTGTATAGCGGCAATTTCGAGAGGAGGCAGAATGGGAATAAGATTATCCTTCAGATAAGGAAATCTTAAAGAAACAAGTCTTGAAATAACAGGACACGCTGAACTGATAACAGGCTTTTTAATACCTTCGGTCTTCAGATATATTCGGGTGTAGGAGGAGACAAGCTCCGCCGCCTTTGACACCTCGTATACGTCGTCAAAGCCTATGTCAAGAAGTCCCTGTAAAACAGTATCTACGTCATCAAGACCATCGAACTGACCGAACAAAGAGGGTGCAGGGAGAGCAATTTTCCATTTGTAATGGAGATAGTGCTCAAATTTGCTGCACATAGCCTTTTTTGCTTTCTGAGGACATATTCTGATACATTCTCCGCAGTCGATACAGCGATCGGTATTGATCTGAGCGTGACCGTCTATGATCCTGATTGCCTCGGTGGGACAATGACGGGCACATGAGGTACAGCCCGTGCATTTTGCCACGTCGAGTACAACTGAGTGTGTGTAAGAATTCAAAATATCACCTTTATCCGTTAAATATATACGCACATGGTAATTTTTGTTCCAACGCCTACGGTGGATTCAATGGACATTTCATCCGTATATCGCTTCATGTTGGGAAGTCCCATGCCTGCACCGAAGCCGAGAGAGCGTACTCTGTCGGTTGCGGTTGAGAAGCCTTCCTGCATAGCCAGATCAATATCTGCAATACCGGGACCTCTGTCATCAAGGATAATAACGATCTTGTCTTCGTATACAAGAACGTCGGCAGATCCGCCGTTTGCATGAATGACCATGTTGATCTCACCCTCGTACATTGCGATTGAAACACGACGGATCGTTTCGGGCGGAATGCCAAGCTGTCTCAGATTCTTTTTTATCTGAACGGAAGCCTGTCCGGCGGAAACAAAGTTTTCACCGTCTACGTCAAAATGGAAATCTAAAAATTCACTCATTTTTATTCAACTCCGAGTCCGTTGGTATAGAGAATACCGCAGGCATCATACATACGTAAAGCGGTCGTGAGCATAGCGATACCGCATTCATCGGCGATATGTATCATTTCGAGGGTCGGGCGTTTGGAACGGACGAACACGATACA
The DNA here is from genome assembly GCA_045535205.1 of Eubacteriales bacterium. Classification (GTDB taxonomy): domain Bacteria; phylum Bacillota; class Clostridia; order Oscillospirales; family CAG-272; genus RUG14199. The sequence continues at coordinate 7,290 of JAZSLF010000123.1, forward strand.
TCTTATGTCCATCATCTCCGCAGTTCTTATTACCTGTGAATTTACAAGGCCTGTAAGAAGGACACCCTGATCTTTTACATACGCTAAAACGTCACTCATCATGTCACTTCCGCAAGCGGAATAAACGTCGTTTTCAAGATGGCTCTCGCCGCAGATAAGCTCTGCACCGAGTAGCTCCGATAAGGTTTTGATTTTCATATTAAACCTTTCTTTAGGTAAAAATCGTATAGATTACTGATATTTAGCGAGAATGTCGGGGATCATGTCTGCCGTGAGACGTCCGTAAACGTCATCGTTGATGGTCATAACGGGAGCAAGACCGCAAGCACCGATGCAACGGCAAGCTTCGATGGAGAATTTACCGTCAGCGGAGCATTCGCCTGACTGGATACCGAGGATTTCGCAGATCTTATCAAGGATCTCGCCGGCACCCTTAACGTAGCAGGCAGTACCGAGACAAACGGAAATGTTGTACTGACCCTTGGGAGAGAGAGAGAACTGAGCGTAGAAGGTTGCAACGCCGTAAACCTTTTCCATAGGTACGTCAAGTCCTTCAGCGATGATCTGCTGAACCTCGTAAGGAAGGTAGCCGTAGATTTCCTGTGCTTCCTGCATTACTGCCATAAGCTGACTCTTGTCGCCGTTTGCCTTAGCTATAGCGGCTCTGAGAAGTTTTTCCTGTTCGGGAGTTCCCTTGAAAGGAAGATTGCTGATTTTTTTCTGCATTCTTTAATTTCCTCCATATAGTAAAATGAAATTATGATTGATTTGAAGCTGTGAAACACAGCTATACACCATAGATTATATCACATAATAGCATTAAAGTCTATAATATTATATAAAGAAGTAAGGCGAAAAAGGATTTTTGGTGAAAAATTATATAAAATAAAATAATATCATATCAAAAATACACAATACCCTTATCAATTTTGATAAGGGTGCTAAAAAACTGCCCCTGTTAAGAGGCAGTTTTGAGTGTATTATCATTTATTTTTTCTTCTTTTCAGGTATTATAAATATGAATATGAGTGAGCTTACAAGAAGAAAAGCGGGGTAGAACAGATAGGGCATTATTTCAAAAGCGGAGATGCTCTTGTCAAGGGAAGCACAGGCAGAGACTGCAACGAGCATCTGTGCACCGTAGGGAATTATACCCTGAAAGATACATGAGAAGGTGTCGAGAAGTGATGCTGTTTTTCTTGGTGAAACGCCGTATTCCTCAGCCATTTCCTTTGCGATGGGGTTTGCCATTACAATAGCAACGGTATTGTTTGCGGTTGCAATATCCATAGCTCCTACGAGCAGACCCATGCCGAGCTGACCGCCTTTTTTACCCTTGAACACTTTTTTGATACCCGAAAGCAGAGCATCAAAGCCGCCGTATTCACGGATAAGGGCACACATAGCTGAAACGAGAATTGCAACCATCGTTGTCTCAAACATTCCGGAAGCACCGCCGCCCATGTTGGAAAGAAGCTCAGTTCCCGAAACGGCACCCGTTATCAGCATTATAATTGAGCCTGAAACAATACCTGCAAGAAGAACCACAAATACATTTATACCGACAATACCGCCGATAAGAACAAGCACGTAGGGAATTATATTGATAAGATGGTATTCTTTTGTTACTATATCACTGAAATCTGTTCTGAAAGAAAGAACGAGAATGAGAATAAGCGTTGCAACTGCCGCAGGCAAAGCGATAAAGAAGTTCTCTCTGAACTTGTCCTTCATCTGACAGCCCTGACCGTTGCAGGCAGCAATCGTCGTATCTGAAATAAAGGAAAGATTGTCTCCGAACATGGCACCGCCGATGACCGAAGCAACACAAAGAGGAAGTGCAAAGCCGGAAGCCGTCGATACGGAAACGGCGATGGGACAGAGCAGGGTGATAGTTCCCACAGATGTGCCCATGGCGGTGGAAACGAAGCAGGCAACTGTAAAGAGGACTGCAACGGCGAAGCGTGGAGGTATGACGGAAAGCATAAAGTATGCAACGCTTTCAGCGCTGTCACGGCCTACGGTTCCGACAAAAATACCCGCTTCCATAAATATAAGTATCATTGTAATTATATTCTTGTCACCGACACCTTTGCCCATAAGCTCAAGCTTATCGTCGAATTTAAGGGCCCTGTTTTGCAGACAGGCGACAAGTATGGCAACAAGAAAGGGGATAACGATGGGAATACTGTAAAAGCCCATTGGTATCTTCAGTACGTATTCAAAAACGATGCCGAGTCCCAGATAGAGTACAAGAAATACTCCGATAGGAAGAAGTGCTTTGTAATTGTTCTTTTTCATTTTTTCTCCATAAAAACAGCTCTGATACCGTAATTTTATCATAATACGGTATCAAAGGCAATACGTTATGTGATTTTCGATATATTCTTACAAATAATTTTTCAGCTTTTCGTTGAGCTTGGAGTATATCAGCCGTATCTTGTTTTCTTTGGTGCAGGAAACGGAGTGCTCTATAGGTATCCAGTCAACACCCGTGTTTTCGTCTTCGTTTGTCCTAAGGCTTTCGCTTTCGTCTGCTTCAAACAGATAGCATACGTCAAGGTGCAGGTGGGCAGAAACGTACTTGCCCCGTCTTATGTGAGCTTCAACGGGGATGATTTGTACGGAATAGATCCCCTCTGAAAGAAGCCTCGGAGATGAGATACCCGTTTCCTCACAGAGTTCTTTTTCGGCAACCGCCAAAAGATTTCTTTCTCCGTCGGCGTGACCGCCTGTCCATGCCCATTCATCATAGATCTTATGATATGCCATAAGTATCTTTGTTCTGTCGGGATTTACCACCCAGCATGAAGCGGTGAAATGGGCGAGAGAATTCTCTCTTGAAAAAATATCGGGATATTTTTCAAGGGCCTCAAGCATTATTTTCTTGTCGGAAGCTTCTTGTTCGTTGAAAGGGATGTATCTTTCAAGCTCTTGTTTTATGTTCATAATATGTTCCTGACTGTATTATTTCTGCGTTTGTAAAAAATCATTGTTCTCGTATTTTGTTGAGGCTTCTTTTAACGGTATCAATTGAAGCGATGAGCTTTCTGCGAATTGTTCCACATTTGTTTTTTAGTTCTTTAAACGTATTATCATTAATGGAATTTATTCTGAATAATACTTCAAGCCAATATTCTGTTTCATAGCTTTCTTTTAAAGCTATTTCTAATTTGTGAATAAAATCCGCATCGCTTTGAGCATATTTAGCTTCGTGACAATTAGCTCCAATTGATGAACATGAACGGAGTAATTGATTAACAAAAACAGAGCGTCCTTTTATAGAATCACAAATGCTTACAATTTCAGTAGTGAGTTCCATAGCAAGTTCTCTTATGGTTTTACTATCCAAAATCTTAATCTTTTCTGCGATATATTTTGCTTTGCAAAATGCGATATAACCTCGCTTTGCTCGGTTGCGATATAGACTCGTTACACTCGTCTGCGATATGATATAAATTCCATTTCTCGTCCCGCAGGGACATATCGCGCCGCAGGTATATCGTGTGTATAGCACATATCGCAAATTCCGATAAGGAATTTATATCGCTGATGAAATTACCGTTTGCTAAGGCAAACGGTAGTTTCATCATAATTATTTGTTTTCAATTGCTGCGAGTGCTTCAAGAATACCGTCTTTTGTAGCCTTGTATTTTTCAAGCTTTTCTTTCTCTGCATTAACTACAGCCTCAGGTGCTCTTGCGGTGAAGCTTTCGTTGGAAAGCTTACCTTCGCAACGTGCGATCTCGCCTTCGATCTTTTTAAGCTCACCCTGAAGTCTTTCTCTTTCAGCGGCAAAGTCGATAATATCGGAAAGAGGAATGTAGACTGTGGCAGAGTCGGTAATTATCTGAACGGAGCCGTCATCGCTGTAGCTGTCAACTACTTCAACCTCGGAGGCAGAAGCAAGTCTTTCAAAGAAAGCAAACGTATCCTTAGCGAAGGCATCTGACTTGGTAACGATGTAAACCTTGGCTTTTCTGGAGGGAGCAACGTTCATTTCAGCACGTCTTGTACGGATAGCTCTGATGGCGGCGATGACCTTTTCCATGTCCTCGCTTTCCTTTTCAAAGCAGAGCTTTTCGCTGTATTCGGGGAATGTGGAGATCATTATGCTGCCTTCCGTACCGGGAAGTGTCTGATAAATCTCTTCTGTAATAAAGGGCATAAAGGGATGGAGAAGCTTTAGTGTTTCGCAAAGAACGTATGCGAGAACGTTCTGAGTAACGAGACTTCTCTTTGAGCCCTTGTCGCTTACTGAAGCCTTTGAAAGCTCAATGTACCAGTCACAGTAAATATCCCAGATGAAATCGTAAAGAGTGGAGAGTGCAATACCAAGCTCGTATCTGTCAAGGTTGGTGTTTACGTTTTCAGCAGCCTTGGCAAACTGAGAAAGAACCCACTTGTCCTCAAGGGCAAGCTTGGAAGCATCGGGAAGCTCTATCTTTTCGATCTCAAGATTCATCATTACAAATCTTGCAGCATTCCACAGCTTGTTTGCAAAGTTTCTTGCGGCTTCGATCTTTTCATCGGAAAATCTCATGTCGTTTCCGGGGCTGTTACCGGTAGCGAGAGCAAATCTGAGAGCATCTGCACCGTACTTGTCGATAATTTCAAGAGGATCAATACCGTTGCCGAGAGACTTTGACATCTTTCTGCCCTGTGCGTCTCTTACGAGACCGTGAATAAGAACTGTGTCAAAGGGGATTTCGCCTGTGTATTCAAGGGCGGAGAATATCATTCTGGATACCCAGAAGGTGATGATGTCATAACCTGTAACAAGAGTAGATGTGGGATAGAAATACTTGAGGTCTTCCGTGTTTTCGGGCCATCCGAGTGTGGAGAAGGGCCAGAGAGCAGAGGAGAACCATGTGTCAAGCGTGTCGGGATCCTGAGTCATTGTTGCACCGCACTTGGGACACTTTGCGGGAGCATCGAGAGAAACGACAGTTTCACCGCAGGTCTCGTTGTCGCAGTAGTAAGCGGGAATTCTGTGACCCCACCAGAGCTGACGGGAGATACACCAGTCACGGATGTTTTCCATCCAATGAAAATAATTCTTTTCAAAGCGTTCGGGAACGAACTTGATGTCGCCGTTTCTTACAGCATCAATCGCAGGCTTTGCAAGGGGCTCCATCTTAACGAACCACTGCTTTGATACCATGGGTTCAATTACCTGGTGACAGCGGTAGCAGGTACCTACGTTGTGTGCCAAAGGCTCAACTTCTTTAAGGAGTCCTGCCGCTTCGAGATCGGCAAGGATAGCTTTGCGAGCTTCGGCAGTGGTCATTCCTGCATATTTGCCGCAGTCGAGAACTTCGGGCTCACCTACGGCAGCCGTACCGTTTTCAAACATCTTGTCAGCGGCAGCCTTGTCCTCAGCACCTGTCATCTTGCCGTCATATGTGAACACACGAACGAAGGGAAGCTCATGGCGGAGACCAACCTCGTAGTCGTTGGGGTCGTGGGCGGGAGTGATCTTAACAACACCCGTACCCTTTGTCATATCTGCGTGTTCGTCGCAAACGATGGGAATTTCCTTGTTGATGAGGGGAAGGATAACGTGACAGCCGTGAAGATGTGCATAACGGGGGTCATCTGCATTGATGGCAACTGCTGTGTCACCCAGCATCGTTTCGGGACGGGTAGTCGCAAGCTCAAGCATTTCGCCCGTTTCCTTAACGGGATAAAGGATATGATAGAAATTGCCGGGCTTGTCTTCGTATTCGACCTCTGCATCGGAAATGGAGGTCATACAGGTGGGACACCAGTTTACCATACGGTTGCCGCGATAGATGAGGCCCTTGTCATAGAGCTTCATAAATACGGTGCGTACAGCCTCAGAGCAGCCCTCGTCAAGAGTAAAGCGTTCACGTGACCAGTCACATGATGAGCCCATCTTTTTAAGCTGTTCAATAATTCTTCCTCCGTATGTTTCCTTCCATGCCCAAGCTCTTTCAAGGAAGCCGTCACGGCCTATATCGTCTTTTGTGAGGCCTTCCTTTTTCATAGCTTCAACTATTTTCGCTTCTGTTGCGATGGAAGCATGGTCAGTACCGGGAAGCCAAAGGGTAGAAAAGCCCTTCATTCTCTTGTAACGGATAAGAATATCCTGGAGAGTGTTGTCAAGAGCGTGGCCCATGTGAAGCTGACCGGTAATGTTCGGCGGGGGGATAACTATGGAATAATGTTTCTTTTCGGGTTCTCTTTCGGGAGTGAAATAACCCTTTTCGCACCAGTCGGCATAAATTCTGTTTTCAAATTCCGACGGCGCATAAGTCTTTGGAAGTTCTTTTTTCATTATATAACTCCTGTTTTTTACAGATTGTTTGTTTTATTTGTGAAGCTTTTCTCCGCAGAAGGGACAGAAAGACAGACCCTTTTTTACAGTTTTTTTGCATTCGGGACATACGTTTTCGCTTGTGCTTCTGGTAAGCTCTGCTTTTAGTATTTCCATGTCAGCTTTTATCGAGTCTATCTTGCGGATGACCGCCGCTTCCTTGGAACCGTGGGGAACACCGAGAGAAACGCTGTCATAGCGGAGTCTTCCGAGCTCCTCAAAAAGTTCGTCAAGGTCGGACTGCAGATTTGCAAGAGCAAATTTTATCTTTCCCTTGTTGATGACAGCTTCTGTCTTTTTGGTGGCAGCCTTCGCAGCTTTTGCTACGTTTTTCGTAATATCGTCAAAAATATCCATGATAAATTCCTCACCGAATAGTTTTTTTTATAACGGGAGCTTTCGTTCCGTTAAAGGATTTTAAATATGTCTTATAACAATATATGTTATCCTGACTTGTCTTATTATCGTCAAATCAGGAAAAACGGGCAGCAAAGAGAAGCTCAGTCTTCGTATTCCATACCTGTGTTTATAGCCTTGAGGTTGAGCTCAAGAAGATTTGCACGTCTTGCGGAAACAACCTTGCTGAGAGTTTCTTCTATGTTTTCTGTGGAAACTGCGCCGCTTTCCTTCATAAATTTACCTACCATTATCATGTTGGCAAGAGTGGGAGCACCTATCTCCTGAGCGAGAGCTGTTGAAGGAATGTAGAAAACTTTAACGTCGTCTCTTTTAACCTTTCTCTCAATGAGCGTAGAGTCAACGAAGATCATTCCTCCGGGAACAACTGCATCCTCGTATTTGTCAAGAGAGGGAAGGTTCATAGCCATAAGTATATCGGGATTTGAAACGATGGGAGAGCCGACGGGGTCATCGCTGAGGATAACGCTGCAGTTTGCAGTACCGCCTCTCATTTCGGGACCGTAGGAGGGAAGCCAGCTGAGGTTTTTACCTTCAAGCAGACCCTTGTAAGAAATAAATTTACCGGCGAAAAGAACACCCTGACCGCCGAAGCCTGCAATAAGAATTTGACTTGTCATATCAGTTTTCCTCCTTCTTTGCGCTTCTGTCCTT
>JAZSLF010000062.1:0-11882 GCA_045535205.1 Eubacteriales bacterium
GCAAGAATACTGAGGCTGTCTTCTGTCTCAATACCTGCAAGAAGCTTTCTTATTCTCAGAACGTCGGCGATAGTTACTCTGCCATTTCCGTCAGCGTCGCCCATTACGTCTGAGGTGTAGTTTATTACAAGCTCTGTGGGATTATTTCCTGCAATACTTCTTATTACAGCATAATACTTTTCGCCATTAGTGCAGTCAACGTTAAGCTTAGCTTCGCTTTCTCCGTCAAGGCTGTCGGCATAGTCGATAAGATTTCCGTCTTTGTCATATACCCAAACTGCATCAAGGCTTGTGCCTTCTGTGAAGATGTAGTGAGAGCCTGTCTTTTCCGCTGTGAACTCAAGAACTGCCGTTTCATCGGTTCCGTCTTCAAAGTCAACTGAAATTCTGCCGTTGCCGCTGAAGCCGATGCTTGCCGATTCTGAAAGCTCACTTTCGTCAACGGGACAAGGAAGCATTTCACCCTCGTAGATAATTTCTTCAAGTGAAGTACAACCATCAAATGCACCCTCGGCAATTTCCGTCACACCGGCGGGAATTGTAATTGAAGTAATATCTGACTTATCCTTGAACGCCTTTTCACCGATTGCAACTACAGGTGAGCCTTCATACTCGGAAGGAATTGTTACTTCAGTTTCCTGTCCGTTGTATTTTTCAAGGGAAACGCCGTTCTCGGTTGCAATAAATCTGTTAGGAGCACCATAGTTGAATACTATATTGGCATTAAGAAGGCCTTCGTTATCTCTACCTATCCAAATATTATTCCATTCTTCCTCCGTTGCGGTATAATACACAGTTGTAAGGGAACTGCAACCCATAAACGCCTTGTATCCTATACTTGTTACGCTGTCAGGGATAGTTATGCTGACAAGGGAACTGCAACCAAAGAAAGCATAACTTTTTATATTTGTTACATCTTCAGTAATTACAAGTTCTGTAATTGGTTCGTTATTTAAATATAGATTTTTAGCATAATATAAAGGATTTGAATTATAATGAGAAAAATAAATACCGCACCATGCAGCTATATCTGTTATATATACTGAATTAAGGGAGGTACAACCATCGAACGCATAACCTCCAATACTTGTTACACCTTCAGGTATTGTTATGCTTTCAAGGTCGGTGCAATAACTGAATGCATAGCTATCGATACTTGTTACACCTTCAGGTATTGTTATGTTTGTAATGCTACATTGCTGAAACGCATGTGTACCAATACTTGTCACGCTGTTGGGGATTACTACGCTTGTAAGATTTTCGCAAATATAAAACGCATAGTCTGCTATACTTGTCACGCTGTCGGGTATGCTCACACTTGTAAGGGATGTGCATTTAGAGAATGCAGAAACTGCAATACATTTTGTACCTTCACGGATAGTATAGTCACCTGATATTGAAGTTTTAACATCTATAAGATGATTTGAAATATATAATACTCCATTTTCCCAGTTGTCACTATTGTTATAGTAAGCCGTGTTGAAGAACGCTGATCCTCCGATACTTGCAACGCTGTCGGGTATTGTTATTCTTGCAAGAGATTGGCAACTAAAGAACACTGCACCTTCGATACTTGTTATACTGTTGGGGATTTCAATACTTGTAAGAGATTTGCAATAGCTGAACGCCTCCCCCCCTATATTCGTTACACTATTAGGAATATTAATACTCTCAAGGGAAGCACAATCATAGAAAGCGATTTCCCCTATACTTGTAACGCCGTCAGGGATCGTTATGCTGACAAGGGAGCTACAATTATAAAACGCCGAGCCTCCTATACATTTTGTACCTTCTCGGATGGTATAGTTACCTGATATTGAAGTTTTTACTTTTATGAGATGATTTGAAATATATAATACTTCGTTTTCCCAGTTGTTACTATCATTATAATATGCAGTATTATCAAACGCAGAGTATCCTATACTTGTTACACTATCAGAAATGACTATGCTTGTAAGGGAGGTGCAATCCGCAAAAGCAGAGTCTCCTATACTTGTTACGCTGTCGGGAATTGTAATGTTTTCAAGTGAGCTGCAACCTTCGAACGCAGAGTCTCCTATGTTTGTTACGCTATTTGGAATTGTTATGCTTTCAACAGAACTGCAATTATAGAACGCATAACTTCCTATACTTGTTACGCGGTCGGGGATAACAAGCGCTGTTACAAGATCACCGTTTAAATAAAGATTTTTTGCGTAGCACAATGGGTTAGAATATCTACTGTGAAAATCAATACTATACCATACAGCTATATCTGATATATATACTGCGTTAAGGGAACTGCAATAAGAGAATGCATCGTATCCTATACTTGTTACACTATTGGGGATATTTATGCTTGTAAGGGAGTCGCAAAACTCAAATGCACTGTATCCTATATTTGTTACGCTATTGGGGATATTTATGCTTGTAAGGGAGTCGCAAAACCCAAATGCACTGTATCCTATATTTGTTACGCTGTCTCCAACAATTACGCTTGTAAGGAGGGCACAATGTTTGAACGCTTCGTCCCCTATACTTGTTACACCGTCTTCTATTACTACCGATTTTACGGAGTAGCTACTGTACCAAGGAGAATATGATGAATATGAATAATTCTTCATATCACCTGTACCACTAATAGTTAATGTGCCCTCATCATCAAGAGTCCATGTAAGATTCTCACCGCAAGTTCCGCTTGTAGCGGCTGACACAGTAAGGGCGGTAAGTGGGACCGATGAAATAATCATCAAAAGGGTTAAAAACAGGGATAGGATTCGTTTTTTCATTTAAACCTCCAAAAATAAAAAAGTGCGCAGCGGAAGCTACGCACAAAAAACACATAGCTCTGCTGACGCGACTCAGTATTTTACACCCAATAACAGCATGCAAAAAAGAGTATGCATTTTTTACAAAATTATAAAAAACGCCTACTGTTACAGGGCAAAAAATATTCAACTGAGTCGCATATACATTATACTATTTTGGAAAATATTTGTCAATGTTATTATGAAAAAACTGTGAAGGGCACCTTCGGGGGATATTGCTTTTTGCCAAAAACACGGCTTGCTAAAGCAAAGATTCTTCTTCGTGCAAGGCACGAAATCAGAATGACAAAAAGGGTGAAATGCTACACTCTATATGTCAATCTGAACCGAAGGCGAAGAATCTTGTCCCTATGGAAATGTGAAGAATTACAGTGAAGTATTTGCCTTTGGCAAATGTGAACCCAAAACTTCTGTTCAATTCAATCCAACAATTCTTTCATGAGTTTTCTTCATTGTAATCTATTCTAAAATAATCTAAATACTGTTTGAACTTATCCTGTGCAGCAAGACAAGTATCTGTGAGATAACCCTTTTCTTTATTCCATTCTTTCAGTCCTCGATAGTAGAACATTTTAATTTTGTCCTCTATGATAAATGGAACTATGCCGTGTTTTAAGCATTCTTTGAACATAATAAGTCTGCCGACACGGCCGTTACCGTCTTGGAATGGGTGGATACGCTCAAATTGTACGTGGAAGTCGATTATATCTTCGAGCGTTACGTTATCTTTACCGTTATAATCGGCAAGAAGTTTTTTCATTTCCGAAGATACATCTTCGGGTAATGTTGTTTCCATGCCGCCAACCTCGTTAGGCAATTTTTTATAATCGCCAACGGCAAACCAATCCTTTTTTGAATTGCTTGTGCCGGTCTTGAGAATAAAATGCAGGTGCTTTATAAGCCTTTCACTTAGCTGCGATTTAGCATTTTCAATAATTTCATCGATGCAGCGAAAGTGGGTCGCAGTTTCGATAATATCGTCAACACTAACGCCTTCCTCAGTCAAGCCAATAGTGTTGGTTTCAAAGATATAACGTGTCTGATCATGGGTGAGGCGGCTGCCTTCGATATGGTTGGAGTTATAGGTCAGTTCGATCTGTATTTTGTGATAAATTCCGCCATGTAGCTGACTGTGTTTTTCCTCTTTCAAAATACCAAGCAAGGTCTGCGGTGCAGGTTTGCTTTTATTGCTTCTTTCGGGCTTTTCTGCGTTCCGAGGAATGTTCCAAGTCTTGCCCGTAAGGAAAGCACCGGGGACACGACCTGCGGCACAATAATTACGGACACTACGCTCAGATATATTCCAAAGTAAAGCAACCTCTTTAACAGATAGATATTTCATATACCGACCTCCCAATTTACTGCTGTTAGTATACCACATTATCGGCAAAATGTCAACGTAGATAAAACAACGTTGGTTTGTGTTTTTGCCGATAACGGCATTTTTATTGTATTATAAAAAAATTGAGCTTCGCAAAAAGCGAAGCTCAAACGATATATTTACCTAATCAGCCAACGGCTGTCGCAGGAGATAACAGTTAAAACAGACTTATCTCCATGCTTCGTATTTAGCATCAAGGCGAGGAATTACGCAATCGAGATATTCCTGTATTTGTGAAAGCGGGTAGCCGGGAATGGTTGTAGTTTCCGTGTTCCACTTTTCAGCTTCTTTTTCAAGAACATCGCTTGGAATTTTGTTATAGAAATTATTAAATTTCGTCATAACGTAGTTTGTATCAAGAACTGTTGAACGCAGTTCAAAATAACGCTCTGCGATCTCTTTTTTATAGAGCTGTTCAATTCTGTCCAAAAGCAGACTGCCGCCGTTTGATAAAAGCTTGGTCTGATAATTGTAAAGTCCTGTTCCCTGCCAAGTTGTGCCCCAGGTAGTATCAAGGTCATAAACGGTGGGATACCATACGTTACCGTCATAGGTGACAAGAAGCATATTTTTGCCTGAATTGTCCGCCATCCAACAGTAGTGCAATAAAATATAGTAGTTGATAGTTGCATCAAGATTAAGATACTGATCTATATTTGCCTTGAATTCTTCATCGCTGCTTTCAAGAACAAATCTGACAAGACGCTGAAGCTTCTGCAGGGTCTCCTCGTTTTCAGGGCCTACTTCGACTGTCCACGCACTGAAATCCGTGGGAACTTCCGTGAAAAGCACGGGAGCGTTCCAGTTTTCACCGCCGAGAACGATATGGTTGGGATCATCCTTATACATATTGAACGTCCATTCGTCCTTGGGGATGTTCAGCGTATAAAGGCCGTGGAAGCTTCCGTTTATATATACTTCCACAGGAAAACCGTCAATTACACCGTTATTTGGAGAATCCTCCATCAAGCCGTATTTTTCCTGCACCTCACTTGCAATTTTTGCCGTAACAACGTTACGTGTGTGCGTTTTATCTATCCAGTTTGCTTTAAGACAGTATTTATTCTGAGCTCCCCAACCGAAGTCTATCTTTAGATTATCCGAACAATCGGAGTTTTCATAAAAATTGATCGTATAGTTCTTTTTGGGATACTGCAGACTTGATGAACCCTGTACTTTTATTTTGGCTGTACCTGTTATATTCTGCTGTCTGTTTTGGTATTCAAACGTAATTTTTCTGACGTCCTTTTTATCATTCATTTCGGTCATATCGCCCTCAAAATAAAATTTGGGACAATAGATTGCCTTATAGCCCGCAAACTCCGTAATGACACCTGCAAGATACTTTCTGACAAGAAGCACGTCGGCAATAGAAACGGCATCGTCTCCGTTGACGTCGGCAGCAAGAAGGCTGATCTCATCTTCATCTGATGTACCGGCAATAAGCTTTCTTATTCTGAGAACGTCAGAAATAGTTACTCTGTCATTTCCGTCAGCATCACCGAAAACATCAGAGGTATAATTGACAACAAGCTCCACGGGTGCTGCAGTGCCTATGCATCTTACTACAATATAATAGGTCTCGTCCTTTACGCAATCAACGTAAAGCTCAACCTCACCGCTTCCGTCAAGGCTGTCTTCATAGCCTCCCTCCGTAAGCTTTCCGTCCTCATCGTATACCCAGACGGTATGAAGTCCCGCACCGTAAGTAAAGATGTACTGAAAGCCTGTTTTATCTGCTGTGAAAAGGATAAGTTCTGTTTCGTCCGTTGCGTTTTCAGAGCCGACTTTGACTTTGCTGTTACCACGGAAGCTGCGGCTTGCTTTTTCAGAAAGCTCACTTCTTTCAACGGGACACGGAAGCGTTTCGCCCTCATAAATGATCTTTTCAAGTGAGCTGCAGCCGTCAAACGCACCCTCGCCGATTTCCGTAACGCTTTCGGGAATGGTCACAGACGTGACCTTTTTATTTCCTTTAAACGCATTTTCTCCTATTGCAACAACGGGGTCTCCTTCGTATTCTGCAGGAACTGTGAAGTCTTCCTCCATACCGTTATATTTATCAAGAGATACTCCGTTTTCCGTTTCGGAAAAAATACTGTACGGAACGTAGCCGAATACTTTTTCGGCATCAACAAGTGCTTCGTTACCCGTCGAAGATACATTAACAGAGTTCCACTCATTCTCCGTACCTTTGTAATATACCGTTTCAAGTGCATTACAATCAGAAAATGCAAAGCTTTCTATCTTTTTCAGACTGACGGGAGCTACTACTTCTTCAAGTGCTATACAGTTGTTAAATGCGGAATAAACGATCTGCGTCACGCTGTCGGGAATATCGATGCTTTTAAGCGAAGTACAGTTTGCAAAGGTACTGTAGGTGATCGCCGTAACACTGTTTGAAAGCTTTACACTCTCAAGAACACTACAGCCCTTAAAGGCACCTGTGCCGATCCTCTTTACGCTGTCGGGTACGGTAAGCTCTGAAATCAGACTGCAGCCGCCAAACGCAAAGTCTCCGATGCTTGTAACTCCTTCGGGAATTATAACCTCGGAAAGCGACGTGCAATCCATGAACGCACCGTATTCAATTCCCAAAACACCTTCGGGAATGCTGATGCGTGAAAGAGACGTACAATCCTTGAATGCACAGGCTTCAATACTGTTCACTCCTTCGGGGAGTATGATCTCGGAAAGTGAAGTGCAACCGCTGAACGCACTGCTTCCTATACTTGTTACGCTGTCGGGAATTACAAGCTCGGCAAGTGAGGTACAATTGAAGAACGTCTGATAAGCAATACGGGTAACGCTTTCGGGCAATTCCACGCTTGTAAGAGCTCTGCAGTTTGAAAATGCAGAAGCCGCAACAGAAGAGATCTCGCCGCCTACAACGCAGTCACCCGCAAGATCATCGGGAGCATCAATAAGGTGGTTTCCTATGTATAAAAATCCGTCTGTACGGTTGGCAGGATCGCTGCAATATGCCGTTTTGTAAAAGGCATCGCTTTCAATGCATTTTACGCTGTCGGGAAGCGTAATCTTTTCAAGACTTTCACAGCCGCAGAACGTTTCATAATCTATAGCCGTCACACCGTCGGGAACGTCTATCTCCTTTATGCTTTTACACTCATAAAAGGCTCGGCTTCCTATACTTGTTACACTTGAGGGGATCGATACGTCATCAAGTGAAAAGCAACCTGAAAAAGCACCGTTACCTATTACAGTAACACTCTCGGAGATAAGGGCAGTTTCAAGAGACTCACAGCCGTAAAACGTATGATCCTCTATTATTTCAACACCTTTGGGTACGGAAATTTCCGTTATTGATGCACAGTTATAGAAAGCGGAATCACCTATGCTTTTTACTGTTGAAGGAACAGATACGCTTTCAAGGAGCTTGCAGTCCTTAAACGCACCGTCACCTATCGTCTCAAGTCCCTCACACAGATCTGCACTTTTAAGAGACTCGCAGCCGTAAAACGCATAAGAGCCTATTCCGGTTACTGTTGAAGGAATTGATATGCTTTCAAGGAGCTTACAATCCTTAAATGCATCATCACCTATTGTCTCAAGTCCCTCACGCAACTCTGCACTTTTAAGAGACGTGCAGCCGTAGAACGCATATTCTCCTATACTTGTTACAGATGAAGGCACTTCGATTTTCACAAGTGAGCTACAATTATAAAAGGCTTTTCTTCCGATACGGGCTACGCTTTCAGCCAACGTCACGCTGTCAAGAGAAGAACAGTTCTCAAACACGTCGCTTCCGATACCCGTAATACCTTCTTCGATAACTACTGAGCAGAGCGTGTCCTTGATTCTGTACTTGAGCTCATTCCACGAAGATGTCTCAGTAAAGTCTCCGCTTCCGCTGACGGTGAGCTTACCGTCTTCAAAGGTCCATGAGAAGCCGCCCTCAAGCTCGCCGCTTGTTACGGCAAAGGAAGGCAAAACGCTAAACGGAAATGACGATATTATAAAGAGCACGGATAAAAATACGGAAAGAATTCTTTTTTTCATATTACATTACAGCTCCAAAATACAAACTAAAGATATTTATATTATAACATTTTAAGCAAAACATGTACACTATGATTTTTAACAAAAAATAATGTCAATTTTCAGGAAACATGAACAATGCAACCTAAAAAACATTATACATTAATTAATCCGCAAACAAACCGACGTCCATTAACTGTTTTTCATCAGAATTATCTTATCCGCAAGCACGAAAACGACAAGGGTATTTATTACGGTCATCAGAGCTATCTGAAGATCGGCAAGCTGCCACATGAGCTTTGATGATATTACCGAACCGAGAACGGTAGCTGCGAAAGAAAAAACTATATAGATACGTGCAAGACTTTTCTTATCTCCAAAAAAGGAAACGGCTTCAAGCCCGTAATAGCTTTGGCAGACTATTGTCGCAAGAGCAAAAACAACGACCGAAGCACCTATCACCCAGCTTCCGACAGGGCCGCAGAATTTACCGAAGGCACTCATTGAAAGCTCAATTCCGTCGACTCCATCAATATCTGCAAGGAGAATTACGAGGGCGGTCATGGTACAGAGAACTATAGTGTCGCAAAAGACCTCAAAGATACCGAAGCAGCCTTGATGGTGGGGACTTTTCGTATTTGCACAGGCATGGGCTGTAGGTGCTGTTCCGCATCCTGCCTCGTTTGAAAATATCCCTCTCGTCACACCGAAGCGAAGTGCCGCCGACATCCCGTAGCCAAGAGCACCTCCTCCTGCTGCCCTGAAAGAAAAGGCCTCGCTGAATATCCTCGAAAAAACAGAGGGAACCGTACTAATATTTGAAAGTATAACATATAGAGACAAAATAACGTACAATGCAGAAAGAAACGGGATTATTTTAACGGTAAAATCACCTATTCGTGTAACTCCTCCTGCCACAACGGCAAGAACGACAAGTCCGATACCTATGCCCCATACCAACGGAGATACTTTATCACTTACGGAAGCGGCGGCATTTATCTGGACTATATTGCCTGTGAGAAATGAGTTTATCACAAGAAAGACGGCAAACACGCACGCAAGTCTTCCCGCAAAGCTTTTTCCGGTATATTCAGCGAGTCCTTCCCGAATATAGAACGGTGCACCGCCCCTATAATGAGCACTTCCCTTTTCAAGCTTGCTTTTTCTGTAAATGACAGCAAGTGAGACCTCGCCGTATTTTATACTCATGGCGGCAAGAGCCGACACCCACATCCAGAATACCGCACCCGCACCGCCTGCGGTTATTGCCGTTGCAACACCTGAGATATTGCCTACTCCGAGAGTGCCCGCAAGGGCCATACTGAGTGCCTTAAAGGGTGAGGTACCGCTTCCTTTTCCACCCTCTTTTAACGTTTTAAGAAGCTTTACGGGATGAAAAATATAAAAGAATTTAAGACGTACTCCGAGATACACTCCCACCGATATTAGAAGCACAGGCAAAAGGATGCCCGAAAGCAACGAATTCATTTCTTCAAGATACTTCATACACACTCCATTATACTTCGTAATGTCAGTACAATTCTATTGAGCTTGTGTGATTTTAATACGCATTTCTCCTCTCATTACAAGCGTTTTTTTTGCACACTAAGGGGTGAGAGTGCTAAAACGGGCTTGTCAAATTGACAAAAAGGATTGTGAATTTTTTGTTAAATGTAAAAAAAACCCTTGATTTTTTTAATGGTTGGCATTAAAATGTAGAAGCAACAATTTAGCACTCCAAACTTTTGAGTGCTAAAATCTACACTAAGACACCAAAAGCTTCAAAATGTGACTTTTGGCAATTATTAAGGCAATTTTTTGCATCTTTCAGGAGGTAAATCAATATGACTATCAAACCTTTAGCAGACAGAGTTGTTGTTAAAGCTGTTGCAGCTGAAGAAACAACAAAAACAGGCATTATTCTCCCCGGTACAGCTCAGGAAAAGCCTCAGGTAATGGAGGTCGTTGCAGTAGGCCCCGGCGGTATTGTTGAAGGAAACGAAGTTGTTATGACAGTCAAGGTTGGTGACAAGGTCATCACAAGCAAGTATTCCGGCACAGAGGTCAAGTGCGACGGAATTGAATACAACATCGTTCGTCAGGCTGATATTCTCGCTATCGTAGAATAATTCTTTCATATACGGTCTAAGTGACTTCATTACATTATATTAAGGAGTAAATTATGGCAAAAGATATTTTTTACGGCGTTGACGCAAGAAACGCTCTTATCGCCGGTGTTGACAAGCTGGCTAATACTGTAAAGATCACCCTTGGTCCCAAGGGCAGAAACGTTGTTCTCGACAAGAAATTCGGAACTCCCCTTATCACAAATGACGGTGTTACCATCGCAAAAGAGATCGAGCTTGAAGATGCTGCTGAAAACATGGGTGCTCAGCTCGTTCGTGAAGTAGCAACAAAGACAAACGATGCCGCAGGTGACGGCACAACGACTGCCACACTTCTTGCACAGGCTTTCATTCACGAAGGCATGAAGAACGTTGCCGCAGGTGCTAATCCCATGATCATCAGACGTGGTATTCAGAAGGCTGTTGACAAGGCTGTTGAAGCTCTCGGCAAAAATTCCAAGAAGGTTGACGGCACAAAGGATATTGCAAGAGTAGGTGCTGTTTCCTCCGGTGACGAGGTTATCGGTAAGCTTATCGCTGATGCTATGGAAAAGGTAACTGCCGACGGTGTTATAACTGTTGAAGAATCCAAGTCTGCCGAAACATACTGCGAAGTTGTTGAAGGTATGCAGTTTGACAGAGGTTATCTCTCTCCCTACATGGCTACTGACACAGAAAAGATGGAAGCTGTTCTTGACGATGCTCTCATTCTTATTACAGATAAGAAGATCTCCAACATTCAGGAAATTCTTCCCCTTCTCGAAGAACTTGTACAGAGCGGCAGAAAGCTCCTCATCATCGCCGAAGATGTTGAAGGCGAAGCTCTCACAACTCTCGTTCTCAACAAGCTTCGTGGTACATTCAACTGCGTTGCTGTCAAGGCACCCGGCTTTGGCGACAGAAGAAAAGAAATGCTTCGTGACATCGCTATCCTTACAGGTGGTGAGGTTATCTCCTCTGAGCTCGGCCTCGAACTTAAGGAAGCTACTCTCGCACAGTGCGGCCACGCAAGACAGGTCAAGGTAAACAAGGACGCTACTATCATCGTTGACGGTGACGGTACTGCTGATGACATCAAGGCAAGAGTAGCTCAGATCAAGAGTGCCATTGAAACAACAACCTCCGATTTCGACCGTGAAAAGCTCCAGGAAAGACTGGCAAAGCTTTCCGGCGGTGTTGCAGTTATCAAAGTCGGTGCTGCTACGGAAACAGAAATGAAGGAAAAGAAGCTCCGCATCGAAGATGCTCTCAACGCAACAAGAGCTGCTGTTGAAGAAGGTATCGTTGCAGGCGGCGGCGTTGCTTTCATCAATGTTATCGAAGACGTTAAGGCTCTCCTTGACACAGTTGACGGTGACGAAAAGACAGGTGTTCAGATAGTTCTCAAGGCTCTCGAAGCTCCCGTTCGTCAGATCGCTGAAAACGCAGGTCTTGAAGGCTCTGTTATCGTTCAGAGAATCAAGGCTGAAAACACAGTAGGCTTCGGCTTCGACGCTTACAACGAAGAATACTGCAACATGATCGAGGCGGGTATCGTAGATCCTACCAAGGTTTCAAGAAGTGCTCTCC
>JAZSLF010000117.1:0-8732 GCA_045535205.1 Eubacteriales bacterium
AGAAAATTCGGCGGATACAGCGAAGGTGTTTCATTCTCAATTCTTATTATGAATCTTCTCGTATGGTATATTGACAAGCTTACAATGCCAAAGCCCTTCGGGACAAAAGGAGGTAAAGTAAATGTCAAAAAAGCATAAAAACAGCGTAAAAAATGCTGAGTTCAGCCTCGGAGAGACTCCTGCTTCCGAAAAGGAAAACCAGGACAACGGCTTTTTCTTTGAAAACGAAGAGGCAGTAAAAGGCAATTCGATAAAGACAGAAAAGAAGGAGCTGGAAAAAGAGTTTTCGGTGAAGAACGAGTCTGAAGCTGAAGAAAAAGCAGATTTAAAAACAAATAAGAAAAGCTCCGAAAAAAAAGCTGACGGGAATGACAATAAAACAGACGAGACTCCAAAGAAGGAAAAAAGCAAGGAAAGCACTTCGGACGGTATTGCGTATTTTCTGAAGATAGCCGGAGCACTCACACTTATCTGTTCATTTGTTGCGTTGATGCTTGCCGCTGTCAATATGATAACCAAGGACGTTATTGCAGAAAATGACGTCAAGGAAAAGAAAGCGGCTGTAACACAGATATTTAAGGATGCAGACGATGCATATTCCTTTGCAGGCTACAGCGGTGAAGAAGAAATATTCCTTGTTGAAAAGGAAAATAAGCTTTACGGCTATTGCGTTTCCGTGACAACACAGGGCTACGGCGGCGAGATCTCCATGATGGTCGGTATACGTTCCGACGGTAAGGTGGAGGGTGTAAAGATCGTTTCGATGTCCGAAACTGCAGGTCTCGGAAGCAAAACGAAGAACGAGTCCTTCCTCAGCCAGTATATAGGAAAATACGGGCCCTTTAATGTAGGAAGCAACGTTGATGCGGTTGCAGGAGCTACCGTAAGCTCAAAGGCTGTTACGGCAGGTGTAAATGCGGCCATGGCAGTTCCGATAACTCCTTCTGAAATAGCGGCTCTTCGAGGCATGGAGATTTATCATGAAGAAGCTTCCTCTGAGGAGAGTGCGGATACTTCCGTTGATACGACGGAAGGCGCTGACGAGGAAACGACAGTTGCCAACGGTGCTCAGGACAGACAGGAGATACTTGATGCCATGACACAGGCGGCAGAGGATACACATATTGACCCTTCCGCTGCAGGTCAGTATCAGACGAAGTATTATTACGAAGAAGATAAGTCCTATACGGCAAACCGTGAAAACGGTCATTATCTTGAAAAGGAAACTACGGATACCGAAGAAGAAACATCCGAGTCTCCCGAAACAGAAATTTGAAAGGAGGTAAAACATCGTGAAGAAAACATCTTATAAAGATATAGTGATGGGCGGTCTTGTCAATAATAACCCAACCCTTGTCCAGCTTATCGGCATGTGTCCCACCCTTGCGGTTACTACCTCCGTTGTAAACGCTCTCGGTATGGGCGTCGCCGTAATTGCGGTCCTTACCTTCTCAAATCTTTTTATTTCACTTCTCAGAAAATTTATTCCGCCTCAGGTGAGAATAGCTGCTTACATCGTTGTTATTTCAGGATTTGTAACTGCTGTAGAGCTTATATTGAAGGCATATTTTCCGGCAATATCGGCATCTCTCGGCCTCTTTATTCCCCTTATTGTTGTAAACTGTATCATTCTTGCCAGAGCAGAAGCTTTTGCTTCAAAAAATCCGCCCCTTGCGGCTGTGGTTGACGGTCTTTCAATGGGTGCAGGCTTTACCGTAGCTCTTACCCTTATGGGCTTTGTCAGAGAGCTTCTCGGAACAGGCAGAGTATTTGCAGACTCAAACGGACTCGGCGGCATCGCTTTGTTTGGCAGCTCATATCCTCCTGCTACGATATTCGTTCTTCCCACAGGTGCGTTTATTACTCTTGCATTCCTTGTTGCCGCAACTCAGAAGCTCAGAAATATTGCTGAAACAAAGGCGGAAAACAAGAGGGTTGATGCTGTTCGTGCCCAGATAATCGAAGCACAGTACAGCGAACGCAATAAAGAAGAAGAAATAACCTTCCGTGACGAAGAATATGATGAGGAGGTAAACAATGGCTAATATACTTCTTATCATGCTTGCGGCAATACTTACCGAAAATTTTATTTTTTCAAAGTTTTACGGGATTTGTCCCTTCCTCGGTGTGTCGGATAAGCCTTCGACAGCACTTGGTATGGGTATGTCGGTTACGTTTGTAATGACTCTTGCAAGTGCGGCTACATATCTTGTTTATTATTTCGTGCTCCTTCCTCTCGGACTTGAGTACCTTAAAACAGTTGCATTTATCCTTGTCATAGCGGCTCTCGTTCAGTTTATCGAGATGTTTCTCAGAAGGTTTGTGCCCTCCCTTTATTCTGCACTCGGCATATACCTGCCCCTAATCACAACAAACTGTGCAGTTCTCGGTGCGGCACTCACTAACATTCAGAACGGTTACACGTTTATAGAAAGCGTAGTGTTCGGCTTTTCGGCGGCAATCGGCTTCACACTTGCAATTCTGATTTTTGCAGGTGTCCGTGAAAAAATGAAGCTTTGTGATCCGCCTAAAGCCTTCAAGGGCTTTCCCCTTATTCTTCTTGCGGCAGGACTTCTTGCCATGGCATTTTCCGGCTTCTCCGGATTCAGTATATAAGGGGGTGGCTCTGTATGAATATTTTAATAGCATTTGCAGTATTCATGGTGCTCGGTCTTGTTATAGGACTTCTTCTTGCGGTAGCTTCAAAGGTATTTCACGTTGAGGTTGACGAAAGAATACCTGCCATAACGGAATGTCTGCCCGGTGCAAACTGCGGCGGATGCGGTTATCCCGGCTGCAGCGGTCTTGCTGAAGCGATCGTTGCGGGAACTGCGAAGACCAATGCCTGTACGGTAGGCGGCGATGAGGTTGCAGAAAAGATCGCAGAGATCATGGGCGTTAAAGCTGAAAAAGCTGTCAGAATGAGAGCTCAGGTTATGTGCTCAGGTACTTCTGCCTGCTCCAAGAAAAAGCTCTCTTATGCGGGTGTTCCCGACTGTCATGCGGCGGCGGCCCTCGGCGGAGGTGACAAGGCGTGTCCCAACGGTTGTATCGGTCTCGGCTCCTGTGCTTCGGCGTGTCCTTTTGATGCAATAACAGTTGAAGACGGTGTTGCAAACGTCGATTACGTAAAATGCAGAGGTTGCGGTGTTTGCGTGGCCTCCTGTCCTCTCAAAATTATAGAGCTAATACCTTACGACAGTCGTCATTGGGTCGGCTGTAAATCGGTAAGTGACGGTAAAATGACCCGTAACGTTTGTGATATGGGATGCATCGGCTGTAATATCTGTGCCAAGAACTGTCCCGAAAAGGCGATAGAGGTAATAAACCATGTGGCAAAGATAGATTATTCCAAGTGTACAGGCTGTGACGTATGTATATCAAAATGCCCCAGAAAGATAATCTGGTCTGCGGCAACTTACGGTCCTGACGGCATCGTAATATCCAGGCTTTAATATTAAAAATTGAAAACTCCGCTTAAAAGCTGTGTTGACTTAGCTTGACGGCGGAGTTTATTTTTATTGCGAAAGCGAAAAAATGGTGTACTTGCACAAAAAGCACATCTGTTTTTATGTAAAAATCATGAAAAATGCATTTTTTGTGTTTACAAAATTCAATTTTTAATGTATACTAATTATGGAAGAATATTAATGCGTCGGAAAAATCAGGCAAAATGACACAGAAGTAAGGAGCCGATGTGTATTCCGACGGCAAGGAGGATACCATGTCAGAAAAATTAGTGATAACAATAGGCAGACAGTACGGAAGCGGCGGCAGAGAAGTAGGGCACAAGCTTGCAGAACTTCTCGGATGCAAATGCTATGACCAGGACCTTATCGTGATGGCGGCAAAAAGAAGCGGAATAAGCGAAGAAGCTCTCGCCCTTGCGGATGAACAGGCATCAAGCAGTCTTTTGTATACACTTGCCATGGGTGCTTCCATGATATATACGAGCACGACTCCTATGGCTGTTCCGATAAATGATGCATTGTTTATTGCTCAGAGTGAGATCATCAGAGAGCTTTCCGAACAGGAAAACTGCGTTATTGTCGGCAGATGTGCGGACTATATTCTTAACGAACATGAAAAGAAGGTCAACGTCTTTGTTCAGGGTGAAAAGCCTGACAGAATACATCGTATAATGGAACGTGCGGGAATTTCGGAATCCGAAGCGAAGGAAAGAATGACGAAGAAGGATAAGAAACGCTCAAGCTACTATAACTATTATACAGGCGGAAAATGGGGTAAGCCCGGAAATTATAACCTTGTTGTATCAACAAGTAAAATAGGCATTGACGGTGCTGCTAAGGTCATTTATGAATATGCAAGGGCACTCGGCTTTGTTGAATAAGAGTCTTACCGTAGCTGAAAAATACTTAATATAAAACAAAAGAAGTCCCGAATCGGAACAAACCCATTCGGGACTTCTTTTAAAGCTGCAGCTTTATACGTCAAGTGCAGTAAGATCTTCAACAGTTTCACGGCGTACCGCAACGTAGCTTTCGCCGTTTGAGAGCATCACTACGGGAGGACGGGGGATCCTGTTGTAGTTTGATGCCATTGAATAGTTGTAAGCACCTGTTGTGAGACAGGCAATAATGTCACCTCTGCATACGGACAGCGGCATCGGAACCTTCTCCTGAATAATATCTCCGCTTTCACAGCATCTTCCCACAACGGAGCAGAGCATATCGCACCTCTCGTTCATCTTGTTTGCGGCAAAGAGAGTATAGGGAGATGAGTACATCGCAAAACGAACGTTGTCCGTCATACCGCCGTCAACGGAAACGTAGTTGATAAATTCGGGAATTCTCTTGACAGTACCTGCGGTATAAAGGGTCATACCCGCATCAGCAACGATGCTTCGGCCGGGCTCAAAGGCAACACAGGGCATTTCAATGCCGAGCTCTGATACCTTATTCTTTATAAACTCACCGATCTCTGAAATGTTCTTTTCAATATCGACGTGACCGTGTTCTGCGATATAACGGACACCGAAGCCGCCGCCGATGTCAAAAAGCTTCGTTTCAAAATCAAGCGTGTCTTTCATAGCCTTGAAGAAATTCAGCATTACCTCAGCTGCTTTAAGATATATATCAGACTCAAAGACCTGAGAACCGATATGACAATGAAACCCTTCAAGACAAATGTTTTTAAGGGACAATGCAGTCTTTACTATTTCCTCAGCCTGACCCGTTTCAATGGCAGAACCGAACTTGGAGTCTACCTTTCCTGTTGAAACAGCCGCAAAGGTGTGGGGGTCAATGCCGGGAGTGATACGGAGAAGAACCTTCTGCTGAACGTTTTTTGAGGCTGCAATTCTGTCAATTGCAAAAAGCTCCTCTGCGTTGTCAACAACAAAATAACCGATGCCGTTTTCAATGGCGTAAGCTATATCACTATCCGTTTTGTTGTTTGAATGGAAGAATGCATTTTCAAGAGGGAATGCCGCCTTTAATGCTGTGCATATCTCACCGGAGGATACAACATCAATTCCCATACCCTCGTCATTCATTATCTCATATATTTTTTTAAAGGATGCTGCTTTTGAAGCGTAGAGCACAAGACCGCCTTCACCGAAGGCTTCATAAACGGCCTTTTTGTACGTTCTGACTCTTTCTCTTATTCTGTCTTCATCAAGCAGATATAAGGGAGTGCCGTATTCATTTGCAAGTGTTACGGTATCCTGTCCCGCAAAAAGCAGATGTCCGTTTTCACCGACGGATACGTTTTCACACAGCAGGTCGATTTTTTCTGCACAAAAATTCATATTCTGTAATTCCTTTTATTAAAGCATAGTTCTGCGAAGCTCTTCGGGGGAGAGTGGAGAAAGGTCTGCGGGGGCAATATCGAAAATCGTAACAGCACCGCTAAAGCCTCTTTTATTCATTCTGTTTACGGCCCTTGCACATGAGACGAGAACGCTTCCCGTAAATTCGGGATTGGAGTCAAGCTTTAAGCTGTACTGTATTGTGTGGCTGTTTGATGAGTCAACACCCGTCTTTCCCGTTCTGATAACAAAGCCGCCGTGAGGCAGGGCAGAGTGGTTTTTCTTCATTTCTTCTTCGCTGATAAACTCAACCGTAGTATTGTAATCGGCAAAGTAGTTTGGCATATTTACGATAGTATTTTTTATATACTCAAGGTCTGCACCTTCTTCTGCAACGACGTAGCACTCACGAAGATGCTTTTCACGTGCCGAAAGCTCAGGTGTTTCACCGTTTTGTACCGCTTCGAGTGTTTCGGGATATGGAACGGTATACTGTCTGGCATCCTTGACACCGTCAATTCTGCGGATGGCATCGGAATGTCCCTGACTTACACCCTTACCCCAGAAGGTATAGTCCTTTCCTTCGGGAAGAATGGCGGAAGCATAAAGACGGTTTACAGAGAACATACCGGGATCCCAGCCTGCAGAGATAAGAGCGACGTGTCCGCTTTTTCTGGCAGAAGCATCCGCTTTTTCAAAATGCTCAGGTATTTTTGCGTGAGTATCAAAGCTGTCAACAACATTGAAGCTTTCCGCAAGTACCGGTGTCATCACGGGAAGATCCGTTGCACTTCCTCCGCAGATAATAAGAACGTCTATTTCGTCTTTGTAGCTCAGAATATCGTCAGCAGAATAAACGGGAGTGCCGTAAACTGTTTTTACGCTTTCGGGGGCTCTCCTTGTGAAAATACCGAAAAGCTCCATATCGCTGTTCTGATGTACGGAGCATTCAACTCCTCTGCCTAAATTTCCGTATCCGTATATAGCAACCTTCATTTAGTATCACCTCTTGCTCAGGATATAAACTATTTTATAATGATATCATGCTTTTCATGTCATAAAGACCTGCATTCTTGCCCATAAGAAATCTTGCCGCAGAAAGTGCACCCTCTGCGAAAAGAGCTCTGCTGTGAGCTTCGTGCTTCAGCGTTATCGTCTGATTTTGCGTTCCTACAATGACTTCGTGCTCACCGACGATATTGCCCATTCTGACCGCGTGTATGCCGATCTCACGCACATCTCTCTTGCCGTTTCCGCTTCGTCCCTCAACTGTAAATGAATCGGGTCTGACTTTACGGATCGCATCTGCGATGGCAAGGGCAGTTCCGCTGGGGGCATCAAGCTTTCTGTTGTGATGCTTTTCGATTATTTCGATCTCAGCATCACCCATAACCTCGGCAGTCTTTTTCGCAAGCTCAATAAGTAGAGCGATGCCGAGAGAATAGTTTGCGGCAAAGAAAAGGGGAATTGCTTTTGAAGCCTCGTATATCATTTCTTTTTCTTCCGCTGTCTGTCCTGTAGTAGCAAGGACAAGAGGAAGCTTATTTGAAACTGCAAATTCAAGCAGCTCCTTCGTTATTGAATGGTGTGAAAAATCCACGATACAGTCAACGTCAGTTACAGCGTCAGTAAAGCTTTTGGCAACGGGAACCGTATATTCCCCTGTAGCCATGGGGTCTACGCCGCCTGCGATCTTTATATCGGAGGAAGCGTTTGCAAGATTTATCACCTCACGGCCCATGTATCCTGCAAATCCGCATAAAAGTATATTCATTTTATCCTCCGCTCAGCAGTCAATGCCGTTTTCACGCATAAGTCCGAGGAGAACCTCTTCGTGTTGAGACTCCATAGGTGTAAGAGGAAGTCTGAGGACGTTTTCACAGTAACCCATAGCTGCAATAGCTGCCTTTACGGGAATGGGATTGACTTCGAGGAAAAGTGCATCGATAAGGGAGAGAAGCTTCAGCTGAATGTCAGAAGCCGCAGGATAATTTCCGTCAAGACAGTATTTGCACATAGCAACTGTTTCTTCGGGGAGAACATGAGAAAGAACGGAGATAACACCCTTGCCGCCGAGAGACATGACGGGAACTATCTGGTCGTCGTTTCCTGAATAAATATCGATCTTATCGCCGCAGAGAGCTGCAATTTTTGCAATTTCCGAAAGGTCGCCGCTTGCTTCCTTGATGGCAACGATGTTGGGATGCTCTGCGAGGGTGGCAACTGTGGCGGGCTGAATGTTACAGCCTGTTCTACCGGGTACGTTGTAGAGGATACAGGGCTTTGTTGAAGCGTCTGCAATTGCTTTGAAGAATGTGATAAGACCGTTCTGTGTAGCCTTATTATAATAAGGCGCTACGAGAAGCATGGCATCAGCACCGCATTCGCAAGCGTATTTTGTAAGCTCAATGGCATAAGCGGCATCGTTGGAGCCTGTGCCTGCGATAACGGGAACTCTGCCTGCTACCTTGTCTACGCAGTACTTGATAACGTCCTTGTGTTCTTCGTCTGTGAGAGTTGAGCCTTCGCCTGTTGTGCCTGCAACGACGATTGCGTTTATCCCTTTTTCTATCTGCCATTCGATAAGCTTTCCGAAGCTTTCAAAATCAACTGTGTTATCTGAGTTAAAGGGTGTGATGATAGCAGTAGCTGCACCTGTAAATACTGTGTTTTTCATAATGTGTAACTCCTTAATTTTGTAATCCGTTTTCTTTGGTTATTTACGGAACAAAGTATCAAACAAAAAAATGACAGTTACCGAAAAGTAACCATCATACAAAATCAATACGGTAAGACGGTATATAAAAATACCGCCGGTATGAACTTTGTCAGATAGCGCTCCGCATTACTGCGACAACAGCCGAAATCTTATTTTCGGTTGCCAGGACGAAGCTTTGCCATGCTCCGCCTTCGGCACCGTACCCCTTTCGCCGCTGTACTTTGGTAAGCTTTACACAGCGGG
>JAZSLF010000075.1:0-4195 GCA_045535205.1 Eubacteriales bacterium
AGTCTGCCTCAGAGTGTAGACTTTGTCTACACTCTGAGGGAAGCCCTTTTCTCGAAAAGGGCTCCCCTTGTTATATCCCTCTTATTTGCTTCAAAGTCGGAAGGCCCAAGCGGTCTTAGGAAGACAAGTGTTAACTACAACTCCTTGGCTCACAGAACGACATGGCTACGATCCGACTTAGTCTGCCTCAGAGTGTAGACTTTGTCTACACTCTGAGGGAAGCCCTTTTCTCGAAAAGGGCTCCCCTTGTTATATCCCTCTTATTTGCTTCATATATAATATATGAGGTGATGATATGAACAGAAAGATCGATATTAGCTTTGGCAGAAAAAGAATAAGCTCTGATACGGAGAAAGAAGAAAACGGGAGAGGAAAAAACAGTCTTGCGGCAAGTGTTGTTATGATAGTCGGAACGGCGGTTCTTCTTCTGTTTTTCTTTTTTGCTTCATTCGGAAAGAATACAGAGCCCATAGAATACGCTGAGAATGATGTCTTTAACGGTGAAGGGATCGTTTCCGTTTTTTCGCAGATAGTCAGTCCCGACGGAAGAACGGTGGATAATTCAGAAGAGGTTTTTCAGGATGAGGGCAGCACAGCGGTAGAGGTTCAGAACACGAAATGGAATCTGTGGCAGTACATTTGCGACAGCCTTGCAGAGCTGTTTGGAATGGCTTGACGTTTGTTTTTGTACGTGAAGGAGTTTTGTTATGTTCAAAGTAAAAAGAGGTCTTCCCAAAAACAGTAAAACACTTAGTTTGTTCAGAGGAATTTTGCTTGTTATTGCTGTGCTTTTGCTTATGTTTTTTCTTAAAGGCACAAAATTTGCTCTGTTAGTGCTCGGTGCGGCGGCGGTGCATGAGGCGGGACATCTTGTTTTTGCAAAGCTGCTTGGTGTTCCTCTTGTGAAAGCCAAAGGCTCTCTTTTCGGAATGTGGCTCAGCTACGATTTTTCAAATAAGGGTTATTTTGTGCAGATAGCGGTAAGCTGTGCGGGGGCATTATTCAACGTAATATGTGCGGTAGTATTCTTATTCTGTACAAAGGGCTCCCCGGAAGCTGTGTTCTTTGTTTTTTCAAATCTTGCCCTTGCCGTTTTCAATCTTATGCCCGTGTCACGTTTTGACGGCATGGGAGTTTTCAGATGCTTGCTTCTTACCCTGACCCATGACGTGTGCAAGGCAGAAAGGGTATGCAGACGGGTATCTCAAGTGTTTTCTTTTCTCTTTTTTATTTTTACCGTATACGTGCAAATGCGTGTGGGAACAAATCTTCCGATGCTTGCATTGTCCGTCTTTTTGCTGTATAGCTGTGCCGGAGACAGAATTCTAAAAAGAACTGACGTACACGGATAAATATTATTTATAATATAACTTAATAAAATATGGCTCTCCTACTTGCAAAAACCGTCGTAATTTGATACAATAAAAATTACAATGGAAAAGTGTTTCCCCTTTTGGTAATTTGGGAAAAAGGCGGAAACGGCAAAAGACATTTCCCATAAGGGACAGAGATGGTGTAAACTCAAAATTGTTCCTTAAAAGAGAGCTTTAAAAAGCTCTTTGGGGAGACGGCACGGAATATCCGCCGTATATCCGTGACCGACGGTGAAAAACCGGAAATATTCTAATCCGGCGGGGAAAAGGAGCCATAATTGAACAAAAGATCCCGAATTCTTGCTTTTCCCTATCTAATATGGATGGCTGTGTTCATTATCATTCCTCTAATTTTGATTGCAGTATTTGCCTGCACGACCACCATCACCGTCGATGCCGACGGTAACCGTCTCAGTGAGGAAGATGTTCTGAACGTAAGAGAGGAGTATTATGAAGCCTACGGTGACGAGGCTGACACGTTACTTTCGGAAGTGATTTTCGAAAAGAAGGTCTTTACGTGGGACAACCTGCTCGGTGTCAGCAAATATATGCCTACCCTCATAAACTCCATCTGGCTTGCACTGATAGCAACAGTGATATGCCTTTTGCTCGGCTACCCCGTAGCCTATACTATTTCCCGTATGCATTATTCAAAGCAGAGAATGATGGTGATGCTCACCATGCTTCCCATGTGGATGAACTTTCTGCTGAGGACTTATGCGTGGATGACTATTCTTGAGAACAACGGACTTCTCAATAAGCTTCTCGGATTTGTGGGACTTGGCCCCTTCCAGTTTATAAACACACAGGGCGCAGTAGTTCTGGGCATGGTCTATAACTACCTTCCCTTTATGATCCTTCCGCTGTACTCTATCATGACTAAAATAGATGAAAAAACCATAGAAGCCGCAAGAGATCTCGGTGCAGGCTCTGTGAACGTGTTTCTCAGAGTTGTTCTGCCTCTCTCGACTCCCGGTATCGCATCGGGCATATCTATGGTCTTTGTCCCTGCCGTAAGTACCTTTATCATATCGAAGATGCTCGGCGGCGGAACCAATATGCTCATCGGTGACCTTATCGACCTTCAGTTCCTCGGAAATGCCTATAACCCCAACTTAGGTGCGGCTATCTCCCTTGTTCTCATGGTATTTATTCTCCTTTGCATGAGCATAACCAACTCCCTTGACGATGAAGAAATGGAGGCGGTAATAGTATGAAAAATACCAAAAGCTTACAGCGTCTCTGGCTTGTACTTGTATTCGCCTTCCTCTATGCTCCCATCGGAGTTCTTATCGCATATTCCTTCAATTCATCAAAGAGCAGAACAGTATGGACAGGCTTTACTTTAGACTGGTACAAAAAGCTCTTTCATAACGAGGAAATAATAAAGAGTCTGGGTACGACCCTCATAGTTGCCCTTATTGCCTCTGTTCTTGCGACCGTACTCGGTACTATGGCGGCTATCGGCATCAGAAATATGAAAAAGGGAACGAGAACGGTAATTATGAATGTTACCTATATGCCCATTCTCAATCCCGAAATAGTAACGGGTGTATCCCTTATGCTTCTTTTCGTATTTGCTGGAATTGAATTCGGATATATCACCCTAATTCTTGCCCACGTCTGCTTCTGCACTCCTTACGTAATACTCAACGTACTGCCTAAGCTCAGACAGATGGACACAAGCCTTTGCGAAGCGGCGATGGACCTCGGCTGTAACGGCAGACAGGTCTACAGAAAGGTGATAATTCCCGAAATAATGCCGGGTATCCTCACGGGCTTTCTCATGAGTCTTACATATTCCATTGACGACTTTGTCATCAGCTATTTCACCTACGGTGCAGAAAGTCAGACCCTTTCCATAACCATCTACGCCATGACTCGCCGAAAGGTAAGCCCCGAAATAAACGCACTTTCCACCATAATATTCCTTGTGGTCTTAACGGTTCTTCTCATAATGAACATAACCGAAGTGCAGAAGCATAAAAAGCTTTCAAGGAGGGACGGCGTATGAAAAAGATAATATCCGTACTTCTTGTTCTTCTCAGCCTGTCTTTTTGTATGACGACGGGTGTTTCTGCTGCCGAAATTGAAAGCGGCTTTGAAATTCCCTATTCCGACAGCGTTGATTGGGAAAAGTTCAAGGGTCAGGGAGTGGAGATCTCAGTTTATAACTGGGGTGAATACATTTCCGTTGATGACGGCGAAGAATGCTTCTTTGATACAAACAGAGAGTTTGAAAAGCTCACAGGTATCAAGGTGCTTTATACTAACTTTGCAACCAATGAAGAAATGTACGCCAAGATAAAATCGGGCGGAACAGCTTATGATATTATAATCCCTTCGGAATACATGGTATCCCGTATGATAAACGAGGGAATGCTTGAAAAGATAAATTTTGAAAACGTTCCCAACTTTTCATATATAAAAAAAGATCTCGTAAATCCGGGTTACGACCCGACGAACGAGTATTCCGTTCCTTACATGTGGGGCGTTGTGGGCATCGTGTACAATACGACCCTCGTTGATCCCGAAGACAAGGTGGATACCTGGAATATTCTGTGGGACACCAATTACGCAGGGAACATGTTCATGTTTTCCAACTCCAGAGACACTTTTGCAATTGCGCTCAAAAGACTCGGTTATTCCTTCAATACCACCGATGAAGACGAGATAAGAGAAGCGGCAGAGAGTTTGCGTGAGCAGAAAAATCTCGTGCAGGCGTACGTAATGGACGAGATATTTGATAAAATGGGCGGCGGCGAAGCTGCGCTTGCGCCTTATTACGCAGGTGACGCACTGACCATGATAGAAGACAATCC
>JAZSLF010000008.1:0-5402 GCA_045535205.1 Eubacteriales bacterium
TAATGAAAGGAATGAATAAATTTGGCAAATCTTGTAATCATGCCTCGTCAGGGGCAGAGCGTTGAAAGCTGTATCATTACGGCTTGGCACAAGAAAAAAGGAGACAAGGTAGCAGAGGGCGACATTCTCTATTCTTACGAAACAGATAAGTCAGCCTTCGATGAGCCTTCTCTCTACACAGGTACTATTCTTGAAGTGTTTGCGGCAGACGGAGACGTAGTACCTTGCCTTGATCCCGTTTGCATTATCGGTGAAGAAGGCGAAGACATTTCAGATCTCATCCCCGGCGGTGCGGCACCCGAAGCAGCACCCGAAGCTGTTGAAGAGGTTAAGGCAGAGCCCGTAGCGGCACCTGTTGCAACAGGCGAAGTAGTTAAGGGAGAAAGAATTAAAATATCTCCCAGGGCAAAGGCACTTGCTCTCAAGACAGGTGTTGACATGACGAAGGTCGTGCCCACAGGTCCTCACGGAAGAATTATTGAAAGAGATATAAATCTTGCACTTGATGCAGGCTACAGAGCGACTGCAGCGGCAGTAGAAGCATTCCTCAGAGGCGAAGCTGTAGAAGTTTGCGAAAAGGCTGAAGCTGAAGCGGCTCCCGTAGCTGCAGCAGCACCTGCGGCTGTGAACTTTGCTGAATGTGAAGAGGTTCAAATGTCCGGTATCCGCCGTGCGATCTCCCGTTCAATGCACGCATCTCTTTCCGAAATGGCACAGCTTACACTCAATGCAAGCTTCGATGCCACAAAGCTTATGGCGTACCGTGCATCTCTTAAAGCAGGTGCAGAGGCTCTCGGTCTTCCCAAGATCTCTCTTAACGATATGGTATTCTTTGCCGTAAGCCGTACACTTATGAATCATCCCGACGTAAATGCAACTCTGAAGGATGACGTGATAAGAAAGTACAAGCACGCAAATATCGGTCTTGCCGTTGACACGGAAAGAGGACTTCTCGTTCCCACCATCTTCGGTGCTGATACTCTCAGCCTTGCTGAGATCTCCAAAGCAAATAAGGAAGCTGCAGGCAAGGCGAGAGAGGGTACACTTTCTCCCGATGAAATGTCAGGCGGCACATTTACAATCACAAACCTCGGTTCACTCGGCGTAGAAAGCTTCACACCTGTTATCAATCCTCCTCAGGTTGCTATCCTCGGTGTGTGTGCGATCACAAACAAGCTGAAGGCTGACGGAAGCGTATATCCTGCAATGGGTCTGTCCCTCACATTTGACCACAGAGCTCTTGACGGTGCTCCTGCGGCAAGATTTTTGAAGGATCTGGCTGTTGCACTTGAAAACTTTGACATTCTTCTCGCAAAGTGAGGTAAGTGGATATGGCAGCTTTTGATCTGATAGTTTTGGGCGGCGGCCCCGGCGGCTACAATGCTGCTGAGCGTGCGGCTCACAGCGGAATGAAGGTAATTCTTTTTGAAGAAAGAGCACTCGGCGGTGTATGTCTCAACGAGGGCTGTATTCCCACAAAGACCCTTCTCAATTCTGCGAAAATATATGAAGCGGCAATACACGGTGAAGCATTCGGCGTATCCGTCGAAGGTGCAAAGATCGACCACAATGCCGTTATCGACAGAAAGAATAAGGTCGTAAAGACTCTTGTTTCAGGTGTCGGTGCAAAAATGAGAGGTGCCGGTGTCAAGGTGGTTGAAGGAACTGCCAAGATAGTCGGCAAAAGTGAAGGCGGTTTCACGGTGGAATGTAACGGTGAAAAGTACGAGGGTGCGAAGCTTCTTATCTGTACAGGCAGTGAAGCGGCTGTTCCTCCCATTCCCGGACTTCGTGAAGCGGTTGACGCAGGTCTTGCGGTAACAAACCGTGAAATACTCGACCTCAGAGAAGTACCTAAGACCATCGCAGTTATCGGCGGCGGTGTTATCGGTCTCGAAATGGCATCCTATTTCAATACACTCGGAAGCGAGGTTTCCGTTATTGAAATGATGGACAAGATCGCAGGTCCCACAGACCGTGATATTTCAAATATCCTTCAGAGCAACTATGCAAAGAAGGGCGTTAAGTTCATTTTGGGTGCGGCTGTATGTAACGTAGGCGGCAAATACGGTGACGGATTTGTTGAATACAAGCTCGGTGATAAGACTGAAAAGGTAAGCTGTGAGCTCGTTCTTGTCAGCACAGGCAGACGTGCAAGAACACAGAATATCGGTCTTGAAACACTCGGCGTTCTCACAAACAGAGGTGCGATAGTTACCGATGAAACAGGCCGCACAAGCGTTCCCGGCGTATGGGCGGCAGGGGATGTCAACGGAAAGAGTATGCTCGCACATACTGCCTACCGTGAAGGCGAAGCGGCTGTTAATTCCATGCTCGGAATTAAGGACTCGGTTGATTACCGTGCAATTCCCGCTGTTATTTACACAAAGCCCGAGGTCGGCTGTGTAGGTGAAACTGTTGACTCAGCCGCAAAGGTTGGAATTAAAGCGACAGAGCACACGATAAGTCTTCGTTACAGCGGCAGATATATCGCTGAGAATGAAGGTGGTGACGGTATTGTAAAAATAGTTGTTGACGATGAACATAAAACTATCATCGGTGTACATATGATAGGTTCTTATGCTTCTGAGATCATTTACGGTGCCGCTGCAATGGTAGCACGTCAGGACAGAGTAACTGACGTTCAGAAAATAGTATTCCCTCATCCTACGGTATGCGAAGTTATCCGTGAGGGTATGTTCATGATTGATTAATTTACAGTAATTTACAGAAAGAAGGAATAAATTATGCCTAAGAGTCAATATATCAGTCCTGCTGTAGCTTTTGAAAAGGGTTATCTGGAATTTAATAAAATTCCTCTTTGTCAGTACAGCAAAACACTTGCAGAAGAAAAGAAGCTCTATACAAAGGACGATTTTCTCCGCATTTACCGTGACATGAGAATTATCCGTGAGTTTGAAACAATGCTCAACGAGATCAAAGTAAAGAGTGTATACAACGGTGTTGCATATAACAACCCCGGTCCCGCACACCTTTCCATCGGTCAGGAAGCTTCCGCTGTAGGTCAGGCATACTGCCTCGACATCAACGACTTCACCTTCGGTTCTCACCGCAGCCACGGCGAAATTTTAGCAAAGGGTCTTTCCTCCATCAACAAGCTCGATGAAACAGAGCTTTACGACATCATGAAGGAATTTCTCGGCGGAAACATTCTCTCCGTAGTTGAAGGTAAGGAAAATAAGAAGGGTGACGTTAAGGATCTCGCAATCGACTTCCTCCTTTACGGTGCTCTCGCAGAGATCTTTGCACGTACAACAGGCTTCAACAGAGGTCTCGGCGGCTCCATGCACGCTTTCTTCATTCCCTTCGGTATTTTCCCCAACAATGCAATCGTTGGCGGTGCGGCTCCCGTAGCTCTCGGTGCGGCTCTCTATAAGAGAAGCTGTCACAAGAAGGGTATCGTAGTTGCTAACTCCGGCGACGGTGCTCTCGGACGAGGCCCCGTTCTCGAAGCTCTCAACATGGCCAACATGGACCAGATCAGAAAGCTTTGGGGTATGGACGGTAAGTATGAAGATACAGGTATGCCTATCCTCTTCAACGTATTCAATAACTTCTATGGCATGGGCGGTCAGACAAAGGGTGAAACCATGGGTTATGACGTAGCGGCACGTCTCGGTGCAGGCTTCGCTCCCGAAATGATGCACGCTGAAAAGGTCAACGGTTACGATCCTCTCGCAGTTATCGATGCTACAACAAGAAAGAAGGAGCTTCTCGTTAAGGGTGAAGGCCCTGCATTCCTTGAAGTTGCAACATACCGTGTAAGCGGTCACTCTCCCTCTGACTCCTCCACATACAGAACAGCAGAGGAGATCGAAGAATGGAAGAACGCATGTCCCATCGCTGCATACCGTGCAAAGATGATCAAGGGCAAGGTTGCTACTGCTGCTGAATTCGATGCAATCGAAGAAGACATCATCAAGAGAGTTACAAAGATCTGTGAAATGGCAGTTGATGAATCCATCTCTCCCAGAATGGACCTTGACAAGACTCCCGACATGATCTCCTCTATCATGTTCTCCAACACAATTACTCCCAGTATGGATACAGAAAGAGAACCCGACGTTCTCATTCCCAAGGAAGAGAACCCCAGAGTAAAGCAGATCGCTTCAAAGGCTCGCTATGCTTACGACGAAAAGGGTGAAATGATTCCCAAGATCAAGCAGTTCGGTCTCCGTGACGGTCTCTTTGAGGCTATTCTTGATAAGTTCTATGAAGACCCCACAACTATCGCTTACGGCGAAGACAATCGTGACTGGGGCGGTGCATTCGCAGTATACAGAGGTCTTACAGAAGCTCTGCCTTACCACCGTTTCTTCAACTCTCCCATTTCCGAAGCTGCTATCGTCGGTTCCGCTGTAGGTTATGCTATGGCAGGCGGCCGTGCTATCGTTGAGCTTATGTACGCTGACTTTATCGGATGTGCAGGTGACGAAATATTCAACCAGCTTTCAAAGTGGCAGTCAATGAGTGCAGGTATCCTCAAGATGCCCGTAGTAGTCCGTGTTTCCGTTGGTTCAAAATACGGTGCACAGCACTCTCAGGACTGGACAGCTCTCTGTTCACACATTCCCGGCCTGAAGGTTTGCTTCCCCGCAACACCTTATGATGCAAAGGGTCTTATGGCAGAAGCTCTCAACGGTACTGACCCCGTTATCTTCTTTGAATCTCAGAGA
This sequence comes from Eubacteriales bacterium, assembly GCA_045535205.1. Taxonomy (GTDB): domain Bacteria; phylum Bacillota; class Clostridia; order Oscillospirales; family CAG-272; genus RUG14199. The sequence continues at coordinate 4,698 of JAZSLF010000008.1, forward strand.
ATTTACGACATCGGTGAACAGTTCCACGAAGGCGGAGTTCCCGCAGAGAGCTACACAGTTAAGTTCGGTGAACCCGACGTTAAGCGTGAAGGTAAGGACGTTACAATTCTTACTATAGGTGCTGTTCTTTACAGAGCTCTTGATGCGGCAAAGAAGCTTGAGAGCGAATACGGTATCAGCGCAGAAGTAATTGATGCTCGTTCCATCGTTCCCTTCAACTATGAAAAGGTTATCGAAAGCGTTAAGAAGACAGGTAAGATAATTATCGTCGGTGACGCTTGCGACAGAAACTCCGTAATGCGTGATATGGCTTCCAATATTACTGAAATGGCATTTGATTACCTCGATGCTCCGCCCGTAGTATTCGGTTCACGTAACTGGATCACTCCCGCTTACGAGTTTGAAAAGTACTTCTTCCCTCAGGCAGATGGAATTATCGACGTAATCTCCCAGAAGCTTATGCCCATCGCAGGAAGAACATACACAGTAAACGAGTCCGAACTTGAACACATCGAAAGAAACAAGATAGGTCTTTGATAAAACATGGGGGAACTTTTTATAAAAAGTTCCCCCAAACCCCTTCAAAAACTTTTGAACAGGCTTTTTACAAACAGTAATATAAAAGAATAACGGCGGTCATTTTGCATGGTGTAAAACGAAATGCAATCTGACCGCCGTATTTAGTTTTTATTAGTCAACAAAGTC
>JAZSLF010000164.1:0-15749 GCA_045535205.1 Eubacteriales bacterium
AAACAGTCCTATAATGCCGCTAAGTAGCATTACAGTTGCGATAACAAGCATTGCCTTTCCAAAGGCTTTTCCGTAGGCTGATTTATCTGTGACTTTTGTTTGGTGGTAGTCGTGAATTAAATCCGTTTTTCCCTTGTAAATTGCAATACCCAGTACTGCAAACAGAACTGCAACCAGAAACATAATGATAGAATATAACAACAAATAAACACCCCTCTAAATTCTTATTTTCCTAACTGTTCGACCTATTGGAATTAAATTATATGATAAACTGCATCACACCTGCGACAATCAGAGCAATAAGCGGATTCATAAGAATAGTACTCAGCCATTTGCCTATCATCACCTTTGTTGGAATATAAGGTTTCAAATCCTCAGTGCCGGGGATTTCCCACGCCTTTGTTTTGCCAACCCAATACCAATCGATAAAGAAACGGTCAAATAAGCCCTGAATCCAAAGAATGATCGACATTTGCCAAAACGCCTCCCAAAACTCTGTCACTCCGTTGACGCCATAAACCATCAAGGGTGGCAGAACGAACAGTGGCACGAACATAGCAATACTGCAAATTATAAAATTTTTCTTTATCTTTTTCTTGGTGGTCAGCCCAAGCTCTACAACACGCTCCTGCACATCTTTTTCATACAAAAGCACAAGTCCAACGGGGCCGTTTGCAATACCGACCACGCATACTATCAAAAGTACAAAGCACATAACGATGCCTTCGACAACAATAAGCATATAATGCTCAACCTCCGTCAAATTCTTATTTATCGAACTGATTATACCACAAAACTATGAATTATTCAATGATATATCGCTGACGAAATCAAAGATTTCGAGCGGGTGACCCGGAACCTTGTTATTCGCTTCGCTCATAATAATATCCGTTCCTTCATATGCCGCAGGCATATATCATCCACCGAAGGTGGATATCATATCGAAGATATATCACCCGTTCCGTAAGGAACGGATATCATTGAAAAAAGTCACCTTTGTCAGTAGACAAAAGTGACTTTTTTCGTGGCCCGCCCTGAGGGATTCAAACCCTCGGCCAACGGAATCGGAATCCGGTACTCTATTCACTGAGCTAAGGGCGGATACTTTATTATAATACCATATCGCAATCTATAAATCAAGATTTACAAAAAAATAAGCCGAATTATCTTTCGACAAATCAGCACTCAAAGCAAGACAAAATGAAAATGACCCTCGACTGTCTTTCTTTACAAACAGCCAAGGGTCATTTTCGGTCGATCTTGATATCTAACATCATTTGATTATCCTCCGTTTCATAAATCTATCCTTTACTTATGTTTTCCTTCACCGATCTTATAGTTTTTAAAACTCTACTTTTATAATCTTTTATATACTATTGTATACTTATAATTTCAACAAACAAAAACTACTTAATCAAATCTTATTTCCAACTAACTTCTATATTTATTTATATTTATATGTATGTCGGTAAGGTAAACTGTAAAAGACGATGGGCTTATGGTTCACAAACTTTAAGGCTTCAAGCGTAATTCTTTTGTCGGTACATATCGTTTTTTTACTTCTTCAGTTCCCGTTTCGATTTGTTTTCAGATATTGATTCAAAAGAATTTCACTATTTATTTGATAAAGGACTTATAACTTCTTTTAACTTCTTTTAACTTCTTTTTTACTTCCTTTGTCCTTGATCATTAAACTTTTGATCTGTAGATCTGATCGCTTATCACATGACGGCTAAAATTAACATACCACCAAATCATTTAAAACACACTATTAAATTTTCTATGCTCTGTAGCCTTATTTGAACCGGTACTTATTTGTACATTGGTTTGTTCCTCCTTTTCTGTGATTTAAGTATAGCATATTTTTGAGGCTTTTGCAATATCAAATTTGTACAAAATATACAATTATTTTCTGTTTAAAACGTAGAATTTGTTTATTAAGCTATTTTCACCTCTTGATTTTTTGAAAAAAATATGATATAATTAATGTGTTGGTGCGACAAAAGCCCCTGATCTTTTTAAAGGATCGGGGGCTTTTTCATTGGACAAGGGGTCCTCAAGCATTCCGTAGGGAATGCTTGGGGTTCTCTTATCGTAATTATTATCAGAACTTATCAACCATATACATGATCTTGAGCTGATTTACTTTACTCTGATAAGCCTTCTGCTGCTTTTCACGGAGAAGCTGTTCCTTGAGCTGAGGAGCAACCTCATCGTAAGCATAGGTCTTGGGAGCATTTTTCTTATTGAGCTTTATAAGGTGTGCACCGAACTGTGTTGTAACGGGACCCTTGACTTCGCCTTCTTCCATTTCAAAAACAGCCGTATCAAATTCGGGAACCATCTGACCTCTGCCAAAGTCACCGAGGTTGCCGCCTGCTTCCTTGGAAGGACATGAGCTGTACTTTGCTGCAGCTTCTTCAAAGGATATAGCGCCGCTGTTTATTTCTGCAAGAACTTCAAGGCACTTTTCTTCGTTTTCAACAAGAATGTGAGATGCGTTTACAGTTGCATCGGACACGAACATATCTGTGTGTTCTTCATAATATGTCTTTGCTTCTGCATCTGTTATCTTTACGTCTGAAATAACCTTTTCCACGCAGTAGTTTGCAAGAAGCTCTTCCTTGAGCTTTGCAAGCTGTTCCTTGAAAGCGGGATCTCTTTCAAAAAGATTTTTCTTTGCATCAAGAAGGAGAAGCTGTCTGTTGATAAGCTGATCGAGAATTGCTTCTCTGCCCTCGGGTGTATTGTAAGCTCTGCCTCTCTGCCCCATCTGAGCGATCATTTCATTTACTTCGTTTTCTGTAATGGGATTGCCTGCAACAGAGGCAAGAATTTTATTGTCCATCTTTATGTCCTCCGACATTTTTTTATTTTCGTTGTATTCTATCATATATAATTATATTTTGCAACTGTTTTTTAAATATATTTCAATTTATTAAATGAACCCCGAAAAATCGGGGTTCATCGTTTAAATTGACATTTTCAGATCAAATTCCTCAAAAAGTCATTCTCCTCTGACGAGCTTGAGCTTCAAAAGCAGAGAATCTCTCATATTGACAACACCGTCACCGTTCATGTCTGCATACTGATATGCTAAATCGTTTTGGGAAACACTTCCGCAAATATATCTCTTGAAAAGAAGCACATCCTTAGCGTTTAAAACTCCATCGGCATTTGCATCTCCTGCCTCGGGATCTTTTGTAAACTCTGCAGATACAGAAAGTCCTTCTTCCATTTCTACCATATATTCGACAGATGCACTGACCTTTTCGCCGTTTACATACCAGGCTATAAACTCGTATCCTTCGTTCGCAACTGCGGTGAGATATACTGTATCTCCGGGGAAATACATACCCGATGCATCAGTCTGAACGACCGTACCCTGTCCTTTGACAGTAAGCTTCATTACAAGCTTCTTTACTACTGTACGTACCAAGGGATTTGAATAGGTTTCTTCAAGCTCAGGATTGTGAAGGCTTCTGACGATCACAAAGTCATACTCGTCTATGCCGAGCACTTCGACTGCCGCATCATCGCCCTGTACCGTCACAGCCGCCTCCCAAACAGGCTCAGCATCCTCACTGTTTGTAAAGAAGAGCTGATATTCACGTGTGGAGGTAAGGCCTGAAACAATATAGTTTTCTCCGTCATATTTAACGCCGATAAGCTTGCTGAGGTCTTTCTTAGCATAAAGCTTAACTGTCGTTATCTTCCCTGCAAGGTTTTCATCACTTGCCGCCACTCTGACTCTGAGAGTTCCGGGAACTGTAGTGCACTCAAAGGAAATAGGCTTACCTTCTGCTGCAATCCATACTCCGTCAGCAAAGCAGTATTCATATTCCTCTGAGAAGGACTGTACTGTCTGCATATTTTCATAATCAAGAGTTACCGTCGGTGCATCGGGAATGACAAAAGAAGTATTTTCTATATTGAAGAGAATATCCCTTGCACGAACCATCTTATACTGAATATCATCTTCCCAGTCTTCATAGGTTTCATAGTCGGTATTCTTTACGGCATTGATCTTTTCGGCAACACTCTTATCACCGAGAGGTCCTCCGTATACACCGTCGATATAATCCTTAATAAAGAGAGAATATTGATCTTCGCCTGCAAATCTTATCTCACAAAGTGCCCTGAGCATAAGCATTGAGTAGAAATCATCATCCTCGCTGCGAACGGTGATGCTGTTGTTGAAGGAAGCAAGAATTGCTTCGCCTACCGTATGATATACGTTCATAAAGTCTTGCTGTTTAAGATAGTCGCCCCAGCCCAAAAGATGATCCATAATATTGAACCCTGATGATAAGACCGTAAGAGGCGTAGAGCCGATAGCTATCTTCATTCCCTCTTTAATGAGAGTCTTTGCCGCTTCCTCACCAATCTCCTCAAGAACGTTCTTTGCTGCCAGATCCATCTTCATATTATAATCGCTTAAGTTACTGTTCAGCTGTTCTTTGAGATCGGAAGCAACGGATACAATAAGCTCACCAACTCCCGTATCTCCTGATGCATAAGCATTTTCTATGATCATATCAAGAATTCTGCCGGCTACCTCTGCATTACAGTCATACTTCAGAACTGAATAATAATATGCTTCTCTTTCTGTTTCTGCCATTGCGTTCATAAGTCTTGATGCTACCATCTGACATTTTCCGAGAGCTCCGGAGACTGCCTTTGCTTCATCAATTGAATTGGTACTTATAAATACAAGTGAATCAACCGTAAGCCCAAGTGAGTATCCGAGGATCTTCTGGCGAAGCTGATTTTCAAACGCCGTAAAGCCTTCCTTACGGTAAGTAACGGCAAGATCTTTTGAATCGTCAAGTATTTCATCAAATGCCTTTATTGCCTGATAGTCTTCATCGCCCAAAACGTTAAACACGCCCATCTTCATCTGGTCGATCATTTCCTTTACGGCTTCATAATACTTGGCATCTACAAGGTTTTCGGCACTTTCGACAACGCTGCTTTCAGAAAGAATGCTGAGTATTACCTTTTCAATGAGCTCACGTTCCTCTTCATTCGTAAAGTGACCGATATCCCCGTTGAGAATAACGTCTGCCAAAACGTAAAGATCACGGAATATTTCCGGATTAACCGCTTCACTTACATAATAATAGTTGTCGGAGTTCTTTATATACTCAAGGGCTGCTGCAATATCCTCAGACTCACCGGAAAGAATATCGTCAAGCTTTTCGGAATAGTCAACAAAGCTGTAGAAATCCTCAGCGTAGGAGCCTACTTCAATGTTTTCAAAGAGTCCTTCAAATTCGGTAATTACCGCATTCATGAAGTAGCCTGAGCCTGTTATATTGGTTGCATTATATGCTACGTATTCATATACAAGCTTCTGTCCGGGTGCAAGAACTTCAAGATCGGTTACGGCATTTCCGTTAGCATCAAAGCTTATGGGAATATACTGTTTTGCTCCGTTTTCATTTTCAACATAAGCATTAAGCACATAGGATTCTACTTCAAAGTCGTTTTCGGGATCATCATTGAGGATAGATTCCGTAACATTCTTTATTTTATCAGTCGTTCCGATTGAGGGCATATAAATGTCAATGGGTCTCTGATTTTCAAGCTCTACCTTATAATAAAGAGCATCATTATGTATTTCATCAGCAGCTAAAATCCTGAATTTAATACCTTCAAGTCCGTAAACCTTTATGGGTTCTTTAGTTTCAAAACGGGCTGTAACCAGTTCATTGAATTCGGCAAGTGTACCTGTGAAGTCTGCGCTGAGATCATATTCTCCTGCCGTGTCGCCTCTGAGCACCCATGAAAGTGTAACTGTCTCCTGTCCTCTGATGCTGTCAATATATGCCTTATTGGAGGTGAGATAGCTTCCTGTTACGGAATTCATAAGAGTCATTCCGTCGGGAACGTTGAGGATTACCTCATTGTTTTCAAGTACAAATTCAGAGGAAGCATTATTAATAATATGAAGCTTTACGTCAAAGAACTCTTTGAGGTACGATGCTTTTGCGGGAATATCAACAATAGCTACAATATCAGCATCGTTTTTAGTAGGTATATAAATGACATCGGTTATTCTTCTCGCTTCACCTGCATCATTTACATAAACATCAACACACTTTCCGTAGGAGTCTGTTACAGTATAGCTGAGAATGCTGTTGTTATTTCTTACATAATTAATACGGATAGGCGCTGATTTGCCGTAGGTTACACGAACTGTTGCGGAGTATATCTGCTGGTTTGCAGGGTCATGAACGTCAATCCCTGCCGCAACTATTTCATCAAAGGTCATTCTGGTAATTTCAAATTCACCGGTAACAAGCTCTTGCTCAACTGTTGTGAGAGTTACGCTTCTTGTTGCGTTTGAAAGAACGACCACTTCCTTCTTAACGGGAAGATAACCGTTTGAATATGTGCCTATAACATGGGTTCCTACTGTGAGAACTGCTGTTGCACATCCGCTTGCATCTGTATATACTATTCTCTGGCTGTCGCTTCCGAGGTCAAAGTATACAGGAACGTAGGAAAGCTTCTTACCGCTGTCGTCAACTACCTTGACAGTTATCGTGCCAAGCTCTTCTCTTTCCTTTACCTCAAGAGCTCTTGATACGGAGGATCTCAGACCTTCATTGTCTATTACTGTAAGAGTTACTGTATATGTGCCGATCTCATCATACTTTTTAATTGGCATTATTTCATTTGAAGTCGTTCCGTCACCGAAGTCCCATATATATTCCACTATTGTATTGTTATCATAGGAGTCAACTGCATAGAAAATATCTTCTACTCCGACCGTCATATATGCAGGCATATCCATAACAGCTTCGGGAGCCGTATTTACATAAACATATGTGTATTCACAGCTCTTTGTTTCACTATACTCATTTCCGAGCTTGTCAATGGCTGTAACCGTGTAATAATATGTCTTGCTTTCTGTCGTCTTAATAGTATCAACAAATGTATATTCGCCCTGTACAGCAGCACCTCTTGAACCGATAAGAGAAGGTGCTCCGCCCTCTTCATGACGGTATACTTTAAAGCCCGCAAGGTCCTTTTCACCGCCGTCTGACCAGGTAAGAGTTACACGGTCGTTTTCACTTGTCAGCTCATAATTTGAAATACCGGGAGCTGTGCCGTCAAAGGTATACTGTGCTGTTTCGGTATCGGAAACAAGTCCTGCCATATCCGCAGTATAAGCACGGATATATATAACGTCTCCGTCTTCCATATCTTCTATGGGAAGCTCAATTGAAATATTATCATAATGGCTGTCAATGCTGTCTTTTCTTACAAGCTGAACATATTCACCGTCTTCAATATAAGAATACTCAACAGTTATATAGGACAGCTTATTGTTATCGCTTGCAGATACGTTTATTGTGTGTGAGCTTTCGCTGATCTTCTGGTCATAGGTTTTACTGATACCTGTAATCGCAGGCTTCTGTGCATCCTCTGCCATTGTTGAAGAAACGATTATTGAAGGAGAGCTCATGTTACCGCAGGTATCACAAACGCTTACTTTATAATAATATTCCTTATCGGCATGAACGTTTCTGTCATGATAATTGAGAGAGGAGAGGTTTGATGCGATAAGCTGATAGTTACCTTCAAGAGAGGTGGACTTATATACATTGTATCCGCCAAGATCAAGCTCGTCGCCCATGCTCCATGAAACTGTGATATATCCGTCATTTCCGTTTGCCGAAATGTTTTGGGGTGCAGAGGGAGCTGTTCTGTCTACAATATATTCTATATAAGGTGCAGTATCTCCTGTATCACTCATATTACCTGTAAAGTCTGTTGCAACGGCTCTTACGTAAATACTTCCTTCTGCATATCCGTCAAGGTCAACTGTATAGCTGTAGGTCTGCTTGTAGCTTCTTGCCTCATATGTCTTTGTGCTTACATCTTTCCAGACTTTGCGGTCTGTGGAAACCTGAATATCAATTGAAGCTATATCACAGTCATCCTTTGCGGTAGCTGTGAACTTAATTGTGCTGTTGTATCTTGCGGAATTGGGTCCCTGACTTGTAATTACGGGAGCTGTTTCGTCTATTGCCGTTCTTGCCGTAAATTCATCGGAATACTCACCGATATTTCCACGAAGGTCAACGCAGGCAACTCTGTAAATATAGTCGGTATCAGCCTTGAGTCCCGTTACGGTATAGCCGAGAGTTGTGATCTTATTTGCTACAGTTTTCCATTCACCTTCGGACTTAGTTTCAAGAATGAAGTACGCCGCATCGTTCGCAGTTACGTCATTCCAGGACAGAGTTGTCTTTGAAGAAAGAGTCTCTGCTGAAAGTCCCTCTACCTTTTCGGGTCCCTTGTTGTCAATTGTGTATTCAACCGTCAGAGGTGCACTTTCATTATTTTCCGCATCATAAGCCACACTCTTTATCTTAACCGTATCTGCATCAAGAACGGTGGTGTCAAAGGAAAGACTGAGATTTTTATTGGAGGTCTCTCCGATAAGAGTCCAGCTTGCTCCTTCGTCTGTAGAATAATAGTATGAAACCTTTGTAACCGCCACGTTATCGGTTGCAGTTGTATAAAGCTTTACGGATGCATTTACTACGGATTTATCGGAAGGAGTAACCTTTAATACCGTAGGTGCCTGTCTGTCTCTCTGAGCTGTTGCAAAGGCTTCCTCAGAAGGCTCACTTTCAGCACCGTAAAGACCGACGCCTGTTACGTAGTAAGAATAAGATTTTTCTTTTTCCACGTTCTTATCTTCATAGGAAAGAACGTCTCTGCCGCTTACGGTCTTAATGAGCTGATATTCACTTTCCCCTTCAGCCATTCTGTAAATATTGTAGCTGTCAGTAGTCACCTCGTTTGATTTGCCCCAGGACAGAGAGATCTTACCTATCTCACCAATCGCAATAACATTCACTATCTGTTCGGGAATATGTTCATAAGATATCGTAAAGACGACATGAGCTGTGCCTTTGAATCTGTTAATTCCTTCTACTATTGCCGTTGCTGTTCCTACTTTGTTATTATCAATATATGTCACGCTCAATTCCTCGGAAGAATCATAGGTGACTCCGTCATAGGTTACAAAAGCCTTGGGAGTAAGGGGTACGCCTTCGTAATATACAGAGGTATATTCAAGATATACTCTTGTATCGTAAAGGTCTGTTCTTTCAAGAGGATCAACGTATTCGCCCTCATGGCTCTCGCCGCAGGCTGTACAGGTAAATACCGTATAACCTTTATTTAAGAAGGTGGGGGGAACTATTTCCGTTTCATAGGAATGCTCGGTCATTTCTATGTCTTCATAAACTTCGCTGCCGCAGTTTATACAGCTCTTTACCTTTTCTCCGAGAGCTGTACAGGTCGGATCAGTGATCACAGACCATTCTCCGTATTCATGCTCTGTCATATCAACAAAATTATCGCTGTAATGATCGGAGCATACCTCACAGGTATAAAGAGTATAACCTTTTTCCGTACAGGTGGGCTCAATTATTTTCTCAATATAGCTGTGACCGAGTGCATCTACTATATCGCTGATATACTGATCTCCGCAGACAGTACAGGTATATGTTGTATAACCTTTTACTGCACAAGTGGGAGGTGTGACTACTGATTTATAGGAATGAGACAGCATTTCAATATCTTCATATGTCACGCTGTCACATCCTGAACAGCTCTTGTATTTTCTTCCCTTTTCCGTACAAGTAGGCTCATAATCTATCTCCCATTCGCCGAAGCTATGGGTGTGACCGTAATAAACAGTTGCGTTCTTAAGAGGAGCATTATTAGTACCTACAGATACTTTTTGCCATTGGTCTTCAGCACCTGCATAAAATACACTTGAAAGTGCGGTACAATTGTCAAATGCATAATTGCCAATTGATTTCACGGAATAAGGTATTGTAACCTCCACAAGCTCGGGACAATTTTTGAAGGAATGGCTTCCTATAAGGGTTGTTCCTTCCTCAAAGATTACCTTTTTCAGCTTTGAATCGTAGAATGCACTTGCATAATTATTTGTGCTTCCGTTTGCTTCTGTCTGTTCAGCATTTGAATAGCTACTGAAATTCAGCATCCATACGGATTTGGGTATTGTAATTTCCTCTATCGCTGTATTTGCAAATGCACTGAAGCCTATTACCTGAAGTCCTTCGTTCAAAGTTACCTGTGAAAGTTTTGTACATCCGCTGAATGCACGAGGATATATTGTTTTCACGGTATCAGGAATTATTACTTCTTCAAGCTCAGGGCAGTTTTGGAAAGAATAGCTTCCTATAAGGGTTGTTCCTTCCTCAAAGATTACCTTTTTCAGCTTTGAATCGTAGAATGCACTTGCATAATTATTTGTGTTTCCGTTTGCTTTCGTCTGTTCATCATTTGAATAGCTACTGAAATTCAGCATCCATACGGATTTGGGTATTGTAATTTCCTCTATCGCTGTATCTTCAAATGCACAGTAACCGATTACCTGAAGTCCTTCATTAAGTGTTACTTCGGAAAGATTTGTACAGTTTGCAAATGCATCGTGATATATGGTTTTAACGTTGGAGGGAATTTCAATTGATGTAAGTGCTGTGCATCCCTCAAATGCATTGTTTTGAATTGTCGTTACCGTATCAGGTATTACAACTTCTTCAAGATACGTACAGTTTTTAAAGGAATACAGATCAATTCTTGTTTCACCTTCTGAATATACTACCTTTTTAAGCTTTGAATTGTAAAAGGCACTTGCATAATTATTTGTGTTTCCGTTTGCTTTCGTCTGTTCATCATTTGAATAGCTACTGAAATTCAGCATCCATACGGATTTGGGAATTGTGATCTCCTCTATTGCTGTATTTGCAAATGCACTATAGCCGATTACCGCAAGTCCTTCGTTAAGGGTTACTTCGGAAAGACTTGTACAGTTTGCAAATGCATCGTGATATATGGTTTTAACGTTAGAGGGAATTTCAAGAGTCTGAAGATTTTTGCAGTTATAGAACGCATTGCTGTTTATTTCGCTAATTGAAGCAAGGAAGTTTATATCACTAATAGCTGTTCCTGCAAAAGCATATGACCCAATTGACGTTACTGTTTCGGGAAGAATTACTTCTGCAAATTCGGGACAGTTGTAGAAAGCATACTTGTGTACCTGTGTGCTTCCTTCTGCAAACGTTGCTTTCTTCAGTTTTGAATTGTAAAATGCACTTGCATCATTATATATACTTCCGTTTGCTTTCGTCTGTTCATCATTTGAATAGCTGCTGAAATTCAGCATCCATACGGATTTGGGAATTGTGATCTCTTCTATTGCTGTATTTGCAAATGCACTATAGCCGATTACCGCAAGTCCTTCATTAAGGGTTACTTCGGAAAGACTTGTACAGTTTGCAAATGCATTAGGATATATGGTTTTAACACTAGAGGGAATTTCAATAGCCTGAAGATTTGTACATTTCGCAAATGCATCGCTATATATCGTTTTAACACTAGAAGGTATCTCGATTGATGTCAAAGCAGTACCATAAAATGCATTTCCCTGAATTGTCGTTACTGTGTCAGGTATTACTACTTCTTCAAGATACTTACAATTCTTAAATGAATACAAATCAATTATTGTTTCACCTTCTGAATATATTACCTTTTTAAGCTTTGAATTGTAAAATGCACTTGCATCGGTACCCGTTGCAAAGCATGCCGATGTCTGATCATCATTTGAATAATAATCAAAAGCGAGTAGCCATACGGATTTAGGTATTGTAATTTCCTCTATCGCCGTATTTGCAAATGCACTATAGCCTATTACCTGAAGTCCTTCATTAAGGGTTACTTCGGAAAGATTTGTACAGTTTGCAAATGCATGGTGATATATCGTTTTAACGTTAGAGGGGATCTCAATTTGTGTAAGTGCTGTGCTGTAAAAAGCATAAGTATAAATATCCGTTACTGTCGAAGCTATGCTTACTGAAGTAAGAGGAGTGTTATAAAAAGCATATTGACCAATACAGGTAACTCCTTCACAGATAATAACGGACTTCACATAAGATTTTGTCCAAGGCTGGCTACTTGAAGAATAGCCATACATTGAGCCTTCGCCGTAAATTACCAACGCACCGGTGTCATAATAAAGCTGATAAAATACGTTATCTCCGCATTGACCGGATTCATTGGCAAATTTTCCCCAAACCTCTTCGCCGCAAACTTCACAAATTACAGAAGCTGTACCGGCATTTTCAGGATAGGTATGTCCGAGTGCATCTATGATCTCTACAGCTTTCGCCTTACCTGTCATTTTTATCTCAACAGAGGCTACTTCAAAACCATAATATACTACACTTCCGTCTGTAGTCATTTTAATTGTAAAGGAATCGGAATTTACAGTCACCGAAACATCTGAAAGAGATCCTGTGTAAGGTCCGTAATAATCTCCTGTCGCAGTATTTCCTTCATAAATATATATTTTGTCATAACCGCTTTCAAGATAAGAATCAGAGGAAAAACTGATAGTGAGACTGTCTGCTCCGGGATAGGAATATGTAAAAGTCTTATTCATGCTGTTTACATATGATGCTTCGGTACATGAAGGAAGACTGTCGCTTTCGTCTATTATTATTCCGTCACAGTTTTCTCTTTGACAGGTTCTTGTGATAATTCCGTCTTCTGTACACGTCACTTCTTTTGTAACAGAGCTTTCACCGTAATCGTGACCGAGGGCAGAAATGAGTTCAGCTTTTTCATCACCGCAAACAGAACAAATATACACTGTTGCTCCCTCTATAACACAAGTGGGCAATATAGTATCGGATAGTGTCCATTCGTGTTCGCAATCGCTGTAATTATATTGAATATTTGCACTTGTAAGCCAGCTATTGTAAGATTCTATAGAAATATTTGACCATTCCAATTCATCGCCTGTATAGTTAACGTTTGAAAGAAGGTCGCAGTCATAAAAAGCACCCTCACCTATACTTGTTACGCTATCGGGAATTATAATGCTTGTAAGAGCGGTACAATATTCAAACAAATACATACCAATCGTTGTTACACCCGATTCAATTATAATTGTCTTTATGTGGCTCCGTGATCTATACCAAGGTGCACTTGCAGAAGAATAATAATTATTAGTTGAACCTTCACCGTAAATAACCAATACTCCGATGTCATAATAAAGCTCATAATAAACATAATCTCCGCACATACCTTCCTCATCGGGAAGCTTTTCGGCTTCGCATACCTGACAAAAAACATGATCAGTTCCGTTGATTTCGGGAAAATCATGTCCGGTTGCTTCAATGACTTCTGTATATGCTTCACCGCATATTGTACAGGTATAGAGTATTTCTCCGTCTTCGGTACAAGTGGGCTCTGCGGTTATAACACCGTCATCCCATTCGTGATCACATACGGTACCAACAACTGTAAGTGTACCGTAAACGACATCAAAAGCTACATTTTCAAAATTTGTATTTATAGTATATTCTTCATTTACATAAAAAGCTATTTCATATGTACCCGCTTCAAGCTCTGCCGTATTAAGACTAAAGCTTGCAAGCGTTCCGTTTGCCGTACTTCCGGCTATATAATCATCAGCTTCACAATATAGCATCGTTGCAAAAACATCGTCATATGAAACACCGTTCGCTTCGTATACGTTTATTATATCGGGTTCGGTTTCAATTTCAATATCTTTAAACGATCTTTCCTCCATAGGATTGCCTATAGGGAATCCCATTACTGTTCCGTTGCTGAAATCGGCAAGACTCATCATTTTATCATAACTTATATATCCGATGAGTCCCCAGATACCGGGATTGTTCTCAATACTAATGGTAAAATCAGCTGTTTCTGTGCCTTTTTCTATTTCAGCATCTGAAACTACGATGGTAGGGTCTGTGTATACGGGTTCTTCGGGTTCATCGCCGGAATTGTCACCTCCGGCACCTTCAACTGTAATTGTTCCGGGAATGCAAGCGGGGTCATAAATTTCAACACAACCGGATGCATCGGCATTGGGATGATCTTCTTCTATACGGAGACACCAGCCCTCTATTGCAGGAACAGCATAAACTGTATACTCGTCCTTTGCAAACTCGGGATCGATCTGGAAAGTAACGGAGCAAAGCTTACCGATGTCTGAACACCAAGCATCAACGTCTGCACATTCGGAATAAACTGTCGTTACACGAATGTCATCGTTGCCTTCAAGACCTGCGTTTGCAAGTGAGTCCGCATAGTCAACGTCAGCAAGCATCTGTTCGTGAGTTGCATTTTTGAGACCAACATCTGTGTTGGGGTTGAAATCTTCAAAAATGTCACCCTTTACAACTGATGAGTTTGCAGCAATTGAAAGTGCCTTGTCATAAACAAGGAAAAACTTTAATGCCAAAACACCTGTGTTTTCTACGAAGTTAATATCTACCGTAGCAGTTGTGTCTCCTGGCTGAATTGTTGTGTTTGTAACCCCGATAGCAAAGCTTTCGCCGTCGCCGTCAGAGTCATACTGAAGACTGTCAGAAGCCAACACGGAAAAAGCCGCCGTTGGTACTGATGTGATCAGTATAAGCAAGGTCAGTAGCAAGGAAATAATTCTTTTCATGAGATCTCTCCTTATGTTTAAGTATAATTAATATAATATGATAATAGTATAACATAATTAACAAACTTAGTAAATTGTTAACATATACAGAATATAACCTGCGTTTTTGACAAATATGACAAAACAAAGTATCTATTCGGGCAAAAAGGCACGTTGCTACTTGATTTCAAGTGCAACGTGCCGCTGTTGTAATATTCAATTCTTTTATTTTTCAAAAGTTTTGAAAGGGGTATGGGGAAGCTTTTACAAAAGCTTTCCCCATAAAAATTACTGTCCGCTTGCGAGGAGTAATCTGAGAGCGAGGCTGTCACGGCTGTTGATCTTGCCGTCGCCGTTGATGTCGGTGTTTTCAAAGTTAAGCTGTTCGAGGGAAATGAGTGAGCTGAGGTATCTTCTGAGAAGGAGGGAGTCTCTGGAGTTAAGGCTTCCGTCACCGTTTACGTCACCGTAATATACTGTTGATACCTGAGTCCATACGCCTGTAAAGGTGTATGTTTCATCGCCTGCAGCTGCGTTGATATTTGCTTCATTTGCATAGAAGGTAGTTCCTGCTGCAACTACTGTTTTGGAAGCAGAATCCGTTGTCCAGCCTGAGCCGGTCCACCACGCACCGTCAGAGGCTCTCTGTACTGTCCAGCCGTCAAGTGTATAGCCTTCGGCAGAAGCACTCTGTACTGTCGTTGAGCCGTCCTTTGAAAGCTTTACAGAGGCGGGAGCTGATGCTGAGTTGCCTGTTACGTAGCTTACCGTATATTCAAAATCTCTTACGTAGCTGAGGTACTTGACGTTTACCCAACCGACGTACTCACCAAAGATAATGTTTACCCAGGTCTTCGCTTCGTTATAGCCGATAACCTGAACCTTGTCTGCATTATTAAGTACGGTAATAATATTACCGCTTGCATTTGATGCATCTCTCATGTTGAGGTTTGTAGCTGTTACTGAGTATACACCGAGGGGAATTTCTTTGTTTTCCCAAACGCCGTAGAGGATGTATCCGTCGCCTGCCGCCGACATATTGAGAAGGGATTCGTCAAGGGAGAACTTGGCACCGGGTGCAAAGAGCTTTCTTGTGTAGCTTCCGATATTTGCATCTGCTACCCAGCCTGTACCGTCTACGTACCAGCTTTGGTCTGATGTTCTGAACAGCCACCAGCCTGTAAGATTTTTACCTGTAGCAGTTACATCTGAACCGAGAACGGTG
>JAZSLF010000159.1:0-4849 GCA_045535205.1 Eubacteriales bacterium
GAAATTTTCGGGATCGAATAAATACGGATCAAACTTTGAATAATGGCAATCTGCAGAAGAGTTATACATAACGTTAACATAGGGAATTTTCTCCAAAATACAATGGCAATGTTCATGATGCGGCCATTTTGGTGTAAGTGATTTTGCAAACCAACACTCGTGAAGCTTCATACATTCGGGACAGTGATTTTCACTAAGATTTCTGTGAAGCCACTTATTCCAATCGGGTTCCGGTGGAATCACGTTTCCTCTTTTTGCTGCGTTTACTACTTGTGATAAATAATCCAAATACTTTTTCCCTCAATAGTATATCATATTTTCGAACAAATGTAAATCCCAAAAACGAACATTTGTTTGTGTATATAATAACATATTCGCCGAAAAAATATCAAGAGTAAAAACGACACGGAGAAACAAAATAAAATATACCGTTGCCGTTACCGCAGTAACGGAAAAGTTTTTCATTCGATCGCTTTTTAAAGATTCTTCACCTTCGGTTCAGAATGACAAAACGAGGGAGAGCTTCACCTTAATTGTCATTCTGAGGAGCATTTTTGCGACGACGAATCTTGGATTTCCCGAACGGGTCAAGGGTAATTTTTAAAAACGAAAAATATAAAATAACTGCGGTATGCTGACTACATAAACCTGTAGCGTACATACCGCAGTTCTGTTATTTAAATAGCGGGAGGTTTACCCTTAGACTCTTTCAAAGGTCTTTGAAGGGGTTTAAGGGGGAGCTTTCTGCAGAAAGTTCCCCCTTGATTCCCCGTAATTATCTTTGATTATTTTGCTTCGCTGGGCTTGGCACAGCCGGGGAGATCGACCTCACCGAGCTTCTTTACTTCAAAGCCGTTAGCCTTAAATTCTTCATAATCGAAGGCTTCAAGCTCATCGTATGCGAGCTTGTGGAATTCATAGAAGTTGGGCCACCATTCATAGCCGTCACCCATGTTGTTTTCAAGGAAAAGGTCTGCAATTTCGATACCGAGGTTGTGACCGATGTAGTGACCGCCCATGGCAAGTACGTTACAGTTGTTACCTGTAATGGCACGGAGAGCTGCGTGGGGGCTTTCAACTACTGCAGCGTGTACGTGGGGACACTTGCTTGCCGCAATATGAATGCCCATACCTGTACCGCAGAAAATGAGAGCTCTTTCAAATTCACCTTCAGCGATCTTTGCACCTGCCTTGAGACCGATGCGGTGGAACATTTCGGGGTTTTCCTCATCGATGGTCTTAACACCGATGTCGGTAACTGTCCAGCCCTTGCTTTCAAGGTGGGCAACGATAGCGTTTTTAAGGTTTACGCCTGCGATGTCAGCTGCAACCAAAACCTGCTTGTCCTTAATTGTTTTCATAATATATACCTCCGTTTGTCTTTTTGACAATTATATTTTTAGTTTTTTCTGTCTGAAAGCTTATTGGAATAAAGCCATGCACCGATGCCTTCTTCGGAGCAAGCCATGTCCCATACCCAATGGCCTTCGCCCTTATATTCCTTGTATTCTATTTTCTTGCCGCCTGCTTCAATGATGGCGTTATATATGTTTCTTGTGCCCTGAACGAGAACCGCATCGTCAACGTCACCGTGGAAGGTGCGAATGGGAATGTCCTTCAGAAGCTCTGCTTTTGAGGGGTCAGCACCGCCGCAGATGGGCATACCTGCCGCAAAAATGTCGCCGTGTCTCATGAGCATATCCCAAGTACCGAAGCCGCCCATTGAGATACCCATTATATATATTCTGTCTCTGTCAGCCTTATATTCTTCAGCTACCTTGTCAATGATCTTAACGACAGTTTTAAGCTGCCATGATTCAGGAACCTCGTCAACGCTGTAGTTTATTTCGTACCAGGGTGTGTTTACCCACTGAGTTTCAGCGGGACATTGGGGTACAACGATAATGGAGTCCTTTGCTTCGGGATTGTTCTTTGCAAAAGCTCCGAGAGCGTTTACAAGCTGAAAATGGTTGTCATTTCCTCTTTCACCTGCACCGTGAAGAAATACAAGCAGAGGAAGCTTTTCTCCTGCATTTTCGGGAACGTATATTCTATAGGGTATGGAGCCTTCGTCAGCTTCCATAATGCCTTCACCAAAGGGAGCTAAAACGTTTTCAACTTCATATCTTGTCATAAAAATTCCTCCGAATTTAAATTTACCGTATTATCTATTTCAGTATACCAATATTTTTCTGAGTTTTCAACCGTAGTTATGAAAAAAGTATATATTTTTAACTCTTTTCTCTTTCGGTTGACAAACGGTTTTATTAATGATACTATTATATTGTAAAAAACTTGAAAACGGAGGTCTCCCATGGCCAGAAGAATACTTGCTGTCGTTTTACTTGCCGCTTTATTTCTCGGCATTTTTCTCATCGGAAACAAAAAGACTCTGCATTGTGACCGCTGTGACAAGATAATCAGAGTAAGCAAACGCTCCGAGCTCAATGAAGATATGATAATCTATTGTAACGAATGCAACGGTGCTCTGAACGGAGAGCTTGCAGAAACAGAATAAAGACATTTTCACTTAATAAAGAGAAAACCACCCGAAAGAAGCTCCTGACGGGTGGTTTTTTGCTATTAAAATGTTTCTCTTATTCCTTATTTGCCTTTTCAACGAAGGGACAGGAGAGAACGTTGGAGCGATAAACGGGAGCCGCCCAGCGAACAGCGTTCTTTATAACTGTCTGAACGTTTTCGTTGTAGAAGGTGGGGAAGGTCTCGTGACCGGGCTGGAAATAGAAAATTCTTCCGTTTTCACGGTGGAAGGTACAGCCTGCACGGAATACCTCGCCGCCCGAGAACCAGCCGATAAAGAGAACCTCGTCGGGTTCGGGAATTGCGAAGGGCTCAGCGTAGGTCTCTTCGCCTTCAAGCTCGAAGAAGCGGTCGATACCCTGAGTGATGGGGTGAGCCGCATTGATCTTCCACACTCTTTCAAGGTCTCCCGACTCACGCCAGCCGAGGTTACAGGAAGTACCCATAAGACGCTTGAAGGGCTTTGAGTGGTGAGCTGAGTGAAGGAATATCATTCCCATACCCTTGAGAACCTCGTTCTGAACTCTTTCGGCAACCTCGTCGGGAACCATGGGGTGACAACAATGACCCCACCAGATAAGAACGTCGGTATTCCACAGAACTTCCTCCGTAAGACCGCATTCCTCGTCATCAAGAGTAGCTGTGCGAACTTCAATATCTTCTTCTGCTCCCAAAAAATCAGCAATTGCCTTATGAATGCCTTCGGGATAGATCTTTGCAACGTCCTCGTTGTTTTTTTCATGCCAGTATTCATTCCATACCGTAACTCTGATCATAGTTTAGTCCTCCTTTACGGGCATATGCCCTTTACAAAAATATTATAATACTTTTTTTCCTCAATTGCACCATTTTTTTGAAAAAAACACAAAATATATATCAAAAAAAGAATTATCTATTGAAAAAAAGGAGAGGCGGTTGTAAAATAAAAATAAGAAAAAGGACAAACGGAGAGGTATCTATGGTCGTGCTTGGTAACAGCTGGGACGGGCTGCTT
The DNA here is from genome assembly GCA_045535205.1 of Eubacteriales bacterium. Taxonomy (GTDB): domain Bacteria; phylum Bacillota; class Clostridia; order Oscillospirales; family CAG-272; genus RUG14199. The sequence goes on from JAZSLF010000159.1 coordinate 3,536, forward strand.
AAAACTGAATTTGAAAAGGATTACTACAAGAATTTAAGAAAACAGCTTGCCGCCGAATACAGAACGAGAAAAATATATCCCGATATGTACGATATATTCAATGCTCTCAGATATACTCCCTATGAGGAGGTAAAGGCTGTCATACTCGGTCAGGACCCCTACCACGGAGAAGGGCAGGCACACGGGCTATGCTTTTCCGTAAAGGCGGGCGTACAGATGCCGCCGTCTCTCAAAAACATCTTCAAGGAGCTGTCGGATGACCTCGGTGTTCCGCCGGCTGAAAACGGTGAGCTGACCCGCTGGGCAAAGCAGGGAGTTCTTCTTCTCAACACGGTGCTTACCGTTCGTGAGGGCTCTCCCAACAGCCACAGACCGCTTGGCTGGGAGATATTTACCGACAGGGTAATAGAGCTTCTCAATGATGCTGAGCATCCCATGGTATTTATCCTTTGGGGTGCAAACGCAAAGGCAAAGCGTTCTCTCCTGACAAATCCGAAGCATCTGATACTTACGGCAGCACACCCCAGTCCCCTTTCGGCATACAACGGCTTTTTCGGATGCCGCCATTTCTCAAAAACCAATGAATTTCTTGTAAAAAACGGAAGAACTCCTATAGAATGGTAATTTCTCCGTTGACAAAAGGAATGAGATGTGATAAAACGGTATTGGTAAATAATTTTGTATTAAAATAATATTTTTTGGAGGTATATCATAATGTTATGCGGATACTGCGGTGCTCCCATAAGAGAATATGACAGAGTTTGTTCCAACTGCGGAACTGAAATTCTCTGGGATACACCTGCACCCCCGGATGCTTCCTGCGGAAACTGCGGAGCACCTATCAGAAGAAGCGAAACAAGCTGTTCAAAATGCGGAGTGCCTATTCTATGGGACGATCCTGCACCTCAAAGCTCACATGAGCCTGCTGTTGCTTCCTGCGGAAGCTGCGGAACTCCGATAAGAAGAAGTGAAAATAGCTGTTCCAACTGCGGAGTTCCGATCCTGTGGGACGATCCCCGTCCCGCACCCACACCGCCGCCCATTTCCAAGCAGACGCCCTCAGCTGATACAGGAGCAGGACTTACAACGGTGCTTTCGGCACCCGAACCCAAAGCGGCACCTACACCGCCTCCTGCACCCAAGGCAGCACCCGAACCCAAAGCGGCACCTACGCCACCTCCTGCACCCAAGGCAGCACCCGAAACCAAAGCGGCACCTACACCGCCCCCTGCACCCAAGGCAGCACCCGAACCCAAAGCGGCACCTACGCCGCCTCCTGCACCGAAGGCAGCACCCGAACCCAAAGCGGCACCT
>JAZSLF010000024.1:0-26326 GCA_045535205.1 Eubacteriales bacterium
CGAAAAACAGATGCTTATTGTCGTGCTGTATCTGAGCTATTTCTCTGTTGTGTTCTATCAGTGCCTTGTACTGCTCTTTCTGATTTTCTATAATTTCGTTTGCGGTTACTATTCTGCTCTCGTTGACAGTATTTAAATACAGAGAGTCAATGAAGTCAAACATTATGATATTAGACGTAATAAGCACCGCATAGGTTACTAAAATAAGTATTTTAACTGTTAAGCTTTGCTCCGGATTTGACATGAATACCATGGTTATCAAAACGGTGAGCAGTACAGTCGTAAGAGGGAAAAGCAAAAGCCCCCATAAATTCTTGTTGGATTTTGAAACCAAATAGGAATGCTTTTTGAAGCGGAGCATTAATAATACTAAAAACGTAATGATCTTAGATACCATCATTCCGACTATAAACATAACTTCTGAGCCGGTAAATACAAAGCTTTCAGCAAAAAACATACCAATACTGATTTCCGTAAAACCCTCAATAATTGCGTTTACTGCATATATTATGGAAACGTATATGAACTTATGAAAAAACTTCATTTCATAGAGCATTGCCAAAAGCAGAGTAAGCACGTATACCGAAATAAATCTGAAGATGCTTCCTGACAGAAGGAGCAAGCTGCAGGTCAAAAGCAGCGTTATCGCCCCGAAGGAAGCAATTGTAACGGCACGGTTATACTTTGTCTTCCAAAATGTTGAAAGAAAGAAGCAAACCAAATAAGCATGAAGAAATGCATTTGTAAACTGCGTGGTTATATTCATCAGTAATTATCCTCTAAAAACTCAGCGTACCGTGCAAGCACGTCAGCCTTTTTTCTTTGACTAATAGGCACGGTCCCGCCATTATCCAAACAGATATTCAGCTTGTCCATATTTACTATCTTTCTCATATTGACTATATATCCTTGATGCACCTGACAAAAATCATAATCAGTTAAAAATTTATACGCATCAGACAGTTTTCCGGGTACCTCTATTATTCTGTCTTTCATATGGAAAAAGAGATGCTTCTTAAAACATTCCACATAATACAGATCAATAAGCGGAATATTTACATATCCCGATTTTGTTTTGATCGAATATTCGGCACGGCTTTTCTGACGTGACGTGATAAGAGAGTCAAGAACTTTTTTAACCTTCTGGGGTACTAAGGGTTTAAGTAAATAATGAAAGGCTTCGCAGTCAAAAGCATCGATGGCATACTCTGAATAGTTTGTTGCAAAAACAATGCTTGTATCACGGCTTATTTCTCTTATTTTCATTCCAAGCTCAATGCCGTTTATACCGGGCATATCAACGTCAAGGAAGATAATATCAAAAACTTCTCCTCCTTTAAGGCGGCACAGCAGCTTTTCGCCCGATAAAAAAGAAGAGATCTGTTCCTTTTTGATCCTCGCATCAGATAAGAGCAATTCACTGAGATTTAAAACGTCTGTTTTGCAATCATCGCATATTGCAATTTTCACAACTACTTCCCCCCTTCAAACTCTCTCCTATTATAATTATACATCATATTACATAATAAATCAATTGCAATTAGGCCGTTAAGTCTATCGAATAGGCAAATTGTATTGTCAAGTTACTTCTTTTAAGTATAATAAATATGTAACCTTTATAAAAGTGCAAAATAAAATCAGTCCTATTATTCTCTCGGTGAGAGGAAAAATATACGTAATTCATCTATAATACGAAAGGAGAAAAAAGATGAAGAATTTTGTAAAAATTTTTATTCTCATTTTGGCTTTTGCCGTCTGCTTGGGGGTTACTACCGCCTTTGCAGCCGAAGCAGATTCCGAATATGAGTACGAGATTATTGAAGAAACGTCTTCCGTAAAGATCACCGCCTATAACGGAACGGATACTAATGTAACAATTCCTTCCGAGATCGACGGCTACACCGTTGCCGAAATAGGCAAGGAAGCTTTCGCCAATAACACACAAATTATCTTTATTAAAATTCCGGATACTGTGACCGAGCTGTCTACCGGTGTATTCAAAGGCTGTTCCTCACTTAAATCAGTTACACTTTCCGAAAGCTTAACAAGTATTCCCACTTCTCTGTTTCTTGATTGCTCTTCCCTGAAGCTTATCGTTATTCCGAACGGAGTTACACAGATCTCAGGTCAGGCATTCAAAAACTGCACTTCCCTTGACACGATAGTTTTATCCAAAAACCTCAAAACCATCGGTCTCGGCGTTTTTTCGGGCTGTAATTCTCTCAAATACATAGAAGTACCCGACAGCGTTGTTTTCACAAATAAACCTTTCCAGAATTGCACCGCACTTGAAGAGATCGTGCTTCCTGCCAATATGGCTACAATGGGCGAGGGCTTCTTCAGCGGATGTACATCTCTCAAAAAGATCACGTTCTCCGAAAACCTCAAGACCATCGGCGATGAAGCGTTTAAGGACTGTACCGCACTTGAGACTATCGTTATCCCCGAAACAGTTACAAAGATCGGTGACGGAATTTTTTACGGCTGTCACAACCTCGTTTCCGTAACGTTTCCCGAAAATATTACAACTCTCCCCAGCTACACGTTTAAGAACTGTAACAGCCTCGGAAACTACGTAGTTCCCAAACACATCACCACTATTGAGTCCTCTGCTTTTGAGGGTTGTAAAAATCTGAAGACCGTAACGCTGCCCTCCGGCCTTGAAACACTTGAGGCATATGCGTTCAGCAACTGCGATTTCCTTACCGAAGTTGTGTTCCCCGAAGATTTCACGATCGAAGCACTTCCGAGCTATGTGTTCGCTAAAACGTCTATCAATACGATACGTCTTCCCGAAAGCGTAAAGTCCATCGGAAGCTATGCTTTTTCAAACTGTAAGGGTCTGAAAACAGTAACATTCTCCTCCAACATGGAAGAAATTCCCGCATACGCATTTGAAAAATGCACCTTGCTTGAAACAATTGAAATCCCGGATAATATAAAAACCATTGGAAAATATGCGTTTATAGGCTGTACTAAGCTTTCCGACGTAACGTTCTCATCCAATATGGAAGAAATTCCGGCACATGCATTCGAAGGGTGCACTTCTCTTGCAAGCATTAATATTCCCGAAAACATCAAATCAATCGGTGAATATGCATTCAACAACTGTACGGCTCTTGCTGAAATTAAATTTTCAGAAGGCCTCGTTTCTATCGGCAATTATGCGTTCAGCGGCTGCAAGGCTATTGCAGAAGTACAGCTTCCCGAAAGTCTCACTTCCATCGGAAACTATGCATTCAACGGCTGCACGGCTCTTTGTAATATTGAGCTTTCGGAAGTTCTCGTTTCTATCGGCAGTTATGCGTTCAACGGATGCACAGCTCTTTCTGAAATAGAATTCCCCGAAAGCCTCACCTCCATCGGAGAATATGCTTTCCAGAACTGCACCTCCCTTACTGACGTTTTTCTCTCTGAAAACATAAACTCTCTCGGCAAGGGTGTGTTTATGAATTGTGAAAACATCGAATACGCAGATGTTTCCTGCACTCTTTATACACTCCCTTCTTACGCATTCTATAATTGCAAATCACTTACCGAAATCTATATTCCCTCAAGCGTTCAGGCTATCGGCTCATATGCGTTTGCCGAGTGCACTTCTCTTGAAAGTGTTATTCTTGAAGAGGGCGTTTCAACAATATACAATTCTGCATTCTCAAATTGCACGGCTCTCAAGAATTTACATCTGCCCTCGACACTTACATATATGGGCGGCAGCATACTTAATAATAACACCTTGATAGAATCCATAAACGTTCCTGTAGGTGTCACGAGACTAGAAGGTACGTTCATAAATATGAAAGGGCTTAAATCTGTGAAGATCCCCTACACTGTCAAATGGATCGTTAGCAGTGCTTTCAGGGGCTGCGAAAACCTTTCCGACATATCAATAGAAGACGGCGTAGAAATCATAGGCTCGAACGTTTTCATTGACACCGCATATTATAAAGACAGCTCCAACTGGACAGACGGCGTTCTTTATATTGACAATTACCTTATTTCAGCTTATTCGAAGGAATTTTCAAGCAAGACATCGTATACAGTCAAAGACGGCACGTGCCTTATTGCCGGCGGAGCATTTGGTTATTATTTGGATGAACTTATAATTCCAAACAGCGTTAAATATATTAACGACTACCTTATTGCATCTTATAATACCAAGGTATACTATATGGGAACCGACAAGCAGTGGAAGAACGTAGATGTCAGCCCCAATAATAACAATAATGTTTTAAATCCCATAATCAAAATCATTGTTGGAGACCTTGACGGAGACGGAAAGAAAAACTCAAGAGACCTTTTGATCATGAAGAAGGTAACCACAGGCACACTTGATATGTCAATGGTTAATTTCGATGCTCTTGATATAAACGGCGACGGCGTATTTAACGCAAGAGACCAGCTTGAGCTCAAAAAGCTCCTTATAGAATAAGAAATTTTAACATGAATTTCCCCTATAATTAAAACTCGAAAACTCCAAGTCGATTCGGCGGCTTGGAGTTTTCGTATTGCTTTCGGGAATGAAACGTTCGGGTGCATTTTGTGGTTTTTTAAAAAAATTTGTTTATATATTGTAAAAATATAAAATGTGTGATATAATAGTACCGCCAAACAAACTAAACAACAGAGACATAGGGGTATTTTATCCGAGGGATAGCTATACCTTTTTTAATCATACTATTTTTGAATTTGATAAAAACGCAGATTCCATAAATAGTATGGATTAATAAGGTATTCCTATCTGTTTAGAGTTTGTTTGGCGACAACCGGAGTTTGCGTTTTATGTGCGTCGGCTGCGGTTGACGCACTTTTTTTATTCTAATCATAAAAAGGAGAACACTATGAAAAGACTATCCGCACTTATCCTCGCACTTGTAATGGTATCTGCATCATTTGCAGCGTGTGCCAAGCAAGAAGTCCCCGAAACTGACGAAAGCCAGCTTGAAGAAATTGAATCAAATTCCGACACAGAAGCAGAGTCTGTTTCTGATACGGAAGCGGTAACCGAAGAGCTTCCTGAGATCGAATTTGAAGGACTTACCGTAACAAAGCTCGGCTCAGTTAACCGAAAAATTCGTAGTTTCGGTCCCGGAGGAGCTATATATAAAGATGAAAACGGTAAATTGGGTCTTCTTTCTTTTGATGAAAAGTCAGATTCCGGTGCTAAATATACATACGCAAACGGGATTAATGACTATGACTATTTTATAGTATCTGAATCCGACGCCTATGAAAACGAAGCATCAGACGTCGAAGACATTAACTGTCTGGGACTCGTAGACGTCACGGGCAGAGAGCTCCTTTCTCAAAAATATGGAAAGATCCGAAAATATAATGAGCGATATATTTTAGCTTATATTGCTACTGAGGAGATCACGGAAAACACCGGGGCGGCATTATTTGAAATTAGTTACGGTTCTATGAAAAACCATTATTATATCGGAACAATGTACCTCTTTGATACAAAAACAAACACCCTCACAAACTGTAATTCAACTTCTTATAATCAATTTTGGATCAAAGGCAGTTTTATACACTATAGAGACGAAAACGGCAACTACATTACTGTAGACAAAAACGGAGATCCCATTTCCGAAGAAATGAATGTTATGGATAACGGTTGTTATTCAATGCCTAACGGTAACACAAGTACCGTTTATGATGAAAACGGCAATAGCCTGTTTGATTTGGACGGAGTACGTTACAACAAAATCAAGTCAAAAGGCAATTATTTTTCACACGATAATATCTTATATGACAGAACGGGAAACATAGTATTCGAAGCACCGGGAACTATAGCTTCAGTTGTAGGAAATCTTGTAGCTCACTCCGGAGAAGACGGTATATATAAATATTCCTCAATTAACGGAAATGAAATTGAAGGCACTTATTACGGCCAAAAAAACTATGTTTACGTAACTCGTCTTGAAAACAATTCAGAATTCGCCTTTGTTGATGACGAAGGAACCTTGGTCGCAAAAGTCTCCAAAGATTTATGTACCGATACCGCTCAATATCTTTGTATATATGACAAAGACTATAGAGATGAAAATAAAGCTACTAATAAAAAATATTACTGCGTGAAAGATCAGAATTTCTCTATACTTGCCAATCACTACCCTATAGCTCCTTGGATCGTAAAATCTGAGAAAGAAAACGGCAAAGCGGATGCTGTATGTGTAATATCCGGCGAAGCTATCCTTACGGATTATGTGGATTACACAAGCTTCTTTTATGATTTCAGATATAATGATAATCTTAAAATCAATGACGATATATACATCGCTGCAGAAACTGTAAACGGCACTTACGATTTTTACCGTATAGAAAAATAAGCATTACTGTTAAAACCATATAACGATAAAAAGGCGGCAAGATGCACCCCTGAATTTTTCGGGTACATTTTGCCGCCGTATTGTTTGTTATATTTCTTTTTTGAAAAGCCACTTCCCTGCAAAGAAGTTTTGCGGGGTGCGGGGGCTTTTTCAAAAGCCGCCCGCTTTTTTTACTTAATGAACCTAAGTGCACCTGTAGGACATTCGTCAACGCAGAGGTGACAGGAAGCACAGCCGCTTACCGCATCGGGATCATTGAACTCAGCTTTAATGACTGTACCGAAGCCACGGCCCACGAGGCCGAGAAGCCCCTTCTTTGCAACTTCATCGCAAACACGAACACAGAGTGAGCAAAGAATACATTTTGACTGATCTCTTTCGATAGAAACGAGAGATGCTTCCCTTTGAATAATATTCTTCTCACCTGCAAGTCTTTGGGGCTCGACTCTGTAATCGTCAGCATACTTTATGAGTTTACACTCGCCGTAATCGTGACAGCCGCAGGAGAGACAGCGTGACGCTTCACGTCGTGCTTCTTCTTCGGAAAGGCCGAGATATATTTCGTCAAAATCGAATTTTCTTTCATCTGCAGAGCGGGTGGGCATCTTAACTCTCGGTGCCTTTTCTCTGTCTTGGAGCATATCGGGAGTTACCACTCTTTCGGAAACAAATGGCTTTCTGTAAGGAACAGTCTCACCGTTCAGATAACTGTCGATAACCTGTGCCGCCTTATTTGCTTCACCGATTGCCGCAATTGCGATGGACGCACCTCTGTTGGTGGCATCACCGCCTGCAAATACACCTTCAAGAGAAGTTCTGAAGGAGTTTTCGTCGGCACATATCATGCCCCTCTGTGTCTTTTCGATCGTCTCAAAGCCTTCTGCGGAAATAGTCTGACCGATGGCACAGATAACTGTATCTACATCAAGGTATTCAAATTTGCCTTCAACTGCTACGGGGGAGCGTCTTCCGCTGGCATCAGCCTCGCCCAGCTCCATCACCTGAAGCTTTACAGTCTCTACCTTGCCGTTTTCACCGATAATCTCACAAGGATTGCAGAGGAACTTGAACTCTACGCCTTCTTCGATGGCTTCTTCAATTTCAATGTCCTCCGCAGGCATTTCGCTTCTTGTACGGCGATAGATAACATACACCTTTTCAGCACCGAGACGAACTGCACTTCTGCAGGCATCCATAGCGGTGTTACCGCCGCCGACTACCGCAACTCTCCTGCCCATTGATACCTTGTCTGTATCTCCCGAATTAAAGAGAGACACCTCACGGAGAAAATCTATACCGCCGACAACACCCTCAAGGTCCTCGCCCACGCAACGCATACTGCTGCTTTTCCACGCACCGATGCCGATAAATACGGCATCGTACTGTGAGCGTATTTCTTCAAGAGTAATGTCAGAGCCTACCTTAACGCCGTTTTTCATTTCAACGCCTAATTTTTCGATCTCTGCTATTTCTCTGTCGAGCACCTTCTTTGAAAGTCTGTATGAGGGAATACCGTATCTGAGCATACCGCCCATCTTTGCCATCGCATCGAATATTGTTACGCTGTGTCCTTTAAGGCGAAGGAAATAAGCCGCCGTCAGTCCCGCAGGACCGCCGCCGATAACGGCAACCTTTTTGCCGCTTTCCTTTGCAATTTCGGGAGTGAATGTATTTTCCTCCAGATCTTTGTCTGCGGCAAAAAATTTAAGGTGAGCGATTGAAATGGGTTCTTCAACCATTTTTCTTCTGCACGCCGTCTCGCAGGGGTGAGGGCAAACTCTGCCTATGGAAGCAGGAAGCGGAAGCTTTTCTTTTATAAGCTTTACTGCACCGTGCCAGTCTCCCTCGGAGATAAGCTTCACGTAGCCCTGACAGTCTGTTCCTGCAGGACAGTTAAGAGTGCAGGGGCCCTTGCAGTCGCCGTTGTGGTCACTCATGAGAAGCTCAAGGGCTATCTTTCTTGAACGACACACTCTTTCTGTATTTGTATGAACCACCATTCCGTCTGCCGCAACAGTTGCACAGGCACGGAACAGCTTGGGACTTCCTTCGATCTCAACCGTACAAAGACCGCAGGCACCGTACACCTTTACGGCCTCGCTGTGACAGAGGGTGGGAATTTCAATGCCGTTTTCCTTGGCAATTTTCAGAACCGTATCGCCTTTTTTACCGACAACTTCCTTGCCGTCTATAATAAGCTTTATTTCATCCATTTTCCGCACCTCCTTTAATCAACTCTGATCGCACCGAATTTGCAGAGGGTCATACATTGTCCGCACTTTATGCACTTTTCGCCGTCAATTGAGTGGGCGTTCTTGAGTTCACCCGAAATTGCACCGACGGGACACTTTTTAGCACAGAGCGTACAGCCCTTACACTTATCGGCATCTATTGTATAAGAAAGCAGAGATGCACATTCGTGGGCGGGACACTTCTTTTCGTTTATATGAGCTTCATATTCGTTTCTGAAATAACGGATGGTCGTTAAAACGGGGTTGGGCGCTGTCTGACCGAGACCGCAGAGTGCACCGTCTTTTATTGCCATACAGAGCTCTTCAAGAAGCTCAACGTCACCCTCTTTTCCATTTCCTTCGACTATACGTGTAAGTATCTCCTGCATACGCTTCGTGCCTATTCTGCAATGAACACATTTGCCACAGGATTCCTTTGCCGTAAAGTCAAGGAAGAACTTTGCCATTCCGACCATGCAGGTGGAAACGTCCATAACTACCATACCGCCCGAACCCATAATGGCACCTGTGGCACCGAGCTTTTTGTAATCAATTACAGTATCAAGAAGCTCCGAAGGGATACAGCCGCCGGAGGGTCCGCCCATCTGAACCGCTTTGAACTCAGCATCGTTTTTAATACCGCCGCCGATATCGAATATTACGTCACGAAGGGTCATACCCATAGGTATTTCAACGAGCCCCCCTCGTTTGATCTTTCCTGTGAGGGCAAATACCTTTGTACCCTTACTGTCTTCTGTTCCCATAGCGGCAAAGGCTTCGCCGCCGTTTTTGATTATCCATGCAACGTTTGCATAGGTCTCAACGTTGTTGATGTTGGAGGGCTTCAGCCAGTAGCCTGCCTGAGCAGGAAACGGAGGCTTGAGTCTGGGCATACCTCTTTCGCCCTCAAGAGATTCAATAAGTGCAGTTTCTTCACCGCATACGAATGCACCTGCACCCGCTTTTATACGGAAGTTACAGGTAAAATTACTTCCGAGAATATTTTCGCCTGCAAAGCCGATTTCTTTTGCCTGCTTAATGGCTTCTTCTAGACGGACTATTGCAAGGGGATATTCTGCTCTTACGTAAATTACGGCTTCGTCTGCGCCGATGGCATATGCACCGATAAGCATACCTTCAAGGAGGGTATGGGGGTCACTTTCAAGAACGGCTCTGTCCATGAACGCACCGGGGTCACCCTCGTCGGCATTACAGATAAGATATTTCTTCTCGCCCGCAGAATTTCTTGCGGCATTCCACTTGAACCATGTGGGAAAGCCTGCGCCGCCTCGTCCTGCAAGTCCGGAAACCTTAATGATTTCAATAACTTCTTCGGGAGTTTTTCCGTTAAGAATACTCTTTATCGCTTCATAACCGCCTTTTTCTATGTATGAGTCAATATTCGTAGGGTCAATAATACCGCAGTTACGAAGGGCTATTCTTGTCTGCTTTTCAAGAAAAGCCGCATCCTCTTTTTCTATTTCAAAAGATAAAAGCTTTGAAAAGTCACCGCTTATTACCGCATCCGCCAAAGTCTCTGCGTCTTTTTCGGAAACTCTTACAAGACGGTGAAGCTTTTCGTTTTCATAAATATCAACGATGGGCTCAAGAAAGCACATTCCGATGCATCCCGTAACACCGAGACTTACGCCGTCCTTTCCGTCAAAAAGAGCTTCAAGCTTTGAATAAAGTTTGCCTGCACCTGCGGCAATTCCGCAGCTGCCCTGTCCTACTACTACTTTTACCATGACAAAGCTCCTTCCTTAACCGTTTTCTCTGAGAGACTCAAGTATCTCTTTTACCTTTGCAGGTGTGAGAGAACCGTATGTGTCATCGTTTATCATCATTACGGGAGACAGACTGCAACAGCCGAGACATGCCACGTGAGTAAGTGTGAAAAGTCCATCCTCGGTCGTTTCTCCGTCTCTGATGCCGATAGTCTCGTGAATAGCTTCTGCAATTCTGTCGGAGCCGTTTACGTGACAAGCTGTTCCCTGACAGAGCAGTATAAGATATTTACCAACCGGCTTGAAGCGGAACTGCGTGTAAAAGGTTGCAACTCCCATTACTCTTGCAGGAGTCTTCCCTGTTCTTTCAGCTATGTGATAAAGCACGTCGGTGGGCAGATAGCCGTATATATCCTGTGCTTTCTGAAGTATTGTTATAAGGCTTCCCGAAATATTTGCATACTCGGAAAGAACGCCTTCAAGAAGTGACAGATCACTCTTTTTGCATTCTGAACACATTTGTGTTTCCTTCTTTCTCTATGTGAATATTACACTTTAAGCTCGTAAAAAACAACATCGATGCTTCTGTCAAATTTATATGCCGCACCGTGTATCACACCGCACCTTTCAAATCCGAAGCTCTCATGCATTTTACAGCTTACCGTGTTTTCTCCCGTAATGACGGAAACGACCGTACGGGTATTCTCGTCTTCCCTTGCAAGACGGAGTATTTCCTCCATAAGAGCTTTTCCGATACCCTCTCTTTGATGCTTGTGAGACACGTACACCGAAAGCTCAACGGTGGAATTGTAGGCAGGTTTTACCCTGAAAGGAGAAAGGCAGGCATAGCCTACCGTTTCTCCGTCTTTTTTTGCTACTATAAGTGGATGGTTGTTTTTGTTGTGCTGTAAGAACCACTCAAAGCGATCCTCGTAAGTACGTGGATAAAGATCAAGGGTAGCAACCCCGTTTTCCACCTCGTAATTATAAATACCGAGAATGGCCAAAACATCTTCCGCTGTGGCTGTGCTTACAGCTATGCTGTGTTTTCTTATCATTTAACGTCTCTGAGAAGGCGGTTTTCAGCTTCCGTACACCAGAGACCGTTATTCTTCTTACAAATAGCATCGAGGTCCGCGAACAGCTCTGCATTTTCTCCGCCTTCAGCCGCCTTTGCACCGAAATCTGCAATTGCGGTTAAAGGAAGCTCGATATGAGTGTAGATAAGCTTCTTGCCGCCGGGAATTTCGGGGAGCCTGAGAGTTGTATCTGCGTCTGCATTGAGGCCGCCGATGTGTGTTATCATACCCGCAGGGTTAATTTTTCCTGTTTCCATGAGTGCGATGGACTCTTTGAGGTCATCGGTGTTGCCACCGCTGTTAGCTGCGATATGAGTTGCGCTGTAATGAACGTTGTAGAAATTGAAAAGTGCACTGAACTGAGGATTTGTGGGGCCTGCAAAGAAGTTGAGACAGCCGTCACGGGCAAGAAGTGCATCTGCCATTTCAACAACGGGCTTTACGGGAGCATATACGAATACGTCATTGAAGCCCTCATCGTTTGTCATATCACGGATATACTTAACGGGATCTTCAAGCTTGCCTGTATTGATGTATACAAGCTTTGTTCCGCACTTTGCCGCTTCTTCAACGGTGATAAGAGATGCGGCTCTTTCAAGTCTCGCATCGTCAAGGTCCGTCACAACGAGAAGCTTCGGAGGACGGCCGCCGTGAATTGCATAGTCAACAGCACCGAGCCCCATGGGACCTGCACCTGCAAGAATAGCCATGTTCCCTCCGTCAACAACGCCCATATCGTGAACGTACGTGCCGGGCTTGATGTGGTAGTTGGCATGGAAGCCGCCTACGATACAGCTCATGGGCTCTGCAAGGCTTCCCCAGAAGAACGCATCACCTTTGTAGTGGAGAAGGCATCCGCATTCCATAACTTCGTTGGGGATAATAACGTAGGTTGCACCGCCGCCGATATTCTGATAGGAATAACCGGGAGCAGACAGAGAGCCCTTATAATTGAGGGCAGGCTGGATAGCAAAGCGTTCGCCCGCCTTAAATTCATTTGCCCACTTGGAGCCTACTGCGATTATCTCACCGCAAAACTCATGGCCGAGAATAACGGGGTTTTCAGCCACGTTATCGGGTACTCTTTTATGGTCAGCACCCTGAAGTGCCGCCTTATGTGAAGACATACAGATACTGTCGCAAACTACCTTGGCAAGTATCTCGTCATCCTTCATTTCTGGAAGCTCAAATTCTTCTGTACGTATATCATTCTTTCCGTACAGTCTCATAGCTCTTGTTTTCATAACTGACCGCCTCTTTTCTTCGTATTAAAATCTTTTGGGCTCAATAAAGCCAAGCTTACGTCTTACCTTTGACATTGTACGCTGAGCAGCACGTGCCGCCTCGCCTGCACCCTCTGCCATTACTTCTTCAAGATACTTCTTGTCTGCGGAGAGTCTTGCAAATTCGCTTCTTACACCGGAAAGGGAATCTGCAACCGTCTCACCTACGGCAAGCTTGAAGTCACCGTAGCCTCTGCCTTCAAATTCCGCTTCAATATCCTCAAAGCTCTTGCCTGTAACTGCACCGTAAATGGACATGAGGTTTTCAATTCCCTCTTTGCCCTCGCCTCTCTTTACCTCACAGCCGGAGTCCGTAACAGCTCTCTTGAACTTACGGATGACCGTATCCTTATCGTCAAGTATTCTGATAACGGCATTCTCGTTTTCGTCAGACTTGCTCATCTTCTTTGTGGGCTCTGCAAGGGACATTATTCTTGCACTTGACTTCGCGATATAAGGATCGGGAACAACGAAGGTATCACCGTACACACCGTTGAAACGTCCTGCAATATCACGGGCAAGTTCAAGGTGCTGCTTCTGGTCGCTTCCCACAGGAACAAGCTCCGTCTGATAAAGAAGGATGTCTGCCGCCATAAGAGAGGGATAGGTAAAGAGACCTGCGTTTATATTATCGGCGTTCTTTGCGCTCTTGTCCTTGAACTGTGTCATTCTTGAAAGCTCACCGAACATTGTGTAGCAATCAAGTATCCAGCCCAGCTCTGCGTGTGCTGCAACGTGGCTCTGCACGAACAGCACGTTCTTCTGAGGATCGAGTCCGCAAGCCATATAGAGAGCAAGCGTATCATAGGTGCGGCGGCGAAGCTCTGCGGGATTCTGTCTTACCGTTATTGCGTGCATATCAACAACGCAGTAATAACAGCGGTATTCATCTGAAAATGCGGAAAAATTCTTGATAGCACCAAGATAATTTCCGAGTGTCAGCATTCCTGACGGCTGTACGCCTGAAAAAACAACCTTCTTGTCTTTAAACATAATTCTATATCTGCCTTTCAAGGTAACTTTATTAAAAAGCTATATTATTCTATTAAATTATTATATATTAAAAGAATACCTCTGTCAATGATTTAAGCACAAAAACCGACACTCACAGCCTTTCTTTTTCTTTCCTCCGACTGTAATTAAGGGATTTCAGCCATTGACTTTTTACAAGTTGTAATGTATAATGTTATATTGTAAAATTGTATAAATATGTCTATATGAGACCAAGGAGATAAAAATTATGAAAGTATCGGTACTTTTAGGCGAAAGATTTAAAGAAGCTCCCTCCTCCTGTTCCATCGAAAGCCACAAGCTGATGACAAGAGGCGGATACATGAAATATATGAGCAACGGTATTTATTCTCTCTTTACTCCCGCCAAGAGAATAGCTAAGAAAATTGAAGCTATCATCAGAGAGGAAATGGACAGAATTGACGGTCAGGAGGTCATGTTCCCCGTTGTTATGCCCGCTTCTCTTTGGGAAGAATCGGGCAGATATACCGCAATCGGCTCTGAAATGGCACGTTTTACCGACAGAAGCGGAAATAAGATGGTTCTCGGTATGACCCACGAAGAAGCTGCTGTTCATCTTGCAAGAAACACAGCAAGCTCTTACACACAGTATCCTTTCATGATATACCAGATCCAGACAAAATTCCGTGACGAGCCCCGTGCAAGAGGCGGTCTTATCAGAGTTCGTGAGTTCACCATGAAGGATGCTTACTCCTTCCACACCTCACAGGAGGATCTTGAAGCTTACTACGACAGAGCTTATGAAGCTTATGAAAGAATTTACAAGAGAGCAGGCGCCAAAAATGTTGTTGCGGTAAAGTCCGACTCAGGTATGATGGGCGGAAGCATTTCCCACGAATTTATGCTTCTCACAGAGATAGGCGAGGATACTATTGCCATCTGTAACGAATGCGGCTTCAGAGCCAACATGGAGGTTGCAGACCTTACGGTTATCAACGAAGCCGGTGAGATCTCTGACCTTGAAAAAGTACACACTCCCGAAACGAAGACCATTGAAGACCTTTCAAAGCTTCTGAAGATCGATGAAAAGAAGCTTATGAAGGCTGTTGTTTACCAGAGAAACAAGGATGATTCCTACATTATTATTTTTGTGAGAGGCGACATTGAAGTCAACGAAACAAAGCTTCGTAACCTCCTCGGCGAAGAAATTCATCCCGCAACGGTTATCACAGAGGAAAGCGGCATAGTTGCAGGCTTTATCGGCCCTAAAGGAATTACGGAAAACTGCACCGTCGTTTATGATAAGTCCCTTGAGGGAATAAACTCCTTCGTTTGCGGTGCAAACGAAGCTGACTACCACTACACAGGCCTCAATATTGAGCGTGATCTCGGCGAAGTAAGCTTCGTTGACGTAGCTAAGATATACGAAGGCGCTATCTGTCCCATTTGTAAGAAGCCAGCTATTACAATAAAGAAGGGTATTGAAGTAGGTAACATCTTCCAGCTCGGAACAAAGTATACCAAATCAATGGAAATGACTTACCTTGACAAAGACGGCGAAGCAAAGAATCCCATAATGGGCTGCTACGGCATCGGTGTCGGCAGACTTATGGCTTCCGTTTGTCAGGAAAGCTGTGACAACTACGGCCCTATCTGGCCCATTTCAATCGCTCCCTGGCATGTTGAAGTATGCAACCTCAGATGCACAGACGAAGCAGTAAACGGTACAGCACTCAAGCTTTATGAAGACCTTAAAAACGCAGGTGTAGAGGTTCTCTACGATGACAGAGACATCCGTCCCGGCTCCATGTTCGCAGATGCCGATCTTTTCGGTGTTCCCGTTCGTGCAGTTGTAAGTCCCAAGACCTGTGAAAAGGGCGTTGTAGAAGTTTCCCTCAGAGACAAGAGTCTGAAAACTGAATTTGCCATTGAAAATGCGGCAGACGAGATCAAGGCACTTGTTGAAAAGCTTCTTGCAGAATTTGATATATAATGTGTAAAATAATACGCCCAAGTCAATTGGGCGTATTTAATACGAGGATAGGTTTATGATAAAAAACGAGCTTACCAAAACAGATCTTACCCTGAAGGATTTTTATTACGATCTGCCCAAGGAAAGAATTGCACAGACTCCCCTTGAAAAAAGAGACTCCTCTCGTCTTATGGTCATCGACCGCCAAAAAGGAACTGTAGCCCACAAGGTGTTTTCCGACATAACTGATTATTTAAGACCCGGAGACGTTCTCGTTATAAATGATACAAGAGTTATTCCTGCAAGAATTATCGGAGTCAGAAGCCACAGAAACGAAAACGGAGCTTCCGTTGAAACGGGAAGCGATGCCCCCGTGGAGCTGCTTCTTCTCAAGCAGCTTGAAAACGACGTATGGGAGGCTCTTGCAGGGCCCGGCAAGCGTGCAAAGACAGGCGACACCCTTTCATTCGGAAACGGGATTCTCACGGGCAAGGTTCTTGAGATCAAGTCCGAAGGCGGTATAAGAAAGGTGAAGCTTTTTGCCGACAGCTCACGCTTTGACAGCGTATACAGCGCCCTTCATGAGCTGGGTTCAATGCCTCTGCCCCCTTATATCACCGAAAAGCTTGAAAACAAGGAGCGTTATCAGACAGTTTATTCAAGGTGCGAAGGCTCCTCTGCCGCACCCACGGCGGGACTCCATTTCACAAACGAGCTTCTTGATAAGATAAAAGACATGGGAGTTGCCGTAGTTCCCGTTCTTCTCCACGTTGGTCTCGGAACGTTCCGTCCCGTAAAGGAAGAAAGAATTGCAGACCACGAAATGCACGCAGAGTACATTGAAGTAACAGAAGAAGCGGCCGAAATAATCAACGAAAGAAGAAAAAACGGAGGCAGAGTTATTGCGGTCGGAACGACCTCCTGCCGTACTCTTGAAAGTGCTTCCGATGAAAACGGCATTCTCCATGCCGTCAGCGGTGACACGGGAATTTTCATCTATCCCGGCTACACCTTCAAAATGACAGATGCTCTTATAACGAATTTCCATCTGCCCGAAAGCACTCTGCTTATGCTTGTAAGTGCATTCTATAACAGAGAAAGTATGCTTGATGCTTACAAAACGGCAGTTGAAAATAAATACCGCTTTTTCTCCTTCGGAGATGCGATGCTGATTGTATAAAAGATTTATACTATCAGCAGATAAGAGATAAGAGAGAAAAGATAAGAGAAAATGAAGCTTTTTGCTTTGCAAAAAGAAACTGCGTATTTATATTAGACGTATGTATAATTGTGTTATGCATGTGCCTAATATATGCATGGGAGGCGTAAATGAAAGAATTTATAGCGGTCACGGGAGCTACCGCATCGGGCAAGACTTCCCTTTCGGTAGAGCTTGCAAAACAACTGAATACAGAAATCATCTCATGCGACTCCATGCAGATATACAAGGGCATGAATGTGGGAACGGCAAAGCCCGACGAGGCCGAAAAATGCGGCATCGTACATCATATGCTTGACATTATCGAACCAGACGAGGAATTTTCAGCAGGAGACTATGCAGAGCGTGCGGGAAAGATAATTGACGGCATAATCGAAAAGGGAAAGATGCCTGTCATGTGCGGAGGTACTTTTTTGTACCTTGATACTCTGACGACCGTTTCCTCCCTCTCAGATGCATCAAAAGACGAAAAGCTGAGAGACGAGCTTGAGGCTTATGCAAAGGAAAAGGGAAATTCTGCCCTTCACGAAATGCTTCGTGAATTTGATCCTGCGGCAGCAGAGTCCATTCATGAAAACAACGTCAAAAGAGTGGTAAGAGCCATTGAGATATATAAGACGACGGGCAAAACAAAAACGGAGTGGGATATTTTATCCAAAGAAAAAGAGCCTCCTTACAAAGCTCACATAATAACTATCGACTATCACAACAGAGAAATCCTTTATGACAGAATTAACAGACGAGTTGATATAATGATGGAAAAGGGGCTTGAAAAAGAAGCGAGAGAGCTTTATGAAAAAGGCTGTCTTGAAGTCGGCTACTGTGCCGCACAGGCCATCGGCTACAAGGAGTTTATTCCCTATTTTAAAGGTGAATGCTCTATTGGCGATGTTGTTGACCTCATAAAGCAGTCAAGCAGAAATTACGCAAAGCGTCAGCTCACGTGGCTCAGAAGATACGAAAATGCCATCCGCATCTACGGAGACACCGAAAGCGGAGAAACAAAAACTAAAGAAATTCTGACAGAAGAAGCATTGAATGAGCTTCAAAACAGGAACGTAATAGAATAAAAAACAAGAGGATGCCGAAAACCAACAAGTTTTTTGCATCCTCTTTTATATTTTACTTAGCACGGTAAAAAATGATGTTCTGTCCGTCAATATTCAAAGTCAGAACATCTTTATCGAGGGAGTATTCCACCGTTTCGGTAATGCTTCCGACCGTTATAAGAAGCTCTCCTGCATTTTCGGAAAGCTCGTATGTAAAGCTGTCTGAGGAAAAGCCCTCTGCACTGCGGCAACCGGTATTATCCTCACGGAATTCATAGGAAAGAATTATTTCCTCGCCGTCAAGCTGACCCGACGTTTCCCAAAGACCTATCACGCTGTTATTTCCTTTGCAGGAAACAAGAAAAAGCATGAAAACAGCCGCTATAATAAATGCTGTATATTTAAGTGCTTTCATCATCATTTATCCTCAAAGATCATAACCTTCAATATATACCTGAACGTTGGTCTTGCCGTCATTTCGTACCGTCTTTATGAAATAACCGTCGCCGCTTTCAGCACCGAACACTTCAAGCTTTTCACCGAGAGGTGCTTCTCCCACGTACATAATGTCAAGAGTCTTTACCCTTTTGTTTTCAAAGCCTTTCATGAAGCCCCAGGCAAGATCCGCATATTTTGTATTGTTCATGTGCATATTCTTGTCCGTATCGGTGTAGGAAACAACCCTCTCACCGAGCTTTTCAAGATTTTCCGGAACTGCAAGACGGCGGGGCATTTCCATGGCTATCGCCTCATCTGAGCCGTAGTTTATACCTGAGTCTGATGCACGGCAAAGTCTGCCCGTTTCCGTGTTGAGAAGTGCCCAGACAGAGCACACCTCAGCCACCACTCTGCCCTCTTTTTCAATACTGTAGCATCTTTCAAAGGTTACCCCGTGGCTGATCGTTGCCCATGTTGATACTTTTATTTCATCGTGAGAAAAAACAGGCTCGTAGACCTGAAGCTTCTGACGGCTGAGAATAAAAGAAAGGTGCTTTTCAAGAAGCTCATCGTAAGATGGACCGACTGCCTCCATGTGACAGTTGGAGGCATCCTGCATATATCTGAGATACCCCGTAGGAGTCATAAAGCCGTTGAAATCGGTATCGTGAACGTTCACCTTATAAGATTCTGTATGTTTCATAATTCACCTGATCTATATCAATTAATACAGCGGAGGAACTAAAAAGTTCCTCCTGAAAATTATTCGTTTAAAGAGTATTTGCGCTTCCGAGAACGTTATAGATCTTATGAAGAACCATCTTCTTTACTTCGTCTCTGCCTACCGTGAGGTACTGTCTGGGGTCAAAAGCTTCGGGCTGACCTGCAATAACACGTCTCACACCCGCCGTCATAGCAAGACGTATGTCGGAGTCGATATTGATCTTGCATACTGCAAGACGGGCAGCCTGTCTGAGCAGTTCTTCGGGAACACCCTTGGCACCCGAAAGGTTGCCGCCGCAAGCGTTGATCTCATCGATAAGCTCAGGGATAACGGAAGATGCGCCGTGAAGAACGATGGGGAAACCGGGAACTCTCTTCATGATCCCTTCAAGAATATCAAAACGGAGTCTGGGTTCACCGGAGAACTTAAATGCGCCGTGACTTGTGCCGATGGCGATTGCAAGGGAGTCAACGCCTGTTCTTGCAACAAATTCTTCAACCTCGTCGGGATTTGTGTACATATCATCGTCGCTCATGCCGTTTCCGATACCTACAAGCTTACCGAGTTCGCCTTCTACAACTACTCCTCTTTCGTGAGCGTAGTCAACTACCTTCTTTGTGAGTGCGATGTTTTCTTCAAAGGAATACTTTGAACCGTCTATCATAACGGAGGAGAAGCCGCCGTCAATACAGCTCTTGCAAATTTCAAAATCTGCACCGTGGTCAAGGTGGAGAGCAAAGTCAACGTCACAATCCTCTGCCGCTGCCTTTGCAAGTGCCATGAGGTATGCGTGCTTCGCATATTTACGTGCACCTGCGGAAACCTGAAGAATAACAGGGCTCTTTGCTTCTGAAGCCGCTTCCGTTATTGCCTGAATGATCTCCATATTGTTGATGTTGAAGGCTCCGATAGCGTAGCCTCCTTCGTATGCCTTTTTAAACATTTCGGTGGTGGTAACGAGTGCCATAATATCCTCCGTATTTTTCAATTATACATCTTATATATTTTAACTCCATTATTCAGAAAAATCAACCTTTAAAAGCAAAAAATCCTGTTTTTTTCTTTGTTTTTATAATAAGATATTTTTATGGTCATTTTAAACAAAATATACACTCGGACAGTTGAAATTGTGTTGAAAATATGGTACAATTGATAAAACGATTTAAGTAAGTGAGCTTGATTTATAATGAACTCCACAAAAAGCACGGTTTCCGTCGTAAAGTGTAAAAGCTATGAAAAAGACGAGGTCGCTTCGGCATTCGACAGGCTTCTCGCCCCTATCGGAAACCTTGATTTCATAAAAGCGGGAATGAAGGTGGCAATAAAAGCCAACTTAGTCACCGCCATAAAGCCCGAAAAAGCGGCAACGACCCATCCGTCGCTGGTACTTGAGCTATGCCGCAGGCTTAGTCAAAAGGGTGCCAAGGTCACCGTAGGCGACTCTCCCGGCGGTCCTTTCAATGCAATTTATATGAAAGGTGTCTATGCTGCCACGGAAATGAATAAAATTACCGAGGCGGGAGGCAGCGTAAACTCAAATTTTAAAGTCGAAAAATGTGAAGACTTCAAAGATGCTGACGTGATGCACACCTTTGATTATACCGCATGGCTGAAGGAAGCTGACGTGATAATTAATTTTGCCAAGCTGAAGACCCACGGAATGATGGGAATGTCGGCGGCGGTCAAGAATATGTTCGGTGCAATTCCGGGTACGGAAAAGCCCGAATACCATTACCGTTTTTCAAACAGCAGAGATTTTGCTTCAATGCTCATTGATATTGACGAGTTTTTCAAGCCTCAACTGAATATCATTGACGGAGTCATAGGAATGGAGGGAAACGGGCCCACTATGGGTACTCCGAGAGAGATAGGCATTTTAGCGGCTTCTGCCTCCGTTTACGATCTTGACACGGTATGTGCGGGAATAATCGGACTTACGCCCGATAAAGTCCCCACCTGTCAGGTCGCTATTGAAAGAGGTCTCGGAAACCCGCCGGAAGAAATTCTCGTTCTCGGCGACGGCAAGGACGTTCGGATAAATGATTATAAAAACATCGACCGCCCCAACGACATAGAATTTTTCACGGGACTTGTCGGAATGAACAGCAAGCTGTTCAACAAAATTGCAAAAGCCGCCCTGTGTACAAGACCCGTTCTGAAAAAAGGCTGCGTAGGTTGTGAAAAATGCAAAAGGATCTGTCCTGCAAACGCAATTACCATGAAAAACAAAAAGCCGGTCATCGACCGTTCAAAATGTATTCGTTGCTTCTGCTGTCAGGAGTTTTGCCCCAAGGGTGCTCTTGAAGTGCACCGTCCCGTTGCGGCAAGATTACTTGCAAGAAGCAAATAAATCATAAATTAATTCATCTATATATTTAAGGAGAAACAAACAATGGCAGAAAACAGATTTGTAGGCGATTATCCCGCAATCGGTATCCGTCCCACCATCGACGGAAGAAGGGGAGCTCTCAAGGTTCGTGAATCCCTTGAAGAACAGACAATGAATATGGCAAAGAGTGCCGCAAAGCTCTTTGAAGAAAACCTTTGCTACTCCAACGGCGAGCCCGTTCGTGTTGTTATCGCAGATACTACAATAGGCAGAGTAGGAGAAGCAGCTGCCTGTGCTGAAAAGTTCAAGAAGGAAGGCGTTGCCGTAACTCTTACGGTTACTCCCTGCTGGTGCTACGGTGCCGAAACAATGGATATGGATCCCACGACGATAAAGGCTGTATGGGGCTTCAACGGAACAGAACGTCCCGGTGCGGTTTCCCTTGCATCCGTTCTCGCAACCCATGCACAGAAGGGGCTTCCCGCATTCGGTATTTACGGACACGACGTTCAGAACGCTGATGACACAAGTATTCCCGAAGATGTAAAAGAAAAGCTCCTGCGCTTCGGCAGAGCAGCAGTTGCGGCTGCAACCATGAGAGGCAAGTCATATCTCCAGATAGGCTCTATCTGCATGGGTATCGGCGGTTCCATTATAGATCCCGAATTCATCGAAGACTATCTCGGAATGAGAGTTGAATCTGTTGATGAAGTTGAAATAATCAGACGAATGACTGAAGAAATCTATGACAAGGCTGAATTTGAAAAAGCTATGGCATGGGTAAAGGAAAACTGTATCGAAGGCTTCGACAAAAACCCCGACTTTCTCCAGAGAACCCGTGAACATAAGGATGCTGACTGGGAATTCGTTGTAAAGATGATGATCATCATCAAGGATCTCATGAACGGTAACAAGAACCTTCCCGAAGGCTGTGAAGAAGAAATGGTCGGTCACAATGCAATTGCGGCAGGCTTCCAGGGTCAGAGACAGTGGACAGACTTTTATCCCAACTGCGACTTTCCCGAATCCATGCTCAACACATCATTTGACTGGAACGGTGCACGTGAGCCTTACATTCTCGCAACAGAGAATGACGTTCTCAACGGTCTCGGAATGCTCTTTATGAAGCTGCTCACAAACAGAGCACAGATCTTCGCTGACGTTCGTACGTACTGGAGTCCCGAAGCTGTCAAGAAGGCGGCGGGCTACGAGCTCGAAGGCAAGGCAAAGGAAAGTGACGGTATTATCCACCTTATCAACTCCGGTGCGGCTTGTCTCGACGCTTGCGGCGAAGCTATCGAAGCTGACGGAACACCCTCTATGAAAAAGTGGTGGGAGGTTACACCCGAAGATCAGAAGAACATTATGAATGCTACCACATGGAACTATGCTGACATCGGCTATTTCAGAGGCGGCGGCTACTCCTCAAGATTTGTTACAAAGGCAGAAATGCCCGTTACAATGATAAGACTCAATCTCGTAAAGGGACTCGGTCCGATGCTCCAGATCGCTGAAGGCTGGACAGTTGCTCTGCCCGACGAGGTAACAGACGTTCTTTGGAAGAGAACTGACTATACATGGCCTTGCACATGGTTTGCTCCCAGACTTACAGGCAAGGGTGCATTCAAGAGTGCTTATGACCTTATGAACAATTGGGGTGCAAACCACGGTGCCATAAGCTACGGTCACATCGGTGCTGACCTTATTACCCTCTGCTCAATGCTCCGTATCCCCGTTGCGCTCCATAACGTTCCAGAAGAAGACATCTTCCGTCCCGCTTCCTTCAATGCTTTCGGCATGGACAAGGAAGGTCAGGACTTCCGAGCTTGCGCAGCATACGGCCCTCTCTACAGAAGCATCAGATAACACATTTTTGGGGTGGTCTATACCACCCCTTACATTCCCCCTGTCAAAACCTTGCGAAAAACATCAACTTACCGCATTAGTATTGCTGCTACAAAACCGCACCTACAGAAAGGATCATGCTATGAAAAAAATAATATCCGTACTCCTTGTTATAATGATGCTTTTCTGCACTTTCCCAATTTCAACGGTAAGTGCCCAAGACAATGTTCTCACTCTCGGAAGCGAGCTTATCTGCAATTATACCGGAGGAACTCTCTCTTACACATTCACACCGACAGAGCAAGTAACGGCAGTTCTGTATTCAAAAACCTATGACGAAGATACCGATCCTTCGATGGACATTTATTGCAACGGAGAGTACGTAGACTCCGCTGACGATGAAGGTATGGGCTTCAACTTTTTCTACTGCGGTGAATTCTATCCCGGAAGCACTTATACCTTTGAAATATACGAATACTACGGAATACTCGGAAGCTGGGACATCGTTTTCAGAGAAAAAGCTATTGAAAGCATTGAGATAATAAGCACTCCGGAGCTTTACAGCGATGTTTACGGCAACGTGGAAATGATATATGAAGGAATAACGGTTCAGATAAACTATCTTGACCCTTCCCTGCCCTCAAAAACAGTAACGTTTACGGAAAATACATTTGAAACTGAGGTTGACGGCCTCCCCCTTTACATTGAATTCTATCCGGAGGACTCCATCATTAAGGCTTCTTTGGAAGGAGTTACAGACGAAACGGAAGCTGTTATAAACACAAAAGCTGTCAAAAGCTTTGAGCTTTCATTTCCCGAAAGCAGTAAAATCCTTTACGAAGACATTGACTGCATTAACACAGCATATTATGATGAGGAAAAAGACGAATACGTCGAAGGCTACGTATATTCACCTTCTTTTGTAAATGCGACGGCAATCGTTACTTACGAAGACGATACCGTTCAAACCATCTCATACAACGAGGATCCCCTTTTCTTCCTCATGCTTGAAAACGATCTCAGCTCCCAGTTTAAAACACCTTGGCAGATAGGCTCCCATTCCGTAACCTTCTCTTATCAGGGCCTTTCTGCAACAATTATCTTTGAACTGATGAAAAATCCTTACGTCAGCGCAGAGATAACGAAAGCTCCCGACATAACCGAAAGTCTCTTTGAAGGCAACGGGGCCTTCGCTTATGACTCCGAATACAACGAATATTTTCTTTACGACACGTCACTTGTCGGAATTGAAGTTGTACTGAAAAGCGATGACGGAACTGAAACCGTAATATCCGATAAGCTCTCTGTCATGCTTAAACTGACAGTAAGCACAGATCAGGAAACTGACCATTGGGGTATCGGCGACCACACAGTTGAGGTGTATTACGGAAAAATGCTTATCGGCTCATACACCTACACCGTTTCAGCGGTGACTCTGAGAGATATTGACATTATCACAAAAGCCGAAGGTGCATTCTATTACACAGATACGGGAACTACTTCCCTTCTTGAAGACGGTCTTACAGTAAAGCTCACGCTTTCGGACGGAAGCACAAAAACCGTAGACGTTGAAAACTTCCAAAGCTCCGATGCGGGCACAGCACTGTTCCTATATGAAGATTACGATGCAGAAAAAGACAACTATTTCTATGCAGTCTGCAACAATGCTTACAGCGTAACATCTGAAGCTGTCTACTACACAAAGCTTGAACGCTCCGTTGTCGGAGTCGATATAATCACACCTCCCGCCAAAATGACCTACGTTTACGATTACGGCATTGATATATACAGTCTCGACCTTTCGGGACTTACCGTCGATATATATTGGTCCGACAACTCCGTTGACACGTGGACCTACAGCGATACTTTTGAAGACGGAATCGGCGTGTTCAACAATACAATTATCGCACTTACTGTTTCGTCTGATTATATGCTCTGTTACGCCGGTAATAATTACTGCATTTATTATTCCGAAGACTATAAAAGCATAAGCGAATATTCTCTCGGAACGATAGCTGAAAATACCGAAATGACGGTGGATTTAGGCCTTCCTCAAATAACAGTATATACGTTCACCCCCTGGGATGACGGAGAGTATCATTTCACCTCCGACGGTGAAGGCTATTCCATAATTGCAATTTACAACGAAAGCGGTTATATCATCGAAGACCTTGTTGCAACGGAGCACATCTTAAACGGTTCAACCAAAGCCGAGCTTACCTTTGAATGTCTCGAAGGAGAAACATATTATGTGCTCATTGAGAAGTTTGATCTTTACGAAAGCGACAATGATACAAAGGTAGACTTCACGGTCGAACACACGATTTACGGCGATGCGAACGGAGACGGCAGAGTAACGATTTCCGATGTTCTCCTGACAAGAAAATACCTTGCAGGAATTATCGGTGAAGACAGCATTGACCAAAGTGCCGCCGATGTAAACGGAGACGGCAGAATTACGATTTCCGACGTGCTTTTCATCAGAAAGTATCTGGCAGGTATTATTTCCGAATTTCCCAAAAGCTAAAGGGAAACCCAAGTCAGCGAAGCTAACTTGTAATTTGTGTCCTATATATAACGGCGGACCAAAAGTCCGCCGTTATCAGTTAAAAATGCCATTTTCAACAAAAACAGAATAAAAAGCCTAAGCTTTTTTGTAGAACGATTTATCAATATATGCCCAAAAAGGTCTTGACATTCCCGAATTAATATGATATACTATATGAGCCTTAAAGGTACGGAGTGGCATGCCGGAGTGGCGGAATTGGCAGACGCCCGGGACTTAAAATCCCGTGTAACGTGAGTTACGTACCGGTTCAAGCCCGGTCTCCGGCACCATTAAGTTAATATCGCGGGGTAGAGCAGTTGGTAGCTCGTCGGGCTCATAACCCGGAGGTCGTTGGTTCAAGTCCTTCCCCCGCAACCAAAACGAAAGACACCCAATCGGGTGTCTTTTTTCGTTTTGGTCGGGGCTTGAACCCGACCTCCGAAACGGTTATGAGCCCGACGGGCGTTGCTCGTTGGGGTTCGCCCTGCCCCGCCGCCGGTGGCGGATACAGGGGCAGGACGAACTCCGTAGCGGTCGAAATCTCGCCGTGCTCCAAGCGGCATAGAGATTTCGGG
>JAZSLF010000160.1:0-2408 GCA_045535205.1 Eubacteriales bacterium
GGTCGTTACCCTTACCGGTACAACCGTGACAGATAGCATCAGCGCCTTCTGCGATAGCAATTTCAGCAAGTCTCTTTGCGATAACGGGACGGGCGAAAGCAGTACCGAGAAGATAATCTTCATACTTTGCGCCTGCCTGAACGGAGGGAATGATAAAGTCTTCAACAAATTCGTCAGTAAGGTCTTCAACGTACAGCTTGGAAGCGCCTGTTTTGAGTGCCTTTTCTTCAAGACCTTCAAGCTCATCAGCCTGACCAACGTTACCGGAAACAGCAATTACTTCACTGTGATAATAGTTTTCCTTGAGCGAGGGAATGATAATGGAAGTATCAAGACCGCCGGAATATGCAAGTACTACTTTTTTGATGTTTTCTTTATTCATTATATGTGCCTCTTTCGTGAGTAAATATACATAATTTGCTTGATTGCAGGAATAATTATACGACTGTTTTTCATGTTTGTCAATAGCTATTTCCATATTTATTATAAGAATTATAAGAAAAAGCAGAAAAATCAAATATTTTACAAACACGGTCGAACAAAATCCCGAAATATACATTTTCAATGAATGATTATGCATTTTTATTCATTCCAAGAGTGCATATACAATAGGCGGTATAAAGACTGCAGTTTTTTTGCAGTCCCTCAGACTGAAGACAAACTCGGTATAACGCAGATGTGAGTGAGAAAACTTTTATAAAACAAACTTTTCTTGATGAAACTATCTGACATTGAAAAAGCGGGCAAAAGCCCGCCACATCTGCTTTTGGCGAGTTTTTCCCTCTACCGTAGATTACTACGCCGACGAGGAAAAAATCGCCAAATCTACCTTCGTTTCTCTCAGTCTGGGTCAGAGTGTAGACTTTGTCTACACTCTTAGGGGGAAGCTTTTTCAAAAGTTTCCCCCTAAAAAAACTCACCGAAGCTTGTGAGGGCCTCGCTCACACCGCCCACACGGTCGATAAGACCGCAGGAAACGGCTTCTTTACCGTCAATGAGAGAGCCCACGTCGGTGGCTATCTGATCGGTACGCATAAGCATGGTGCGGAAATTGGTGTCGGTTATCCCGGAATGGTCTGTTACGAATTTAATTATTCTGTCCTGCATACGTTCAAAGTAGTAGTAGGTCTGAGGAACGCCCACAACAGTACCACTCATTCTGACAGGATGAATTGTCATGGTTGCCGAGGGCACTATAAAGGAACGCTTTGCGGAGACGGCAAGGGGCACACCGATGGAGTGGCCGCCGCCAAGCACGAGGGAGACCGTAGGCTTTGACATACTCGCCACCATTTCCGCAATAGCAAGTCCTGCCTCCACGTCACCGCCCATGGTATTGAGTATCATCAGCATACCGTCGATCTCGTCACTTTGCTCAATGGCGACAAGCTGAGGAATGATGTGCTCATACTTCGTCGCCTTCTGACCCTCGCCCAAAAGGTAGTGACCCTCTATCTGACCGATAATGGTCAGGCAGTGAATGGAACGGCCGCCGCCCACCGCCGTAACGCTTCCGCTTTTAAAAACGTCATCCATATCGGAGGGCAGAGCCGCTTCGCCCTGTGCCTCCTTATTGTTTTCGTTCTTTTCGTTCAATATATCCTTTTTGTTTTCTTCCATATAAGTAAACAACCGCCTTTTAGAGTTCTTTTCCTTATTATTTACAGGCGGGAAAATTTTATTCTTGCTTACAAAAGACCTGTTTTTCGCATAAAAAGCCTTCATTTAGAGGAAAAATGTGTAAAAAACTATTGTTTTTTAATAAATCTGTGTTGATTTGCATTATTTTTTATAGTATAATAACAATCGGTGTGATGTTTTTAAATTACCAATTCAAATAAAAGGAGACTAAACCAATGAGCTTAGTTTATTCAAAAGAAGTTGAAAACATGTGCTGCGTTGCTAAGGGTCCCGACCACGGTCCCGCTCCCATTCCCGAAGAAGGCAAATGGGTTCAGGCAAAACAGATCACAGACATTTCTGCATACACTCACGGTGTGGGTTGGTGTGCACCTCAGCAGGGAGCTTGCAAGCTGTCCCTCAACGTTAAGGACGGTATCATCGAAGAGGCTCTTGTTGAAACTATCGGCTGTTCCGGTATGACTCATTCTGCTGCTATGGCTGCTGAAATTCTTCCCGGAAAGACTCTCCTTGAGGCTCTCAACACAGACCTTGTTTGTGACGCTATCAACACAGCTATGCGTGAGCTCTTCCTTCAGATTGTATACGGTCGTTCTCAGTCTGCATTCTCAGAAGATGGCCTTTCAGTTGGTGCAGGTCTTGAAGACCTCGGTAAAGGTCTTCGCTCTCAGGTTGGTACAATGTACGGTACAAACCTTAAGGGTGTAAGATATCTTGAAATGGCAGAAGGCTATGTTACAAGAATGGCTCTTGATGATGACGATCAG
>JAZSLF010000003.1:0-12863 GCA_045535205.1 Eubacteriales bacterium
ACCTTACAGAGCACGCAAATCACAGCGGTAAGCCCATGGAATATTTTGATCCTGAAACAAACGAAAAGTACGTTCCCTATGTAATCGAGCCCTCTCTCGGTGCTGACCGTGTGGCTCTCGCATTCCTCATAGATGCATATGATGAAGAAGTTGTTGACCCCGAAAAGAACGATACACGTGTAGTTCTCAGACTCCATCCCGCACTTGCACCCTTCAAGGCAGCAGTTCTTCCTCTTTCAAAGAAGCTGTCCGAGCAGGCTGACGAAGTATTTACACAGCTTTCCAAGAGCTTCCCCGTTGACTTTGACGAAACAGGCTCTATCGGTAAGCGTTATCGCCGTCAGGACGAGATCGGTACACCCTACTGCATCACATACGACTTCGACTCCGTTGAAGACGGCTGTGTAACAGTAAGAGAAAGAGACTCTATGGAGCAGATACGTCTGCCCATCGGTGAGCTTGAAGCATATCTTGCTGAAAAGATCGCATTTTAATAAAAAATAAGTATAAAATGAAAATGACTCCGACTCTGCAACTCAGAGTCGGAGAATAAAGAATAATTATTTGGGAGTAATTATGAATTTTACTATTTCTAAAAATGAAGCGACAGCTATCTGCACGTCTGTGGGAGCTGAGCTTATTTCTTTTGAAAAAGACGGAACAGAGTTTTGTTGGTACGGTCTGCCTGAGCATTGGTCAGGAAGAGCCCCCGTTCTTTTCCCCGTTCTTTGCTCACCCAAGGACGGAAAAATAATTGCAGACGGTGTAGAATATCCCATGCCCAAACACGGTCTTGCAAGAAAATGTGAGTTTACCCCTGTAGAGATCACACCCTCCAAGGTGGTGTTTGAGCTTGTTGAGAACGAAGAGCTTCTTAAAAGCTATCCTTACCCCTTCTGCCTCAGAATTACACATGAGGTAACCGAAGACGGCTTTGAAACTACATACAGAGTTATCAATACAGGTGAAAAGGCTATGACCTTTTCAATCGGCGGACATCCCGGCTTCAACTGTCCCATATACGACGGTGAAAGCTTCGAGGATTACAGCCTTTATTTTGATGATTACGAGGGTGCCGTAATGTCCGTAACACAGGAGGGAACAGGATATATGTGTCCCGACATTCCCAAGCTCGACCTTGTAAAGAATAATGAGCTTCCTCTGAGATACAGCGACTACGATAACGATGCTCTCATTATCGAAGATCTCAAAGTAAAAAGCGTTCGTATGGTAAACAGAAATACAGGACACGGCATCAGATTTGACTTTGACCGATTTGATGCTTTGGGTATCTGGACCCCCATTAAGAAGGAGTCTCCGTTTATCTGTCTTGTGCCCTGGTGCGGACTTCCCGCAGCAACCAACGAAACTCCTGAGCTTGAAAGTAAAAAGTACGCAAAGACGGTACAGCCGGGAGAATATTTTGAAACGTCTTATAAAATGACGGTCATCTGATCATCGCTTTACAGACGTTGCCTTCAGAACACAGTTTTTCACAGGAGATGTCAATGAATCTTTGCAATCCCAAAACGGTAAGAGAGCTGATGGAAAAATACGGTCTTTCATTTAAGAAAGGCTACGGTCAGAATTTTCTTATAAACAGTGCAATCCCCGAAAGAATAGCAGGAAGTGCGGCGGCAGGTGCCGACGTGGGATTTGACGGCTACGGCGGCTTTGAAGAAGGCGTTGCAGCTCTTGAAATAGGTCCCGGCGTGGGCTCTATGACGGTGGAGCTTTCTTCATATTTTGAAAAGGTCGTTGCCGTTGAAATAGATAAAGGCCTTATTCCTTTGTTGGAGGAGACCTTGTCCGAATGTGATAACGTCAGCGTCATAAACGAGGATTTTATGAACGTTGATACAGAGGCTCTCCTTAATGAATACGTGGGCGATATGCCCGTCTGTGTATGTGCAAATCTGCCCTATTACGTAACTACACCTGTTCTCATGAAGCTTCTTGAAAGCTATGAGCTGTCCGGTGCATCACGTTTCAGAAGCATTACAATAATGGTTCAGACGGAGGTTGCTGACAGAATATGTGCTAAAGCAGGCAGCTCCGATTACGGTTCACTTTCCACCTCTGTGGCACTTCACGGAACGGCGGAAAAGCTGTTCAGCGTAAGTGCAGGTAACTTTATCCCCGCACCCAAAGTATCTTCTTCGGTGGTTCAGATAACGCTCCACGAAAACGGTATCTATGACGTGTGGAAGAATGCACCCTCTGAAAAGAGCGAATGTGAGAAATTTGCAAAAAGAGTTAAAAAGCTTATTTCTCTTGCTTTTCTCCAAAGAAGAAAGACCCTTGTGAATGCACTCTCCTCGGAATTTCCCAAGGACAAAACGGAAGCGGCTCTTGAACAGCTCGGAATACGGGCAGACGTCAGAGGCGAAAAGCTTTCCGCAGAGCAGTTCTGTGCACTTGCAGAAATTTTATATTGAGTTATTAAAAACTCCCCGAACATTTTTACGGTGTTCAGGGAGTTTTTATGCAGTTATTCTTTTCTCAGTGATCTAAGAAGTGCAATTTCTTTAGCATAACCGTCAAGCTCGTTGGGGGTCTCAAGATAGAAGGGAAGATGCTTTACCGCTTCACAGTTGATTATTCTTTCAAAGGCATCCGTGCCGAGATAGCCTTCGCCTATCTTTTCGTGTCTGTCCTTGTGAGCACCGAGAGGGTTTTTTGAATCGTTTATGTGTATTGCTTTAAGCCTGTCAAGACCTACTATTCGGTCAAATTCGGCAAAGACACCGTCGGGGTCGTTTGCAATATCGTACCCCGCATCGCTTACGTGACAGGTGTCAAGACAAACGCCCACCTTGGAACGCACGTCTTCGTTTACAAGGTCTATTATCTGTCTGAGCTCCTCGAAGCGTGAGCCTATTTCGGTACCCTTGCCCGCCATTGTTTCGAGAAGGACAGTCGTAGTCTGAGTGGGCTTTAAAATTGTGTTCAGAAGATCTGCAATATATTGAATACCGACCTCCATGCCCTGACCTACGTGACAACCGTGATGGAAATTATAAAGAGCGTCGGGAATGGCTTCAAGGAAAGAAAGCTCCTTTGCCATGGCTTCTGTTGTATACTGTCTGATATTTTCATCCTTTGATGCAGGATTATAGGTGTAGGGGGCGTGTGCAAGAGGCGGTGCAAAACCGTTTTCCTCAAGAAGCTTTACAAGTGCGGCAACGTCTTCGGGAGACGGGTCTTTTGAACGGGAGCCTCTCGGATTTTTCGTGAAATACTGAAAAGTGTTTGCACCGATGGAAAGAGCCTCCTTGCCCATGTGCTCGTAACCGCCGCTGACGGAAAGATGACATCCTATATAAAACATAATTACCTCATAATTTATTGATTTTACAGCTTCAGTATAACAGAAAAGATAATTTTAGTCAATAACGGAGGATTATTAACTGTAAATTGTAATTTTAAAATATAAATGAGCATAATATGAGAGAGCTGTTCGGAAAGGAGATGAAAAAATGAGAAGTAAAGTGGTCGCAGTTTCTCCTTTTTACAGAAAGATCCGTTTCATAACAGATACGCTTCACGATGACCGAATAACAGTATATGCGGCTCAGACGGCTTTTTATATATGTATTTCCGCCATTCCGTTTATTATGCTGCTGATAATGCTCTCAAAGCTTGTATCCCCCTTTCTTGTGTCTGAAATAATGCCTGTGCTCACCGACGTTGTGCCGAAGGGGGCGGGGGAGGTGTTTGAATATATTTTTTCACAGGCCATGGAAAGATCGGATATTCCGTTGGTGTCAACCGCCGCAGTAGGTGCACTCTGGAGTGCGGCAAGAGGGATGAGAGCAATAACGAGAGGAGTATCTGAGGTTTATAAAGTATCCGTGAAGGGAACTTTTATTTCGGGTATATTCCGTTCGCTCATATATACTTTTATGTTTTTAGCCATAATTATCCTGACTCTTTTGTTTTTTGCTTTTGGAGACGTTCTTTCAAAACGGGGCGTATACGTGGTTCAAAGTGAAACCGGAATTTTTAAAGCCTGCCTGTTTCTGCTTTTTCTTACCGTGTATTTTTCACTTCTTTATTACGTGGTGGCAAAGGGAGGACTGTTTTTCAGAAACGAAAAAAACACATCCTCGGAATGTCCAAAAAAATATACGATGCAGCTGCCCGGAGCTTTTTTATCTGCTGTCGGCTGGGTCATGTTTTCCTATTTTTATTCTCTCTATATCCGATATTTCCCAAAATCTTCATATGTATACGGAAGCCTCGGCGCAGTAGTGTTTCTGATGCTTTGGCTGTATTTTTGCATCTTCATCATCCTGCTCGGTGCAGAGGTAAATAAATTTATATATCTTAAAAGAAAAAACATCCCCAAGCATTAATGCTCGGAGATGTTTTTTATTATACTCTTAATTAAACGGGAAGCTTGAAAACTATTTTTTTAACCTTGTCGGCGTTTCTGAAAAGACCGGGACGGTGCAGATCGCAGGGAGCGAAATATGCAAAACAGCCCTCGTCAACCGTAAGTGAAAGCTTTGTTTTACCGCATTCGCTGCAACCTTGGAAATCGTATTCCTCAACGTATTCGGAAAGCTCAGGCTCGTCAACGGGTGCCCAGTCGATTATTTCGTCACCTCTGTGAAGATACTGAAGGTCAGCATACTTTCTGTGACCCTCAAAGCTTATATCCTCTTTCAGAGGCTCATATTCGGAAACGTTGGCGAGAATACCTTCGCCAAGCTCGTAAGAGCCGTCTTCGAGAGTGTCAACGTCGGTTTCTTTCAACCATTCCGAAATAAGAATAAATCTTTTGTCAAAGGGAGCATAAAACTCTAAGTTTGTTATTTTATCGTAGATCATTTGTTTTTCCTTTCAATCAGCTTTCGCTTTCTGCTTCTGCGGCTGTAGTATCGTTTTCTGCTTCTTCGTCATAAACAAAATATGCGTAAGCCATAAGCTTTTCGTAATCGTTATCGTTGATACTGTATACGATGGTCGAGCCGGGAATTGTATAGTAGTGGAAGATGACCTCATCGACGTAAGGCTCACCGTTTTCGTCTTCAAGAGTTTCTGTTCGTACCCAGCTGTCTCCGAAGATTATTTTAAAGGAAGTGTCTGCCAAAGCACTTGAGGATGTTCCGTCTTCGTTAATAACCGTTTCGGGTGTCTGGTAGGAAAGCTCAACGTAAGCCTCAGATTCACCTATTCCGTAATCTGCAAGGCCCTCCTCTGTTGTGTATATACATCTTGACGCAGGGAACTCAAGCTTGTAGAAAAGATCCATGGCCTCCGAAAGTGCCATTCCCATATCGGGATCTATAACGTTTACAGTACCGACTTCGTCGGAGACCGTAAGGGAGTTGATATAATCGTCCTGAATGTCTGTGGGCAGAGAATCAGTTTCGATAAGATCGGTTTCGCTTACCTTGAAAGAAGACATAACGGTCGATTTTACCATATAGATCTTTCCGTCTGTATTGTTCTTCATGTAAACAAGGTCATTGAAAGCATTGGTCTTGCCGAACGTGAGAGTTATCGTCGAGCCGTCGGAGAACTCACCGGTTACAACGAGAGACGGTTCGTCAAAGCCAAAGGTCTCGGTCTCACCGTTTTCAACGGCCTTTTCCGCTTCAATTGAGGATATGGCAGTTGCCATAACGTTCACCGTAGTTTTCTTTACGGGGAAGAGAGAGTCGGTTTCAAGAGACCATGTGCCGTCTGTGTTTTTTATAAAAGAGTATTCCTTGCCTTCGTAAGTATATTTCAGCTTACTTACGTCGTCTGAAAGATACTCAGTAACTTTTATTGTAGTGGTTTGGTCTGTTGTCTCTTCGGTTATCGTATTTTTATCGTTATAGTTCTTCATGACAAGGAAAGCTGTGACGAAAAGTGAAAGAACAATAACGAGAGAAATTACCGAAATGATTTTCTTTTTGTCAGTCACAATTATTCCTCCGTTTATCTTATGCGGCGTTTTATCCAGACGTATAAGCCGCTTCCCAAAACAGCTAAGGGTATTATCGCCATAAGAACAGCTCCCCAAAGGAATGCCGCACCTGCAGTAACGTTGAGTGCGTCTGTGCTGAGATTTACGCCTAAAATGGAAATGCCTGTTTCCTTTTCGCACATCCATTTAAGAGTCTCCGCAAAGAATACGGAGTTTCCGCCCAGATCGTAGCCGTAATCGAACACGAGAGGTGAGGATATCCAGATAAGTCCGGAAGAACCGTCGGAATTGGCGGGAGAGGCAAAGGCCGCAAGATAGAAGGGACCGTCTATATCCCCGTCTTCCTTTTCAAAGGATTCGGAGGCATTGGGGTCAGGCTTCAGATAAGCCTTGTCGCTTGTGGAGAAAATTCCGTAAACGGTGTTTCCTGTTCCCTCAGCCTTGTGAATGCCGTGAGCGTAGGGCAGAAATACCTGCTTGCCGCTGAGGTTTTCAAGTGAAAAAGGTAAGGATGCTTCGGTGTTGGGAATAAGATAGGTGGGATACTGATAGTAGTTGTTTGCACTGCCTTCGACGATAATACCGTCTGTGGAGGTAAGTCCCATCCCTGAAAGCATTGACGCAAGATTGGGGGTCAGCTCGTTTGAATAGTAGCTGTAAGCGGTCGTAAGGATAATGTTGCCGCCGTTTTTGAAATATTCAAGAAGCACTTCCGTTTCGGCTTCCATGAAATCGGTGGTGGGGACGTTTATTATGATAATGTCTGCATCTTCGGGAACTGAGCCGTCGCCTGTGAGAAGTGAGAACGTTTCGTACTCAATGTTTTCTCTGTCGATAACGGCTAAAAATTCGGAAGTGATCTCAGTTTCACCGTGTCCGGTAAGAATATATGCTTTGGGAATATCTGCACTCGTAACGTAGTCGAGAGCACCTGTAAGGTTCATTTCACCGTAGAACATAAAAGGATCTGTTCCGTCAACGTAGCCGTAGTTGTAGTACAGCTCATAGGTGGATGTATCAAACGTACCGTAATCCGTTTCATACATATACCAGCTTCCGCCGTCGATTATACGGTGTCTGTTTTCACTTACAACGATAACGGAGTTCTGAGAGAGTGTATCTGTTGTATACTCAGAGGTAAAATCGGGGCGAAGTATGGGGTCAACTGTTTCAAAGGTGATATTATCGTTTGCCTGAACGTATTCTTCAATAAAAGCGGTTATTTGAATTGACTGAGAGCTTTCGGAGCCGCTTTCTGAGATCATGTATATCTCAACGGGAGAGCTCAGATCCTCAAGGAACGTGTGACTGTCTTCGCTGAGCGTGTATACCTTGCCGGGAGTCGTATCAAAGTAGGTCATGCTTCTGGGAAGCTCTGCAACAAACAGATTTATAAATATAAGGACCGCAAGGAGAACGGCTGCGGAAATGAGAGTGAAGGAGCCGACCTTCAGAGTTTTTCTGCTGAATTTCATATTATTATACCTCCTTTACTCAATTCCAACGCTTCTTTTCCATAGACTGTACCGTAAGGAAAATAAAGAATGCGGTAACGCTAAGGTAGAAGATGATGGAAGGTACGTCGAATATGCCGTTTACAAAGGCATTTGTTTTTGAAAACACATCAAGTCTCTCAAGAATATCGGGGAATAGGCCTTCAAATAAAGCGGAGTCGGCGATGTAAACGATTGCTGCACCTCCGGTAAAAAGAACTGCAAGGGAAATGCCGACAATGTAGTTCTTTGTGAGTCTGTATGCCACGTAAGCAATAATGAGACCTACGACAATTATACAAATAAGAGAAACGTATGCCTCTGTTGATAAAATATCTGCGATCGATGCCGTGAAATAAATAAGAATAATGGCGCCGATGTTGAGTACGGCGGCAATGACCGTGCTTTCCGTGAGAGAGGAGATAAACATACCGATGGAAATGAGAGAGCAGCCGAGGAAGAAGTATGCGATAAGAGTTGAAATAGCCGTGTTAAGATATACTGTTCCGTAAATTGAAAGTATAAAAGGATAGAATGCAACAAAAATTACGGGGATTGCAAAAACGGATGCCATCGCAAGAAATTTTGCTATAACCACAGAAGTTGTGCTGATGGGGAGAGAATAGAGCAGCTGGTCGGTGTTTGTGCTTTTTTCTTCCGCAAAAGACTTCATCGTAAGCAGAGGAAGAGCGATAAGTGAAATGAAACCGACAGCGGAAACGGTGTATTCAAATTCTGCAAGACCCTGTACAAAATTTACGACAAAGGTGTAAAGGCCGAACAATACGAGAATATATGTTATAAATATGATCCCGGTCATATTACAGAGGGAGCTTTTTATTTCTTTTTTGTAAATTGCACTCATTATTCGTTACCTCCTTCATCATCGCTGAAAAGAGAATTATATTCTTCATCAGGGCCTTCGCCGCTGTCTTCCTCGTCATCCTTGTCTTCGTCATCATCACTAATGTATGCTTCGCCGAGAGGAGAGGGAACGTACTTCATCTGTTTTCTTTTCGGCTTTTCTTCAGTTTCCTCAGGTGCGGGAATGTTTGTGAGCTTGATGAAAAGATCCTCAAGATTTACGGAGGAGCTTGTCATTTCAAGAATGGGAGCACCAAGCTCTGCATACGTAAAGAACAGCTTTTCACGAAGGTCAACGCCCTTGGCAGTTTCAATAACTGCTTTAACGGAAGTTCCTGCTTCGGAGAAACGGCTGTATTTGACACCGTCGATAGAATTTACGGCAGCTTCAAGAATATCCTTGCTTCCTCTTGATACGATGGTGACCGTGTTGGAGTTTGCAGAGCCTTCAAGCTCCTCAAGAGTACCTTTTGCAACGATCCTGCCGTGAGCAATAATTATAATGTAATCACAAACAGCGGTGATCTCACCCATGATGTGACTTGAAAGAATGACCGCATGGTCCTCCTTGAGAGAATGGATAAGCTCTCTTATCTCTATGAGCTGGGTGGGGTCAAGGCCGACCGTAGGCTCGTCGAGAATAATGATCTCAGGATCTCCGAGAAGTGCCTGAGCGATACCTACACGCTGCTTGTAACCCTTTGAGAGATTGCGTATAAGTCTGTC
The DNA here is from genome assembly GCA_045535205.1 of Eubacteriales bacterium. Taxonomy (GTDB): domain Bacteria; phylum Bacillota; class Clostridia; order Oscillospirales; family CAG-272; genus RUG14199. The sequence continues at coordinate 9,007 of JAZSLF010000003.1, forward strand.
GGCAACGTTGGCGATACCCGTTTTTTTCATTACGTCTTCAATGAAGAATTCTATCTCGCTTTTTGCAAGTCCTTTTGACCGACCCACGAATTTAAGATATTCGTAAGGAGTCATATCGGTGTAAAGAGGCGGTATTTCGGGAAGATATCCGATAAGCTTTTTCGCTTTTTTCGCCTCCTCATAAATATCAAATCCATCTACGGTGACCTGTCCTTCGGTAGCCGCAAGACAGCCTGTAATAATATTCATAGTTGTGGATTTGCCGGCACCGTTGGGGCCGAGAAGACCGTAAACATGGCCTTTTTCAATAGTGAAGCTAATGTCCTTAACAGCAGTAAAGGAACCGTACTTCTTTGTCAGATTTTTGACTTCAATCAAAGCTGTATCCTCCAAATTCTTTGTGAATAGAATTAAATTCCAATATTACAGATAGATTATAAACTTTAAAAGTGAATATTATGTGAAGATTTCCTGTTTTTTTAATTTGTTTCAGTAAAAAACAATCAAGGAACAAAAAGTAATATATGGTAAAATAAACATAAATTTGTACTTTTTTAATTTTAGATTTTTGTCAAAAAAGAGGTTGCAAAACAAGTTATAATGTGATAAAATATAAGTTACAAGCGAATTAACATGAAAATCCGACTTTAATATAGATAGATTTAATTAGGAGGAAAAATGCGTAAAGATATTGGTATAGATCTTGGTACGGCAACGGTCCTTGTGTACGTCAAGGGCAAGGGTATAGTAATGAAAGAGCCTTCCGTTGTAGCCATAGACCGAGATACCGGAAATATTCTTAAAATAGGCAGGGAAGCACAGCAGATGCTGGGCAGAACTCCCGGTAATATAATAGCTATAAGACCCCTCAGGGACGGTGTTATCAGTCAGTACGAGGTAACGCTTCGTATGATACAGCATTTTATTAAACGTGCCTGCGGTTCAATAATGTTCCGTCAGCCCAGAGTAATAATATGTGTTCCCAGCGGAATTACGGAGGTTGAGGAAAGAGCCGTAATAGATGCGGCAAATCAGGCGGGTGCCAAGAAGACTTATCTCATTGAAGAGCCGGTTGCGGCGGCGATCGGTGCGGGAATTGATATTTCTACTCCCAACGGACATATGATAGTCGATATCGGCGGCGGAACTACGGACATAGCTGTTATTTCTCTCGGAGGAGTTGTTGTTTCGGAATCCATTAAGGTTGCGGGCGATAAATTTGACGAAGCTATCATCAGATACGTAAGAAGAAAATATAATGTTGCAATAGGCGAGCGTACCGCAGAAGAGATCAAGGTGAAGGTAGGCGGTGCATGGCACCGTGACGAGCCGAGAGTGATCGACGTAAAGGGCAGATGTCTCATTCAGGGTCTTCCCAAGGTGGTCAGAATATCCTCTCTCGAAATGCCCGAAGCTCTTGAAGAGCCTATAACGGCGGTTATCGAGGCGGTATGTAACGTTATTGAAAGAACACCTCCCGAGCTTATCGGTGATATTCTTTATAATGGCATCGTTATGACCGGGGGCGGCAGTCTCCTTTTCGGTCTTGACAGACTTATTGCAAGCGTTACCGGCATCAAAACAAGAATTGCAAATAAAGCTGTCGACTGCGTGGCTATCGGAACAGGTCTGTCTCTCGACCATATTTCCGTTATCCCCGAAGGGCCTCTTAATATATCCAAAACAAGACAGCAGAATTATTATTAAGGAATTACCGCCTTTCAAAAAGCTCTCATCCGAGGGCTTTTTTGATTAAGTTCTATATTATATTTAATAAAGTATTGATTTTGAGGATGATATGTGCTAAAATGTATTTTGTATAAATATTTTATCAATTTAGAATTTGGAGGAAATTATGAAGGATTCATTTGATTTTTCCTATTCCTTTTCTGCCAACGAAGAGGACGTTCTCAAATTTTGGGAGGAAAATGAACCTTTTGAAAAACTGAGAGAAAAGAATAAGAACGGTAAGAAGTACCGTTTCATAGACGGCCCTATCACAGCGAATAACCCTATGGGTATACATCACGCATGGGGCAGAACGCTCAAAGACGTATTTCTCAGATATAAAGCTATGCAGGGCTACGATACCCACTACAGAAACGGCTTTGACGGTCAGGGCCTTTGGGTAGAGGTAGAGGTTGAAAAAGAACTCGGCTTTGAAAGCAAAAAGGACATCGAAGAATACGGACTTGATAAGTTCACCGATAAGTGTATTGAAAGAGTACAGAAGTATTCCGGCATCATCACGGAGCAGTCCAAGAGACTCGGTCAGTGGATGGATTGGGATAATTCCTATTATACCTATAAGGACTCCAATATCACAGGTATCTGGGCGTTCCTTAAAAAATGTGACGATAACGGCTGGATCAAGCAGGTTCATAAGCCTATGCCCTGGTGTCCCCGTTGCGGTACGTCTCTTTCCGAGCATGAAATGTCAGGCTCATATAAAGAGATCGAGCATACGGCAGTATTTATAAAGCTTCCTCTTGTGGAAAAAGACGCATATATGCTCGTATGGACAACAACTCCCTGGACACTCACTTCCAACGTAGCACTTGCAGTTAACCCTGAGCTCACATACGTTTCCATGGTGACCGAAGACGGTCAGAAGCTCATTATGGGTAAGACCTATTATAAGGGTAAGTTTGAAGGCAAGTACGAAATTGCCGAAGAATTCAAGGGTGCTGACCTTGTAGGACTTCACTATGAGACCTGCTTCCCCGAATTCGGCATCCAGAACGGTGTTGACCATAAGATAGTTGCATGGGAAGACGTTCTTGATGACGAAGGCTGCGGCGTTGTTCATATCGCTCCCGGTTGCGGTGCAGAGGACTTTGAACTCGGTAAACGTGAAGGACTTGATGTACTTATTCCCATTGATGAATACGGTATCATGAGCACAGGCTGCGGAATGTTCGCAGGTAAGAGTGCACATGATATACGTGACGAAGTGTTTGCTGAGCTGAAGAGCCGTGGCAAGCTGTTCTACACACATAAAATAGTACACAGCTATCCTGTATGCTGGAGATGTAAGACTGAAATTCTGTTCCGTTGCGTAAAGGAATGGGCGATCGACGTTGAAGAGCTTCGTCCCCGTCTTATCAGAAACGCAGAAAAGGTTAAGTGGACTCCCTCCTATCAGGGTAAGAGAATGCTTGACTGGCTCAATAACATGACGGATTGGAACATTTCAAGAAAACGTTTCTACGGTCTGCCGCTTCCTTTCTATAACTGTGAAGAATGCGGTCACGTTACCGTTATCGGTTCTAAGGAAGAGCTGAGAGAAAAGGCTGTTGAAAAGGATCTTGTTGATTCAATTCCTCACCTTCACAGACCTTGGATCGATGAGATCCACGTAAAATGCGATAAGTGCGGAAAGCCCGTCACAAGAGTACAGCAGGTAGGCGACGTATGGCTTGATGCAGGTATCGTTCCCTTCTCAACACTCAAGTATTTTGAAGACAAGGAATATTGGAAGCAGTATTTCCCTGCAGAGTACGTCGTTGAAATGAAAGAGCAGATAAGACTCTGGTTCTATTCAATGCTCTTTATGAGTACCGTTCTTATTGATGAACCTCCCTATGAACAGGTAGGAACCTACGGTATGGTAACTGCAGAGGACGGAAGCCGCTTCTCCAAGACAGGCTTCATGATAAGATTTGACCAGGCGGCAGACAAGGTCGGCGCTGACCCCTCAAGATATATCTATGCGGCAGCTCCCATTACAAACGATGTAAGATACGGCTTTAATCTCGGTGACGGCGCAAAGAGAAAGCTTCTTGCTTACTGGAATCTCTCCACATTCTTTGCAACATACGCTGAGATCAAGTCGGAGGCCAAGCGGGCTTAGGAAG
>JAZSLF010000056.1:0-41334 GCA_045535205.1 Eubacteriales bacterium
GACTTTGCTCTCCTCATCCACCGCAAGCGGTCCCCCTTCTCCGCTGGAGAAGGCTATTGAGGACCCCAGACTCTCCTCTGGAGAAGGCAAAGAAGGCGGTATGAAGACTACAGTTTTTTTGTAGCTTTCACACCGCCGTTAATTTTATTATATCTCTATAAACTTTCCCTTAACCTCTTTCAAAAATTTTTGGGGGTTTGGGGACTTTTTCAAAAAGTCCCCAAAATAAAAGTTGCAAAAAGTGAGGTAATATGATAAAATAATTAGATGAAATATATTGAAAGAGATTTTATACATGACTGTTAATAACAATGAGGCTGTAAAGAGCCAATATATAAAACTGAAAAGAGAGCTTTTTGATACATATTATTCGTTTCTCAATGACGAACAGAGAAAGGCTGTATACACGGTAAGCGGTCCTTTGCTTATACTTGCGGGTGCAGGAAGCGGAAAGACTACTGTTCTTGTAAACAGACTTTCCTATCTGATAAAATACGGCAACGCATATTTTACCGAGTTTGTTCCCGACGGGATAAGCGAAAAAATGCTGTCTACTATGGAGATGGCAAAATCACTTCCCCATGAAGACTTAGGCCGTTTTCTTTTACATTTCAAAGAATTTCCTCCTGCACCGTGGAAGGTAATGGCAATTACGTTTACCAACAAGGCGGCAGGCGAAATAAAAGAGAGAGTTAAGAAGGCTTTCGGTGACGACGGAAGTGCTGACGAAATATGGACAGGCACTTTCCACTCCATTTGCATGAGATTTCTTCGCAGATGGGCGGAGCTTGTGGGTTATTCACGTGAGTTCGGCATTTGCGACACAGACGATCAGAAAAAAGTAATGAGCGAATGTCTCAAAGAGCTTAATATTGACTCCAAACGTTTTTCCGTTAAGAACATCATGCGTGCGGTGAGTGCCGAAAAGGACAAGCTTCACACTCCCGAGGACTGTCTTGAAACGGCAGGCGGTGACGCATTCTACAAGATAGTTGCGGCTGTTTACGCACTTTATCAAAAAAAGCTGAAGGCTTCAAACCTTATGGACTTTGATGATATTATCATGCAGACGGTCAGACTCTTTGATGAAAATCCCGACGTTCTGAGAGAAGTGCAGAACAGATTTATGTACGTCAGCGTTGACGAGTATCAGGACACAAACGAAGCACAGTTCAAGCTCGTCACACAGCTTTCGGGCGGGTATAAAAATATAATGGTAGTGGGCGACGATGATCAGAGTATTTATAAATTCAGAGGTGCTACCATTAAGAACATAATGAATTTTGACCTTGTTTATCCCGAAGCAAAGATAATAAAGCTTGAGCAGAATTACCGTTCAACAAAAATAATTCTTGAGGCGGCAAATGCGGTTATCAAGAATAACAAGGGCAGACGAGGTAAAAATCTCTGGACAGACGGGGATAGCGGCTCACCCATTGATATAAGCAAGCATTCAAATCAGCTTGAAGAAGCACGTTTTATTTCGGATAAGATCACTTCCCTTTCTTCAAGCGGTGAATATGAGTACCGTGATATTGCGGTTCTTTACAGAACAAACGCTCAGTCACGAAGCATAGAACAGGCTCTTGCAAAATCGGGTATTCCCTACAGAATGCTCGGCTCTCTCAGGTTCTTTGACAGACAGGAGATCAAGGATATTCTTGCTTACCTTTCGGTCATCAACAACCCATCGGACAGCGTTCGTCTCAAAAGAATAATAAACGTTCCCAAAAGAAGCATCGGTCAAAAATCAATTGAAGCTGCTGAAATTCTTGCGAACAATGCGGGTGTACCTCTTTTCCAAATTCTGAAGCACGCCGCAGATTATACTGCTATTCCTCCTGCCGCAAGCCGCAGTATGACAGCTCTTTGTGAGCTTATTGAGGAGCTTCGTGAGGAGATGCCTTCAGTTTCGGTTCTTATCGATAAAATAGCTTCCTCAACAGGTTATATGAGTATGCTCATTAAAGCAGGAGAAGAAGAAAAAGACAGGATCGAAAATATCGGAGAACTTATTTCAACGGCAAAGCAGTATGAAGAAGCAAATGAAAATGCAACTCTTTCGGGATTTCTCGAAGACGTTGCCCTCGTTTCCGACGTTGACAGATATGACGAGTCTGCAAATGCTGTCATTCTTATGACTATTCACAGTGCAAAGGGACTTGAATTCCCTGCCGTATTTCTTCCCGGTATGGAGGAGGGGCTTTTCCCCGGCTTCCAGTCGATCATGCAGCCCGAAGAAATAGAGGAAGAACGACGACTCGCTTACGTTGCAATTACGAGAGCGAAGAAGCTTCTTTATATAACCTCCGCTTACGAAAGAATGATAAACGGCTCTACCCAGTATAATCCTACATCAAGATTTGTCGGAGAGATACCCTCAAACCTTTGTGACGAGAGCAATATGTCGGGCAGACGCAGTTATAAATTCTATGACGAAGACTCTGTTTCCTTCGGAAGCAGTACGAGAAACAGTTATTCTAAGAAGCCTTTCTCAAGCGGTGCTCCGAGAACTCAGAACAGCTTTTCAAAAACTCAAAGTACACAAAGCACAGCCCCCTCATTCCAGACCTTCGGTGCAGGTGACAAGGTTCGCCACTCCACCTTCGGTGTCGGCGTTGTGGTTTCCTCAAAGCCTATGGGAAAAGATATTCTTTATGAGATAAATTTTGAAAAGGTCGGCGTAAAGAAGCTGATGGCGACTTACGCAAGGCTTACAAAAGCAGATTAACAAAAATTTAAGAAAGGAGGATGTAAATGAGAGAATTTTCCGTTTCCTTTAAAGAAAAGCTGAGAATGGTTGACAAGCTTATTATCGTATGTGTTCTCGGTATGTCACTTCTCAGTATTATAACTCTGTTTGGCGGCTTTGTTGCAGGCGGTTGCTCAAGCTTTACCTCCTCCAGAGTTTTTACCCAGAGCTTTTCCGTGGTTCTCGGCTTCTGTATTATGTTTTTCCTGTCCTTTGTCGATTACGATATGATAATTGACAGGTTTGACAAGATAATATTCATTTTCATGATAGCCTTTCTCATTATTCTCGTTCTGTTCGGCGAGGGTGAGATGGGTAACAAGAACTGGCTTGTCATAAAGGGTCTTCCCTTTAACATTCAGCCGTCGGAATTTTGCAAGCCTCTTTTTATCATTACGTTTTCAAGACACATTGACAGTTTAAAAAGAAGCATCAATCATCCTTTGAGTCTTCTTCAGCTTCTTTGCCATGCAGGACTTGTTCTCGGTCTGTTGTTCCTTACAAAAGACCTCGGCACAGTTCTCGTTTATTGCTCAATTATAGCATTTATGCTCTTTACCTCGGGTCTTTCGACCTGGTACTTCATCGGTGCAGGACTTGCACTTACAGCGGCTTTTCCGCTTATCTGGGGCTTCCTTGACACTTATCAGCAGGAAAGAATAAAATGCGGCTTCAATCCGGAGCTTGACCCCGAAAAATACGGTTATCAGGCACTTCGCAGTAAAGCAGCCATAGCATCGGGCGGATTTTTCGGCTCAGGCTTTGCGGGAGGCTCTGTGTACAAGGGTCTTCCTGCCTGTCAGTCAGACTTTCTGTTCGCTGTTCTTGCAGAAAAGTTCGGACTTCTCGGCTGTGTGCTTTTCATTACGCTTATGTGCATTCTCGTTATAAGAATTCTTTACATAGCAAGGAAGGCACGAAAGAATTATGCCTCCACGATTTGCGTGGGTATTGCCGCTATGCTTATAGCTCAGTCAGTTGAAAACATCGGCATGTGTCTTGCTTTTCTGCCTGTTGTCGGCATCACACTTCCCTTTTTCAGCTACGGAGGTTCATCAATTCTTGCATCCTTTGTTTCGATGGGAATTATAATGAGTATTAATTCTCACAAAAAGAAGTATTATTTTGAGCGTGAGGAGGCTTAACTTTTTCATTTCTTGCATATAATACAAAACGTGTTCCTATTGACATAGAACACAGATTGTGATACAATGTTTTTGTTCTTCGGGGCGAGGTGCAATTCCTCACCGGTGGTTACAGCCCACGAGCCTTTATGGTTGATTTGGTGAAACTCCAAAGCCGACGGTACAGTCCGGATAAGAGAAGAATTATTTATGTCTTTTTCCCGAAGCGTATTTTTGCGTTTCGGGATTTTTTATTGCAAGGGGTGTATATGATGAAAAAAACAAACAATAAAAGAGATCATCTCAGAAAGCTTGTTGTTACTGCAACATTTTGTTCCCTCGCTTTCCTTATGACCTTCGTTTTCAGATTTAACGTAAGCTTTCTTACATTTGACCTCAAGGATACCATCCTTGCAGTTGTGGCTTTAATGTATGGCCCTCTATATGCCGTCGCCTCCTCCCTTATCGTTGCACTTATAGAATTTTTATCCATAAGCGACACAGGGCCTTACGGTTTTATTATGAACTTTCTTGCAAGTGCGACTTTTACATTCACCTGCGGTCTTATATACAAATACAAAAGAGATTTTGTCGGTGCCATCGTTTCCGTTGTAACAGCCGCCGTCACTCTTGTATGCGTTATGCTTACGGCAAATCTCTTTATAACACCTTACTATATGGGTGTTGACAGAACTGCCGTTACAGAAATGATACCCTCGCTTCTTCTTCCCTTCAATCTTTGCAAGGCTTTTATAAACGCTTCGCTTACGATGATGATCTACAAGCCGGTAACTTCAGTCCTTAAAAAATCGGGTATTATATCTTCAAAAACAACCGATACATATGCACTTTCTTTAAAGGGTGTCATTCTTATTATAATTTGTGCTATTATCGCCGTACTTTCGATCATGTTTATCATTTTAAAAATGAACGGTTCACTCACAGTTTTTAAATGAACATCAAAAAGCTGAAATCCTATCGGATCTCAGCTTTTTGTATTATTTACTTAATATTTTATTTGTTCTTTTGCTCTTATACGGGAAACCTCTGACCACTTGGGGAGGCTTTTAACAGTATCAGCAAGCTTTCCTATAACCTCGGGAACGTTAATTCCCTGAGGACATATTTTTGCACATTTACCGCATGATATACACGCTGACGGCTGTTTGTCGTCACTCAGAGCTTCAAGGTGCATTACCGTTACTGTCGTTGGCGAAACAAGCGTTTCATTATAGGTTGAAATAAACAAAGGAATGTCAAGCCCCGCAGGACAACCGTCACAGCAATATCTGCAGGCGGTACAAGGAACTGAGCCTTTGATCTCCTCTGCTATTTCAAACAATAAAGCTTTTTCTTCGTCACTAAGAGGTTTTTCCTCTGAAAAAGTCTTGATATTATCCTTCAGCTGAGCCATATCGGACATACCGCTGAGAATGATACTTACTCCGTTCTGTTCCTGCAAAAAACGGAAGCCAAATGCCGCCGCAGTTTCATCAGAACGGAATGAATGAAGCTGTTCCGTTCTTTCTTCCGATAGATTTGCCAGCTTACCGCCACGAAGCGGCTCCATTACGACAACGGGAATATTCCGTTTTTCAAGAAGAGAGAGCTTTTCTTTTCCGTTTTGCAGAGACCAGTCAAGATAGTTGAGCTGTATCTGACAGAATTCCATATCGTTTCCGCAATACTCCAAAAAGTCCTCCATCATTTCAATTCTGCCGTGAGTTGAAAAGCCGAGGTGCTTTATTCTGCCAAGCTCCTTTTGCTTCTTGAAATAATTTAAAATATTCCATTTCGCATCTTTATAAACGTCTATTGAGTTTTCATATACGTTATGAAGAAGGTAAAAATCGAAATAATCGACTCCGCATTTTTTAAGCTGTTCTTCAAATATTGCTTCAGGGTCATAAACATCGCTCGTTTGATGACCGGGAAATTTAGTTGCAAGATAATAACTGTTTCTCGGATACTCACTGAGTATTTTTCCTATTACGTATTCCGATTCCCCGCTATGATAAGGATAGGCGGTGTCAAAATAATTGACACCGCTTTCTATCGCCGTTCTTATCATTTCACGGGTCGCTTCAAAATCAACTCTGCCTTCACTTGTAGGAAGACGCATTGTTCCAAATCCGAGAAGTGAGACCTTCTCTCCGCAAAAATCTTTATAAATCATATTTTATCCTATTTTTATTATTCTGATAATACCATCTGCAGATTTGATCTTGTCGATGATCTCATCGGAAATTCCCTCAACATCCACAAGAGTACAAGCATATTCGCCCTTTGATCTGTTTGCAAGGTGCTCAATGTTGATATTCTGTTCTGCGAATGAAGTGGATATCTGCGAAATCATATTGGGAATATTCTTATGAAGAATTACAAGTCTTGTAGCTCCGGGAGTTGCAGGCATGGAAACAGCAGGATAGTTTACGCTGTTTTTGATATTACCGTTTTCGATATAATCGGAAAGCTGATGTGCTGCCATAACTGCACAATTATCCTCTGATTCCACAGTTGACGCACCAAGGTGAGGAATTGTAATAATCCCCTTGCATCCGACCGTTTCTTCCGTAGGAAAGTCGGTTACGTAGCAGGAAACCTTACCGGATTCAAGGGCTTCCTTCATATCGTCTGCGTTTACAAGGTCTGCTCTTGACAGGTTGATGATCTTAACACCGTCTTTCATCATTGCAAGAGTTTCCGCATTGATCATATTCTTCGTTGTAGGTGTTGAAGGAACATGAAGTGTGATATAATCTGCACTCTTATAAATGTCTTCGTATGCAGCAGCCTTTGTTATAGTTCTTGAAAGTGCCCATGCAGCTTCAATCGTAATATAAGGGTCACAACCAACAACGTTCATGCCAAGAGTAAGCGCCGCATTTGCAACCATACCGCCGATAGCGCCGAGACCGATTACACCGAGTGTCTTTCCCCAAAGCTCACATCCTGCGTATGCGCTCTTACCTGCTTCTACTGATTTTGCAACATTTTCAGTAAGCATATTTGCCCACTGAACACCGCCGATAATGTTTCTTGAAGCGAGAAGAAGAGCCGCAATCGTAAGCTCCTTTACACCGTTTGCATTTGCGCCGGGCGTATTGAATACTACGATACCCTTCTTAGCACATTCCTCAACGGGAATATTGTTTACACCTGCGCCGCAACGTGCAATTGCAAGAAGATTGTCACCGAATTCCATATCGTGCATTCCTGCAGAACGAACCATGATAGCATCGGGGTTTTCTATATCGGTTGACAGATTATAGTTGTCAGAAAACTGCTCCAAACCTACAGGAGCTATTTTATTGAGAAGTTTTATATTTTTCATCATTTTTCCTACCTTAAAATGTGTGTTTTTGTTTCAGCCTTTGGGATTTTCTGCTGCAAACTTTTTCATAAATTCCACAAGAGCTTCAACGCCTTCGTAAGGCATAGCATTGTAAATTGATGCTCTCATGCCGCCGACGCTTCTGTGTCCCTTAAGATTTTTAAGACCTGCAGCGCCTGCTTCTGTTGCAAACTTCTTATCGAGGTCTGCATCTCCCGTTACAAACGTAACGTTCATCATGGAACGGCTTCCCTTTTCAACAGGAGCTATGTAATAATCCTGACTGTCGAGGTAATCATAAAGAAGCGCCGCCTTCTTTTCGTTAAGCTTCTTCATTTCTTCAAGACCGCCTATGCTGAGGATCCATTCATATACAAGCTTTGCTACATAAATACACCAGCAAGGAGGCGTATTATACATGGAACCGTTGTCCGCCATAAGCTGATAGTCAAGCATGGAAGGAGTTTCGGGCTTTGCATTTCCTATAAGGTCTTCACGAACGATTACAATGGTAAGTCCTTCAGGAGCCATATTCTTCTGTGCACCTGCATAGATAAGTCCGAACTTTGTTACGTCTACAGGCTCGGAAATAATACAGGAGGACATATCAGCTACGAGAGGAATGTCACCTGTATCGGGTATTTCGTGATACTTTGTTCCGTAGATAGTATTGTTAAAGCAAACGTGAACGTAATCTGCATCAGGTCTGAACGTATCTCTTGCGGTTGCGGGAATATGTGTAAAGTTATCTTCCTTTGAAGATGCAACTGCCACAGCATCACCGTACTTGAGAGCTTCCTTATAAGCCTTCGTTGAGAACTGGCCGGAAAGGATATAGTCTGCTTTTCCGTTCTTTGTCATAAGGTTGAGGGGAACTGCCGCAAACTGTGTTGATGCACCGCCCTGAAGGAAAAGAACCTTATAATTATCGGGAATATTCATCAGCTCACGAAGCTTTGCTTCTGCATCTTTAATTATTTTATCATAAACGGGAGAACGGTGACTCATTTCCATTACGGACATACCGCTGTCCTCATAACACATCATTTCAGCTGCCGCTTTTTCAAGTACAGGTACGGGAAGCATAGAAGGACCTGCAGAAAAATTATAAACTCTGTTCATATCTTCAATCCTTTCGAATTTAATTTAATTTTATTTATTATATTATACGCTCATATATAGTTTATGTCAATCTTAAAATGCAAAAAAATGCATTAATTCTCGAATTTTAATTCAAAAATCATGCATTTTTTCACATTTTTATGGTATTTTTGCAAGTTTTCTATAGTTTTATCTCGTAATAGTATGTGTAATGTGCAACAGACCCCATTTCCGACTTGCATCTGTCCTTTCCTGTTCCGAAATCCACCGTCGAATACTTTTTCTTTTCGATACAGTATTTTATAAAATCAAGGTACATAAGTCTGCGGGGCTCATAGTCCCTGTATCTTCTGTGTTCTCCGCTGCGAACAACGGTAACCTTTCCGTCTCTTACGAAGCCTGCCACGAAAGCGACCGGCTCATCGTTAATACAAGAAACTGCCAAAACCGTATCCTTTCCGTGTCTCAGACAACAGGAAATTGGGTTGAATTTATCGTACCTTCTATCCTTGAGCTTTTGTTTCCAATTTGCCGGATTTCCGTAATAAATACGGTAAAGCTTCTCAAACATATTTTCGGAGATCGGTTTGTCGCTGTAAAAATATGTTTTAAAAGAGTATCCGCTTGAGCTTAGTCGCTCTCTTGCTTCTTCTATGGCAACCCGACCTTCAGGAAGCATATTTTTATAACATTTCTCAAAGCTTTTAGGAAGCTCCATACTCATACAGGTATGTCTTTTATAATGAGTATATTGATTTGCAAGATATTTTGTAAACGAAAGACCGTCATTCATTTTGGTGAAGAATATTACTTCGTTACCCAAAACTTCAGGCAGCTTATTGATAAGCATATCAAAAAACTGTATTCCAAGACCTGCTTTATACACGGGCTCACAGTACATGACGGAGGAATAATCCCACATAAAATAATACTCATCTCCGGATCTGCACAGAGGCAAAAACATTAATGTTTCATATTTATCATATACACGTACTAAAAACGGCTTCATATTCTTTCTCAACTTATTGTTTTTATAGCTCTTTAAAAAGAGCATATTAAACTCATAAGAAGAAAAATATGAGAGCTCACCGTTTTCAGCATATAGCCTTTTCCACTCAGTTGCAACCTCATCGCTGAAAAACGAGCATACTTCAAGGAATATTTTTTTCATTGTTCCTCCGATTTAAATATCCTTTTATTTAATTGATGGTCACACTCACTATCTCCGGAATATTATTTATTCTCGGAACAATAGCACTGTTCCCGAGCCCTGATGTAATTATCGTATTGACTCCGTTTACTGTATAAAGACCATAATCATATTCGGGAAAAAACTTTTCCTCGGGCGATATAAGTCCACCCACGCCCGGAATTCGAACAATTCCTCCATGGGTATGACCCGAAAATACAAAATCCACATCGTACCATCCGTCCGTTGCCCAAAGCGTAGGACCTTCAGGTCTGTGAAGAAGGAGCAGTTTCAGATAGTCTGTTTTTTCAAATTTCAACATATATCTTTGCTGTTCAAAGCTTTCATCAAAATATGATTTATAAGCTTTTTTTCCGTAACTTGCTTCCCAGAAATCCACAGACAAGGCATATCCGATCGTTCCGCCGATACGCACATTTGTTCCGTTTACATCAATATCAATGCAGTTTTTTTCGCAAAGTACCGCACCTGCCTTTTGAATCTCAGCAAGACAATCCTTCCCGTTTTCCCACACATACAACTCCTCATGGTTGCCAAGTGCAAAGTACACAGGGGCAACCGCCTTCAAATCACTTATCAGCCTGAGAGTTTTTTGATATTCTTTTTCATCCGGCCCATACATGTCTCCCGTCATAAATATAAGATCGGGAGCTTCTTCCGCTACGGTATTTATAAGCCGCCTGTTATTACGACCAAAGCTTTTACCGTGAAGGTCCGAAAGCTGAATAATTCTGATGGGAGTCGACTCAACTTTTGGAGAGTCGAAGTCGTAGTTGGTTATTTTTAAGGTGTATTTTGTGATGAGCAGATAGAGGAAGATAACAAGAAAAATCAGTACACTAAAAAAAATAATAATGATTTTAAGCGGAGATTTATCCTTATTTCTCATGTAACCTCCTAAAATCAAAATCGAATATGCTTTATTAGTATGAAAACACAACCCAAGTAATGCATTGCACTACAAACAAAAAGCATCAGTCAGAAAAATCTCTGACAAGCTTTTTTCCGACTCTTAACAGGAATTTTCTTATAAATTTGAATTTATAGTTCTTTTGGGGTTCTTCTTCAAATGTCTGACACATATCAAATTTAAAGCCTTCTCGTTTGAACTCATCCACTCTGTCAAGATATATTTCTTTATTGATATGATATGCAGGATAAGCTGAATCCATATAAAGCTTAAAGCCCAAAGCTCCTGCTCTGATGCAGAAGGGACGGTCTTCTCCGGGGATGCGCAAATTATAAATCTCTTTAAAGCTTACTCCCATCTCAAGTGCGTGTCTTGAAATTAAAGTACAAGCCCCCAGTCCATCAACCTCATAGATCCCCGGTGTTTTTAATTTTTCAACCATATCCATTTTTATCTTATGCGCTTCTTCAAAAGTCATACGAACATTAAATGCTTTATCTTGTATATAGATGTCGGGAATCCAAAAGCACTGAGGTGTGAGTATTCCGTTTCTACGCCATTGTGACCAAAAAACATTTGAAACAATATCAACATTATCAGAAAGCAGTTGAGGAATTGTTCTTTTATCAATGACAATATCAGAATCAACTAAAAACAAATAATCAAAGCCGTTGTTAATACAATGAGAAATGATTTCGTTTTTATAGACAGTCACTTTTTCCAGATTTGTTGCATGCCAAATATGACCGTCATATTGTGCCTCTGCATCGTATAATTCTGACCCTTTTTTTATTATCACATCATATTTTTCAGCGAATGATTTCAGCAAATCAGAGGATGCAGTCTCCGTATTATCATCAACAAAAAAGTATGTAATTTGATTTTGTCCTTTATCTGCTTCTTCCAGCCCCAACAAAAATTCTTTCAAAACTTTGCTTTTCTGCTTGACAGGCGAACCAATAAGAATTTTACTCATTATAATTATCCTTTTCGTTATTATCAATTCATAGTTGAATATTTCAAAACAAATCTAAGCCCAATTAAGAGCACAAAAGTTTACCTCGCTCAAAGGCCCTCATAAATGACTGTCTCAGGTATTACATTTTTTTATAAAGACAAGCCACTGTTCTAAGATTTTGTTTTTCTCCAATACAGTTCTGATATCAACTGCATTTTTTGACATCGTTTCTGCCTTTTCCGGATTATCTATAACATATTTCATTGCGTTATACAAAGCTTCCGAATCCCTAACGGTTACGATTATACCGTTTATATACGGTTCAATAAACATCCTTGCCCCTCCTGCAGGACAATCAGTGCATATTGTAGGCAGACCGATCGCCATCGCCTCAAGCATTGAATTTGATATTCCTTCTCTGTCCGAAGAGCTTACAAACATAGCACTTTCTCTGACTAATTCAAGCACATTTTTTGCATACGGTTTAAGAAGCACCCGTTCTTCAACCCCATGCTCAACAATACATTTTTCTGTATTTTTCATCTCCGGACCGTCTCCGTAAATCACCAATTTATAATCCGGATACTCCTTTGCTAATTTTGAAAAAGCATCAATTAATAAAGGAAGATTTTTTGCTTTTACGTGTTTACAATAATTTACGATCTCTTTTCTTCTGAGACCGTGAAATGGCTGTGTCTGAATATTCTCTATAGGATTGGGAATTACTTTTTTCTTTACATCTGTAAGATAGGAATAGAATTCCTCCTGTTCATAGGTTTGAAAAACAAATCCGTCTGCACTTGGAAAATATCTTTTTTTCAGTACGTTCTCGGGAGCATCAGTTGCAAATTCAAGCTGCGGAGAGGTAAACTCTCCGAGTATCAATTTATAATTAAACTTCTTTTTTAACATAGCCGCCGTAATATTGGGGATAGTCATAAAAGATATAACTGTACTTTGACCAATATTCTCTTGCTGTGAAAAATAGAACTCAAGTTTTTTTAAATAAAGCGATTTAATATAGAGCGTTCTGTCAAGGAAATCATACTTCTTTTCTGATAATATCTCATATGTTTTCAACAAAGCTTTATTTAAAAAACTAATTTTAGTGTTAAGAACTGATTCAGGATATTCAATATCAGTCAGTGCAACAACTTCAACTCCTTCGTCTAAGGTATAATCAACAATATTATTTTGCAAAAGTATAATTTTCACCGTATACCCATGTTGAAATAAATAGTTTGCTATTGATGAAGCATGTCTTTCAGCACCTCCGACCGAAAGCGTATACAAAACAATATAAATTGTTTTATTCATAAAACCTCCGTTTTAAATCGTGCCCATAAAGGTCTTTTTACGTTATTAAACACTAAAGCTCCGATATACAATACTATAAAAGTGACATTTTGGCCGACAAATGTCAAAGCATTTCATCCTTGATTATTAAAAAAACTAACATAATCAAATTTATCATACCATCTGCGTTTCAAAAGCTGTGGTTTCCAATCTGAAAGAACTCCGACTTCTCCATCTGATTCAAAACCGGGAATATAACAAGAAGACGGAAATTCTTTATATTCCTTGTGCGTAAAAATCACTTTGTTTTTATATGGCAGTTCTTCAAATCTCTTTATATGCTCATATGTACAGCCGTCTTTGTCTGTCATTACAATATAGACATTGTCCATATTGACTCTCTTTTTTCTTCTTTCCCAAGCCTCTTTAGCTTCATTAAAAGAGCCATAGTGCATAAAATATACTAAAACATCATTTAACTGTCCAACGGGATAAGAAATTCCTTCAATCTGTGTTTCCTTTAAGTCTGCCGATAAATACTTTTCCGGGCTACTTACAAATTTCAAAAAATCATCCGGTTGAAAAAGCAAATTCACTGTAGGAGAATTGAACTGACATCCCAGATCGTGTAGCATATATGCTCCGTTGCAGTTGCTTGAAAGCACCGTCATATTTTTATTTTTAAGCTGAAACCTTTTTTTTGTTATATAAATTTTACGCTCTACACGCAAAACAAGCTCTAAAATTTTATTCATTTCTTTTTCGATCCGGACAGGCGAGAAAATATGCCCAATACTCCTCGTAAAAAAACATTTTTTCTCATCCTTCCATATTTAGCGGTGGTTGACACAGTATAATCAAACACTTCAGGCAAAAAGTATTCTGAGGTTAAAAAGCCTTCTTTTTTCAGCCACTCCAAGTCCACCAATGCAGTCGCTTTAATGAAATAATACATTAATTCATTCACTTCATCTGCTTCAAGGTTATTAAGCATCATATATGAGCCTTCTTGATTCAGACGCTCCGCACTGATGTAGTGCAGCTGTGCCAAGCCTTTTTCTTTTGAAATCTGTAAATTATCCGTTATACCCTTTAAAAAATCCAATGTCTTTTTGGGGGTTAGTTTCGAAGCACCCGGAAGCTGCCTGTACAAATACACAGGTTCGTCCATAGCATAAAACTTTTCTGCCGCTATCATAGCTTTAACAAAGAAGGGGGGATCCTGAAATCTGCTGTACAAAGGAAAAAAGACTTCATTGTCAAGAAGCATACTTCTTTTATAGATAAAACAAACATAGCCATAGTCATATTGATAATCCCTATAGTCTGTAAGACCCTCTGCACATACCTTGATACTACCGACAGACTTTTCAGTTTCCTCTTTCCTTGAACCGTCCTGATATAAGTATACTGTATTTCCTCCTGCTACAGCTACGCCTTCCCTTTCGGCAGCTTCATAACAGATAAGGAGAGCATCATCACTTGCATACATATCATCGGGGTCCATAAACGCAAGATAATCGCCGGTTGCTGCTTTTATCCCGTCATTTCTTGCTGCACCGACTCCGGCATTCTTTTTATCAATAACAGTTATTCTACTATCATTTTTACTGTATTCTTTAATAATCTGCAGAGAACCGTCTGTAGAACCGTCATTAATTATAATCACTTCTATATCGGAAAGCGATTGTCTCAAAACACTATCCAGACACTCTCCGACATATTTTTCCATGTTATATACAGGAATTATTACACTGACTTTAGGCATTATCTTTCTCCCAAATTAATAGGCATTTTTCGTCCCCACAACGCTGTGTGCAGTGAAGGAATATTTTTCAAAACAAACAAACGCACTTTTTGTTTCATGCTGACTTGCTTTGATTTTTTCAATTTATTATAACACTTATTATAAATCAATTTGATCTCTTTAAGTCTTTTGAAATGTTCATCGTTATTCTTATCGAGATGTGCATATGCAACTGCCACCTGAGAATATACGAACAAGCGAGTTTCATCAGCAAGTTTTTTCTGACCTATTTTATCAAGCCAATTTGCACGATCATAAATGGCATCCACAATATCGGTAAACTTTATGCTGTACTCTGTATGCATAATACTACCGCTTCGAATCAAATAATAATATGAATTCTTTCCGGTCAAAACCATACTGTCGATCTGATCAAGTATCTTGTGATACACGAAAACATCTTCATACAGTCTGCCTACAGGGTATCTCAAATCTTTAAATATATCAGCTGCATATAATCGGTTACAAGCGTTGGGGCGAAGTAAAGTCGTCAGAAGCTCCTCGCCGTGCAAAACCGTTTCTTCTTTCACCGGTGAATAGAGCTCTTTTTCAGTGCCGTCTTCGTAAACAGCCACAATATTTCCTGTTGCAACCTTTGCACCTGTTCTCTTTAATGCATTATACATGATTTCAAGTGTATCATGTGCAATCCAATCATCACTGTCAACAAAAAGCACGTACTTGCCTGTCATAACATCAAGTGCCGCATTTCTTGCATCGGAAAGGCCACCGTTTTTCTTGTGAATAACCTTTATTCTCGTATCAAGTAAAGAATATTCATCGCACATTTTACCGCAATTATCCGGAGAGCCATCATCAACAAGCCACAATTCAAAGTCAGAAAAAGATTGTGCTAAAATACTATCCACACATTTTTTTATGTACTTTTCAACTTTATATACAGGTACTATAACACTGATTTCAGGCATTTTGTATATCCTCTTTTCTGATTCTATTTATACGCCTATTCTCAAAAAATTTCTGAGTCTGCAAGTCAAATCAAAATTTGATTTTGAGAACAAAGCCCATATTTTATACTTAACAGATAACAAATCTATATCGCTCTTGTTAAGTTTATACTTATTTAAAGTATCTCTCAAATACTCTAATCCTTTATCTCTATCATCTTTATCAAGATGCATTATACACATCTGTCCAAGATAAAGGCAAGTGTGCCATAAATTAATCTTTGCTTCCGAGATAAGTTCAGGAAATTCTTTTTTTATATACTGCAGTCGCTCACATTTCGCTTCTATTGCTTGCATTCTTCTTAATGAAAATGTTTGATGCATGACCGATCCATTTTGTTGTCTATAGGCATACAATCGCTTGTTGATTCTTATTAGTCTTTGGGCATTTGCTATCGCTTTATATGTCCAAAACTCATCATCTATTAATTTTCCCACCGGAAATTCAACATCTTCAACGATTTTGCGTTTGTAAAGCTTGTTCCAAATCAATTGTCTGAATACTTTATCTTCAATATGCTCTGACATAGCTGTTTGATTATCATACTCTTCAATGCTGATATTATTTATATCATCAAATAACACATCATCATCATAAGCTTCAACATAGTCACATTCAGCCACGTCCACGCTGTCATCCATATGCGAAATCAAGCACTCATACATATCAGCTGACAAATAATCATCGCTGTCAACAAAAGCAATAATATCACCTTTTGATACCGACATTCCAACATTTCTTGCAAGTCCGGCACCTCCATTCTCTTTATGGATAACCTTGATCCTTGGATCCTTCTCTGCCCACTTATCGCATATTTCGGGACACTTGTCGGGACTACCGTCATCAACAAGGATGATTTCAAGATTTTTATAAGTTTGATCTACAACGGAAGAAACACATCTGTCAAGGTATTCTTCCACTTTATAAACCGGAATTATTACAGATATAAGCGGTTCCATATATGCTCCCTCCGATTTGATTATTTATCAAGGCTGTATTTTTTGTAAGTTCCTCTGAGTCTGTCTGTAACCGTTCTGAATGCTCTGTACATTAAAGGCGAAAAAGCTGCAAACCTTGCCAAAAAGCGAAGATTCTTAGATAAACACGATACATTATATTTATTCTTCAATTCTGATCTTAGCTCAGCTTTTGCACTATTCTTTATGTCTGAAAAAATCTTTTGGTTACAAGCGGAAGCAAGACTTCTGATATATGTAGAAAAGGAAGCAGGCAAAAGCTCCTTTACTGTTTTGGCATCATGATAAATATATCTTCGTACCTTGATTGGATCTGAATAGTGGTGCTCTTTTTTCGAAGTAGTGGCTGACCCCGCTCTCAAAATATAGTGATACGGGCAAAAATCCTCATATACTGAGCACTTTGCTCCTTTGAATAAATAATAATTCATAAGGAGATCTTCATTGATTTTTATGGAATAATCCATCACCGAAGATTCTATAAAACCAAGAACCAAACTACGTGAATAAAGTTTGTTCCACAACCCCGGTTCAACAAAACTGCCTTCAAGCAAGTCCTTGATACCTGTGATATTATCCTGAACTACATTCTTCCCTGTGTTATAGTAGTAATCAATATGCCCTTTGGGAAACACCATTTTATAACCGCAATGAGATATATCGGCATTATGCTTCAAAGCATTTGAAACGAGTCTTTCATACATATCGGGATCAATGAAATCATCACCGTCGACAAAGCCGATATAATCGCCTTTTGAGGCTTTTATACCTGCAAGGCGGGCAGAAGAGACACCACCGTTTTCTTTATGTATAGGAATTATTCTGCTGTCTCTTTCCGCATATTCATCTATTACTTTTCCCGTTCCGTCCTTTGAACCATCATTGACTACAATAACTTCAATGTTCCCATAAGTCTGGGAAACGACTCCGTCAAGACATCTGCCGAGATATTTTTCAATGTTATATGCAGGAATAATAATTGAAACTAAAACACTTTGCATGAAATTTATCCTTTGATCCTGTAAATCAATAATATTACACGAGAGATAGGAACATTTCCTCTGTAGCTCTGACAGTTTCTTCCGTGCTGAAAGCTTCCCCTCTCAACAATGCTTGCTTTTTATAGTGCTCAAGCAGCTTGGGGTCATCAAGCAACTTTTTTATACTCTCATAAAGTTCATTTTCATCATTATCGCACACTATTCCGTATTCATTGTCTCCAAGCATCTCATCCATGCCGGAAACACGAACTGTGCAAACAGGTGTGCCTACGATCAAAGCCTCTGTCGCAGCAGTACTGAACCCTTCTGCAAAGCTGGTGCAAACAAAAAGGTCGCTTTCAGCTACAAATTTATAAGGATTTGTATGATAACCGAGCAAGGTAAAGCTGTCAGAAATTCCGTTTTCTTCCGCAAAAGCTTCAAGGCTTTCTTTTTCAGGTCCTTTTCCCAAAACAAAGGTGTGTACTTTATATCCCTCGTTTATCAGCCTTAAATGAATTCTCTCAAGTCGGTCAAATCCTTTTGATTTTTTCAGTGTACCGATACCGATCATATTAAAACAGTCATTACTCATAATACCTTCTTCAATCGGTTCTTTTGATCTTTCTTTTATCTGTTCACTTTCGTTTGTATTATATAAAACATCTACAGGCTTTTCTATTGAAAACAAAGAAAGAAAATCCTTCTTTACCGTTTCAGAAACACATACCGTCCTATCAAAACGGTTATAACAACAGAGTGCCTCTTTTTCTGAACGGAATGCACCGCAAGCATTCTTTAAATTATGTTGCTCAACATGAATCCATGAAACAAGCTTCGCCTCTTTATCGGAACATCCGCTGACGATTCTTGCTGACGGTCCCTCAAGATAAGAAACTATAATGTCATACTGCTCTTTTATGAAAAATTTATAGAGTGTTTTTGGCGAAAAGAGCTTCATAATCTTGCTGTTTCCGGGTATCGACTTTTTGAAAGCCGCTTTATACTTTATATGAGGCTTCAAGAACTGCTCGTTTACACCGCCGCCGAAAAGTGCAAGTACGGAAACGTCAAATTTCTCACGGTTCATATTGTTTACAAGGTTAACAAGAACTTTTTCCGCCCCGCCTTGTCCGAGATCATGAATCAAGAAAAGTATTTTTATCACAAATAGCTCTCCTTTATTGCTTATCTTTATTTAAGTTCTTTAAATGAATTCTTTTATAAACACCGCTTGGTAAAAAGAACAATATGATTTTCAAAAATGGTTTATAGCATTTTATCCCTTTCAATCCCATTAAGCGATAACCGCGGTACAAAGTGATAGCACCGTTTATACGGGATTGTAAGGTTCTGCGTTTTACCGCATTTTCATCTTCGAGAATTGTATACAGTTCTTCTTTCAGATTATAACCCTTAAACCCTGCTGCAAAAAAGCGACACCACAAATCAGCATCTTCTACACGCAAAACACGAGGATCAAGTGAATACCCGCCCAACTCATCATATACTCTTTTATAAGTCAATATGGTAGCATGAGAAAAGCAATGAGCCTTTAACATATCCTCAGGCTTGGGATTTTCAGGTCTTATGATTGAACCGACTCGTTCATGTCCGTTTGAAACACAAATCCCTGTTCCAACAAGATCAATATCCGGATTATTCTTCAGAATTGTCACTTGTTTTTCCAACCGAGTAGGATCGCACCAATCATCTGCATCCATTCGTGCCACAAGCTCTGTTTCCACATATTCAAGACAATGATTAAGGGAATACGGAAGCTTCTTGTTCCCTTCGTTTTTTATTATCACAAATTTATCCGGATAAGCTCTTTCATATTCCTTTAGTTTTTCATACGTACTGTCGGCAGAACCATCATCACAGCAGATCATCACCCAATTTGTATAGGTTTGATTTAAAATTGACTTTATGGCTTTACCCATGGTTTTTTCACAGTTATAACAAGCCATTATGATTGAGACTTTGTCATTGTTCATAATCATACTCCATATACGCCAACTACGCCTTCATTTAAGGGCTTTTTTGCTGTATTACAAATTATCCTTATACCACTCAATTGCGGCTTTTATGCCTTTTTTAAAATCCCATTCGGGAGCATAACCGAGCATTTCTTTTGCCTTTGAAATGTCTGCATTTGAGTGCTTTATGTCTCCTGGTCTGTCGGGGCCGAAAATGGGTTCAATATTTTTCCCAAGGGCTTCGCACAGACCGTAATATATATCTATAAGATACTCTCGTCCGCCATATGCCACATTATAGGCTTCTCCTGCAGCTTCATGGGGAGCAAGGCAAGCTTTCAGATTGGCTTCAATTACGTTTTCAATATATGTGAAATCACGACTTTGCTTACCGTCACCGTTTATTGTGGGCACTTCATCATTAAGAAGCAGCTTAATAAATTTTGGAATGACTGCCGCATATGCACCGTTTGGATCCTGCCTTCTTCCGAAAACATTAAAGTATCTGAGTCCGTATGTATCAAGTCCGTAATGTCTTGTGTACATTTTCGCCCATTCTTCGTCGCATCTTTTAGTAAGAGCATAAGGGGAAAGAAGATTACCCTCTCTTCCTTCCTTTTTAGGAAGAACAGGTTCATCACCATATACGGAACTTGAGGATGCATATACAAACTTCTTAACTCCGTTTTGTCGTGATGCCTCAAGCATATTAAGCGTACCTGTTATATTATTTGCGTTATAAAACAGCGGCATTTCAAGACTTCTGGGAACACTTCCCCACGCTGCCTGATGCAATACGTAATCAACACCTTCGGTGGCTTTCATACACACCTCAAGATACTTCACATCACCCTTGATAAACGTATAGTCGGAACAGTCTTTGAAAAGCTCCGTATTCTCAATTTTGCCTGTAGAAAGATCGTCAAGGCAACGCACCTTATGGCCCATTGAAAGAATTGCTTCGCATAAATTCGAGCCTATAAATCCGGCACCGCCTGTTACAAGAAATACAGAACCAGTCGGAAATTTCAAATCAGAATATCCCATAAGCTACACCCCTAAAATCAAATTAAACACGATATGCCGGTGACAATCAAAGTCTCCAGTATTTATAACCCAGCTTTTCGTATTCACTTCTGTCAAGCATACCCTTTATATCGAGAAGAACTCTCTTTTCAAAAGCACTTTCTTTGTAAAAGCTGTTTACTTTTTCTGCATTTATATCTTTAAATTCATCATGTGCTACGGCAAGTATTACCGCATCCATTTCTTTTATCTCATCAACGGGAACAAACTTTAAGCCATACTCTCTGAATGCTTCATCTGCATCTGCAGCAGGGTCGGCAATTATCGGTGTTATTCCGTATTCAAGAAGCTCATTGTATATGTCAATAATTCTTGTGTTTCTTGTATCGGGACAATTCTCTTTAAATGTGAAACCGAGAATTGCTACGTTAGCAGATTTTACCGGAATATCTGCTTTTATAAGATTCTTAACGAGATTCTCTGCAACGTATTTTCCCATATCATCATTTATTCTTCTGCCCGCAAGGATAACCTGACTGTGATACCCCATTTGTTCAGCCTTATATGTAAGATAGTAAGGGTCAACGCCTATACAATGTCCACCTACAAGGCCCGGGAAGAACTTGAGGAAATTCCATTTGGTACCCGCCGCTTCAAGAACGGATTTAGTATCAATTCCCATCTTATTGAAAATAATGGAAAGCTCATTCATGAAAGCAATATTAATATCACGCTGACTGTTTTCTATTACCTTGGCTCCCTCCGCTACCTTGATGGTAGGTGCTCTGTGAACTCCTGCTTCTACAACGAGCTCGTATACCTTTGCTACCTCGTCAAGTGTTTCTTCATCCATACCCGAAACTATTTTTACGATCGTTTCAAGACGGTGAACCTTGTCACCCGGATTAATCCTTTCGGGTGAATAGCCTATTTTGAAATCAACACCGCACTTGAGCCCCGATTCTCTTTCAAGAACAGGCACGCAAATGTCCTCCGTAACACCGGGATATACGGTAGACTCAAAAACTACTATACTTCCTTTTGTAAGGTTGCGTCCAAGTATCTCTGATGCACCGATCACAGGCGTCAGATCCGGTGTGTGATCAGCATTTACGGGCGTAGGCACAGCTACTATATGAAATTTTGCTTCTTTAAGCTTTTCTTCATCAGCAGTAAAATCAACAGAACATTCAGCTATTCCCTGATTTCCAACTTCTTTTGTAGGGTCAATTCCATTTTTATAAAGCTCAATTTTTGCAGAGTTGAGATCGAAACCAACAACTTTGATCTTTTTGGAAAATGCTACGGCTATAGGAAGTCCTACATAACCAAGACCAACAAGAGAAAGCTTTTCTTCTCCGCTTAAAAGTTTTTCATATAATTTCATTTCTTTTCACCGCCAATTCTATATATCTCTTTTGTGTATGCTTCAACAACTTTATTTCTGTCAAAGATTTTTTCCATTCGTTTTCTGCCGTTTTTTCCGGATCTTATTTTCTGTTCATAAGGCATTCGGGCAAAAGTTTCAACAGCTTTTTTTATGCTTTCTGAGTTTTGTGCTTCAAAGCCCCAGCCTGTAACTCCTTCTTCAAAAGTCTCCACACAGCCGGGAATGCTGCTTGCAAGTACAGGTCTGCCTGTTGACTGAGCTTCAAGAAGCACGTTTGCCATTCCTTCGTGATAAGAAGGCAGGATAACGGCATGACAATCCTTAACAAAAGGTTGCACGTCTTCCTTCCAGCCGTGGTAATTAACAACACCCTTTTCTATAGCATTGTCAAGAAGCTCTTTACACTCATCCTCGCACCAGCCCACTATATCAAGATTTACTTTCTCATTTGCTTTCTTTAGTTCTTCAAAAGCAGCAAGTAATTCTCTGATTCCTTTATCATTCATGACCCTGCCGATAAAGAGAAGCTTTGTTTCACCTGTGTCCTCGGGGTATTCGCAAAAAGAGTGCTTTTCCAGATTTACTCCCGAACCGCTTACGATCCTATGCTTCCCTCTTGCAATTCGGTTGTTTTCAAAGAACTTGGAATTTTCCTCGTTCTGAAAGAACATCGCCGAAATACTTCGTGTTGCATATCTGTACATAAGGATCATAAGCTTTTTCATAAGCAAACCTTTTTCAAAAGCTTTACCCATACCTGTTACGGTCGATATATACGGAGCCTTGCACGAAGCTGCCGCTATTCCGCCGTATAAATTAGGCTTTATGGTATATGTAACAATGGCATCAGGCTTTATATCTTTTATAATTCTTTTATATTCTGTTACAAGTGAAATCTCCTTTATCGGATTCATTCCGTACTGTGTTATATGCGTATCAATACAAATGCATCCGAGTGACTCAAAATATTCTTTGTATTTTCCATAGGGCTGTGATATATACACTTCATTCCCATCGGATATAAGCCTGTTTATAAGCTCCAGGCGGAAATAATACAGAGTTACCTCATGATTTGATATAAACAAAATCTTCATTTGCTTTCCTCAATTTGCTTTGTTTATCTGAATGTTCCGAGATATTCGCTGATATAGGGCCAATTCCAAGTCATCTTCATCTGATAATAAAACCAAAAGAGATATACTGCAATTATTGTTAATGACAATATCCTTTTTGTTTTTCCGCCGTATAAACGGTTTATAATCATCGGATAAAACAATAAATTAAATGTATTACAGTACTCGGCAAATCTTGCAAAAACGTTACCGCTTATAGTAACTGCCGGTACCATGAGACACGCATTTATAAGTGACATATTAAATGTAAAATTGAATACCGGGTCATTTATCTGCCTGATCTGTTGAATACGGTATAAACCTAAGATTATCGGAACGATGACAATAAATAATCTGAGTACATTCGCACCTCTGTATGTCTCAATATCGTCTAAAATATTGCCATACTGCGTTTCACCGAAAATGTTGCCCAAAAAAGTAACAAAGGGGGTAATGAAAGACGATGCTCCTACGAACAAAATAATAAACATCATCTGAATACGGTTGAGTATCTCTCCTCTGCAAAGGAAGAAAACAGGAAGAATAATAAGGGCTGTCAGGTGGAATGTAGACAATAGCAATGTAAGTAAAATAAATACTATAGTACGTGTCAGATCCTTCTTTTTGTCGCCGGTCTTTATAAGCAAAGGAAACATAGCGAACATTCCGGCAATTGCCATATACTGTCTCATGCCGTTAAACAACCAGGAAAACGTCGTAGTTCCGAAAAAAAGGAAAACGCTCATTGTAATAGAAGCAGAATACTTATAGAAAGTAGTCCAAACGCAAGATACGCAGAATATCGCAATCAGAAACAACCAAAACGTGTAATTATCCCATATCTCTTTTACAAGATATGTAAAAACTCTAAAGCCGACGTCCTTATTATCACTCATATTTCTGAGTATATCTTTAATGACGTCTTCATTCATCTGTTGAAAAGAGGTAATATATGAACTCGTATCAGCTACACCGCTTCTCATACCCGTAAAAAAGATAAGTGGTATGGCAGAAAGGGCAACAAAAAAGGGGGCGGGTTTTATAACTGTTTCTCCTGAAAGAAGAGTCACAGGGCGGCGCTTTCTTTCGGCATAAAAGGCGAAAAGAACGCACAGCACAAACATAAGTGAATAAATTATCATAAATTAATTCTCCGTTGCTTTTGACCTCGTTTTTGGTCAAAAGGGAAAGTATGATGTTAAACTATTTGTTATCGGAGCCGTCAATTGAAGCTGCAACTGCTTCTGAACCTTCTGTCTGCTTGGCAGCTTCGCTTTTACCTTCGACAACACCATCGTGACGGACTACCTTGAGGGCTGTTATAACGATGCATTTAACATCGAAAAAGAATGATATTTTTTCGGCATATTCTCCGTCAAATTTTGCTTTGACGGGAATCTCAAGTTCGTCTCTGCCGTTGACCTGAGCCCAGCCGGTAAGTCCGGGACGGATATCGTTAGCTCCGTATTTATCTCTTTCGGCAACAAGGTCAAACTGATTCCAAAGGGCAGGTCTGGGACCCACGACAGCCATGTGTCCTGCAAGAATATTAAATATTTGAGGAAGCTCGTCAAGACTGGTTTTTCTGAGAAATTTACCAACCTTGGTTATGTATTTATCGGGATCTTCCAAAAGGTGCGTGGGCATATCCTGAGGGGTATCGGTTCTCATAGTTCTGAACTTCAATATTTTGAAATGGGTCTTGTTTTTTCCCACTCTTTTCTGAGTGAAAAATACGGGACCTTTTGAATCAAGCTTGATTATCAGCATCAGAATAAGAAAGAACGGGGACAAAATAATACACCCGGTCAATGATAATATAAAATCAAATACTCTTTTAAGAAAATTCTTATACATACACTACCCCTATTTTATATTATATAATATTATAGCACACTACACGGTCGATGTCAATGAATATTAATGTTTATTAAATATAATAATAATATTTTTTAAATATATTCCAATCAAAAAGCTCACCTCAAAAATCGGTGAGCTTCTTTGTGAACAAATAAGAAATATATGTTTCAAAAAACGCTATGCTACTCTTTATGACAGCTCAGAAAACATTGAAAGGATCGTATCGTTGCCTATATAGTCGGATGTTTGTGCTTCGATGTCCGTATAGTCGCTTACTGTGATCGTGAGCATATAGTCGTCAAATCTTTCAACCAGGTATCTGTAGGCTACTCCTTCGCTGTCACTTTCTGAAACTGACATTTCTGTAAATTCTCTTCCTGCTACGGTTACTTTTCTTGTTCCGTTTACAGTATATGAAGACGTCTCGGCGGCTTCAAGCTGTTCGGATATGATCTCAAGATAATCGGCTTCCTCGCATAAGGTTCCGCCAAAGGACATGGAAAGGTCCTCTATACATATCTGAACGTATTCGCCGCTTCTTGTTTCTATTGCGTACAGCTCCGTTGACGTCTTTTCATCGTCTTCCGCCAAGCTATCCGAGAAATACCAATTCGGCCCCGGTGCAAATTTAAGATTTAAATACTCGTTTATATACACGTTGTTCTCGTTTTTGCCTTTAACAAGCGACAAGCTGCTCTCTTTTGTCTGACATGAAAAAAGAAGAAAAACAGTTAGAAACAAAAATAGGATGGATGCTGTTTTTTTCATAAATATCCTCATAGAATTATGTTGTACAGTTATTTTATCATGAATTTCAAAAGCTGTCAATTTGACTTGAAAACAGTTTTATAATAATATTAATAAAACAAGCATAAATAATAATAAAATAAGCAAAAAAACTTGAAAGATGCAAAAGTATATGATAAAATTAATTATTATGTTGATTTTTGTTGATGAGGAAATTTACAAATTATGAAAAGACTGTTATCGGTAGCTTCTGCCATTTTGGTTTTTGCCGCAATATGCTTTTACTTTTATCACACAAGAGAAATATTTGTTTTTGAAAAACCGATCTCTGCTTCTGCTGAAGAAATTTCGTTTAACGGGGCTGAAATTACAGATTTCAAAACACTTTGCACTTCCCTTGAGCCTTTAAAAAATCTTAAAAAGGCTGATCTCGGTACTTTTCCCGTTTATCCGGAAGATGCAGAGGAGCTGCGCAGCCTTTTCCCCGGTGTTGAATTTACTTATACACCTTACATAACCCTTTATATTGTCGGTTTTCCTCAGAATTCAGAAGAGCTTGATCTTTCGAATATTAATATTTCCGACACTTCTGAGCTTATAGAAAAAATCCCGTCATTTCCGAATTTGAAAAAAGTGGTGTTCGGCGAAAATACTTTGACGGAAGCTGAAGCAGGAAGACTTGCGATCAAATTCCCCTCCATCGAATTCGATGCCTGTGTAATTTATAACATCTTCGGAATCGACGTGCGTGATGACGCAACGGAAATAGATCTTACCGGTGTAAATATTGATGAAAGTCTCGCTGACAGTCTTGCCGTTATGGAAAACCTTGTTTCCGTAGATCTGCACGGAACTTCGATATCCAACCAGGAGCTTCGTTCTCTTTGCAGTAAATACCCCAGAGTTGAATTCAAGGCAGATGCGGTTCTCGGCGGAAAAATATTTGATTCCTCCTCCGATTTCATAGATCTCAACTGGACAAAAATCGATGATTTCGACCTTTTCAAAGAAGATCTGAAGCTGTTCCCGCACCTTGAAAAAATTGAAATGTGCGAAACGGGACTCACCAATGAACAGATGGAAGAGCTTTGCAACACTTATCCCGGAACAAAATTTGTATGGAGAGTTCACATGGGTCAATGGTCCGTCAGAACCGATGCAGTTGCCTTTTCCGTTCTCATAAGAAACTATGAACACAAGAGACTCACGTCAAAGGATATTGAGGTTCTCAAGTATTGTACAGAGCTTCAGGCTCTTGACATCGGCCATCAGGCAGTCACGGATATTTCGATAATAGGTGAATATCTTACGGAGCTGAGAGTTTTAATTCTCGCCGATAACAGAATTTCTGATCTTAGCCCTTTGACCAAGCTTCCCCATTTACATTATCTTGAATTCTTTGTAAATCAGGTTACTGATCTCACCCCTCTTGCATCCTGCAAGGAGCTTGTTGATCTTAATATCAGCTACAATTACAAGATCAGCGACATTACCCCTCTTCTTGAGCTTCCTCTTCTTGAAAGACTTTGGCTTGAAAGAACCGCTGTTTCCAAGGCAGACGTTGCTCTGCTCAAAGAAACATACCCCAATGCAAGAATAATCAACATCGGCGAAGGCTCCGTAGACCAGGGATGGCGTACTCACAAAAGATATTATGCAATGCTTAATATGTATTACAATGACTATATGAGCGAAGAATTTTCAAAATATGACGGTCTGACCGCCCCCATAGAAGACTAAGATCAAAGCCGTGTGCAAAAAACGCACACGGCTTTTTAATTTTACAAAGGGGACTCATATATTGGTGTTCTCTTATTCAAACTGCTTCATAAAATCGCCGATGCGTGATAATGCTTCAAGAATGTGACGAACGCTGTAGCAATAAGAAACTCGGACAAACCCTTCACCTGCTTTACCGAAGGCAGTTCCGGGAACAACAGCTACCTTCTTTTCGACCAGAAGCCGCCTGCAAAATTCCTCAGAGGTAAGCCCGGTCTTTTCAACAGAGGGAAAAACATAAAATGCACCTTCGGGCTCAAAGCATGGCATTCCTATTTTTCTAAGACCGTCTACAATGAGTCTTCTTCTGCTGTCATATTCGTTTCGCATCATTTCAATATCATCATCGCCGTTTTTAAGAGCTTCTATGGCACCGTATTGTGCCGTTGTGGGTGCACACATTATTCCATACTGATGAAGCTTATTTATATGCTCTATAACAGGCGAGGGGCCCGCACAGTAGCCGAGACGCCAGCCTGTCATGGCGAATGCCTTGGAAAAACCGCTTACAACTATTGTTCTTTCACGCATACCGTCTGTTTCAGCGATGCTAACGTGATTTTTACCGTAAGTTAATTCACCGTAAATCTCATCGGAAAGAACCATAATATCAGTACCTTCAAGTACCTTTCCTATAGCTTCAAGATCTTCTCTTTCCATTATTGCACCCGTAGGATTTGCGGGGAAAGGCAAAACAAGAAGCTTTGTTTTCGGTGTAATGGCTTTTTTCAAAGCCGTTGCGGTAAGTCTGAATCTATCCTTTGACGTCATTTCAACTGATACGACCTTTCCTCCTGCCAAAGTGGCAAGAGGCTCGTAACAAACGAAAGCAGGTCCCGGTATTATAACCTCATCACCGGGTGATATAAGGCTTCTCATAACAAGGTCAATAGCTTCACTTCCGCCTACTGTCACAACTATTTCGTTTGCGGGATCATAGCTCAAATTAAAACGTCTCTTTAAATAATCGGATATTTCACGGCGAAGCTGAATAAAGCCTGCGTTGGGTGAATACCATGTTTTACCCTTTTCAAGCGTATCAACTGCCGCCTTTCTTATATGCCAGGGTGTTTGAAAATCAGGCTCTCCTATGGTGAGAGCAATAACGTCATCAAGCTCAGAGGCCATGTCAAAAAAACGTCTGATTCCCGACGGTGCAGTTTCAAGCAAGACAGGGTTCAATATATTATCATAATTCACAGTCAGATTTCCTCTCTCTCATCTGCGGCATCACCGAAAAGCTTTACGTTCTTTTCTTTGTATCTGCGAAGCACAAAGTGGGTCGCCGTGGAAACAACGGAATCAAGAGTAGAAAGTCTGTTCGCAACAAACATCGCAACCTCACGGAAGGTCTTTCCCGTGACAACGATCGAAAAATCATAGCCGCCTGACATAAGATATATGGACTCTACTTCTTCAAAATCAGCAACCGTTTTTGCTATTTCCTCGAAGCCTGCCCCTTTTTTGGGAGTTACGTGAAGCTCGATTATTGCAGTTACGTATTCTCTGTCGGTCTTCTCCCAGTCGATTATTGCCTTATATCCGCAAATAACCCCTTCTTTTTCCCATTTTAAAAGCTGCTTTTTTACGTCTTCCTCGCTCATTCCCGCCATTACGGCAAGCTGCTCCGAAGTAAGTCTTCCGTCTGTATCCAAATATTTAAGAAGGTTATTCATTAATGTTCCTCACTTTATATCAATTATATGCTGACGATACCTTAACGGGTAATTTCATGTTAAAGGGACCGTTATTTATAAGATAAGTATATCATAAACGAAATATACAGTCAACTTTTAATCGGCTATTTTAATATTCCAATATAAAATTACAGCGGTATGCCGATGTAAAAATCAGCATACCGCCGCTTATTGAATTACCGGGCTATGCCCTGAAATCACTTCATAAGAAGCTTTTTAAGTGCAAGAGTATCACGGGCATTGAGAACACCGTTGCCGTCTATATCGGCACTTATTCTCTGTTCCTCTGTAGGCAGAGCCTTCTGTGTAATGTAGGTTTTCTGAAGCAGAGAGTCTCTTGAATTGAGAATACCATCGCCGTAAATGTCACCTGCTATAATAACGGTGAATTCTACGTCTTCATAAACGATGGTACAGCCTGTTCCGACATATGCCGTAGCACAAGTTACAGATATTTCCATACCCATATTCTCATAGTGTGAAATAAGCATAGCGGGAGTGATATACAAGGGTATTCCGGTTACAAGTCTCGTTTCATTTCCGAGCTCAAGACCGAAGCTTTCCTGTGTCATAGGTATTTCAGCTTCAAGAAGCACCGCATCACAAACCGAACAATGAAGCCTGTTTATACCTGTTTCAAATGCTGCAGGTGCTTTAAACACTCTCCATTCACCCTCTGTATGAGGAAGCATTTCAACTTCTCTTGTCATCACAGTATCACATATCGTACAGAATGTCTGTTCCGTTCCGAGTGCTGTACAGGTGCTTTCTTCAACAGTCTCCCATTCTCCTTCCGTATGAGGAAGCATTTCGGTAAACTCCTGCTCAAGCATTCCGCATTCAATACAGCTTCTGGATATAAGACCGACATCCGTACAGGTTGCCTCAGCCTTTGTCTCCCATTCCGTAAAGCTGTGCTCACAGTTTTCGCTGCTCATTATTACAACGTCAAGTATATCATCACATACTGCGCATTTTCTGACTCCGAAGCCTTCTGTCTTCGCTGTGGGAGAAACAACTGTTTCTGCTTCGCCTGCACAACATTCATGCTGTTCAACAACACCGATAACGTAGGTGTAAAGATTTCCTTCGCTGTCTTCTATGTACAGTGTTCCGCCGTTCATATTGAGAGGCTCTACCATGATTGTTCCGTCGCCTGTAAAGGTGAGAACACCGTCTTCATAAGTTGCGTTTTTGTTGTCACTTGTCAAGGCAAAGTCCTCTGTCGTAACAGTAGTTCTCATCATATAAGCAGCAGGGCTTTTTTCTACCCAGGCTCTGAAGGTCACCTCTCCTGTTGCATCCTTCGCTTTAAGCTTCGTTATTTCTTTTTCAGTTGCCTGAATGTATTTTATAGCTTCCTCCATGTCCATAGGATCATCAAGTCCGGGGATGAGCTGTACGTACCACGGTACAAGCTCCTCATATGCGGTTCCTACAACGGCTATGGTCAAAGCATCCATATATTTGCTTACGCTTGAAACACCGAAGTAACGGGGACCTGCATCATATACTGTATATGAATAAGGAATCGCAGTTGTGCTGCTTGCATCTGTGTTGAATATTACACTTTGGAATGCGAACTTAATGGGAATTGAGGAGATAGCTGTTCTGAGTGAGTCAAATATATCAAATCTTTCCGTCTCAGGCTCACCCTTAACTATACTTATAAGTATTTTTATCTTGGAGATAAGCTCCTGAATATCTCTTTTATCGTGTGTTTCCATCCACTTTTCAGGATCCTCTGTGAGAGCTACAAGCTCTTCCTCCACTTCAGATACAATAATGCCGGTAGTTGCATCAAGTGCTGCATCCTTATAGTTCTTATACATTTCATTGAGCTCTATGAGCTGAGCCCAAAATCCACCGAGAAGAAGCTTTACGTCGGGAAGATAATCGCCGTATTCGAGGAGTCCGTCAATGGATGCTATTGATCCGTCAATACAACCGGAAACAAAGCCTGCACAATCGGTAAAGAAGCTTACTACCTTTGCAGTTTTGTAAAGCACTTCTATCCCGTCAACAAGTGAAAGATATCTTTCAAGCTCTCGTTCCATCATTTCCGATTCAAAGAAGATATTGGTGGAAGTTTCAATGACTATGCT
Organism: Eubacteriales bacterium; assembly: GCA_045535205.1. Classification (GTDB taxonomy): domain Bacteria; phylum Bacillota; class Clostridia; order Oscillospirales; family CAG-272; genus RUG14199. The sequence continues at coordinate 31,114 of JAZSLF010000056.1, forward strand.
GTCACCCGGACGGAGCTCGCCGATGCCGACCTCAAACCATGAGGAAGTATCTATCTTCTTTTTGTCTGTTCCGTCGGAATAATATATTTCCATTCCCTGTGTTATATTGAGTCCGTGACTTACATTGTAAAGTGAACGGTCTGAAACGTTGGTAAGAGTTATTCTGATGGGGTAATCATCGGCATAGTATGCCGCATCGGGAAATTCAAAATTGAGATCAAGTGCATTTCCTGCCCATACCTGAAGCATTTCTTCAGATCTGAATACATCGTCAATTATCTCACCATAGGGCATTGTGACGCCTGTAAGTCTCGCTTCGAGTGCATAGCTTCCTGCCACGTCACCTCTCACGTACCAATGGACAGAACGTGTTTCTCCTTCACCGACATGACCTACATACTGAGTGGCACTTTGCTGCTCTCCGGACATAGTTGCGAGAGAAAGCCCTTCTGGAAGTTCAAGTGTCGCAGTAATATCCTCAAGAGTGTCCGTCATGGAATTGTTGATTATAAGCATTTCCACGTCAAACATTTCTTTTTGCCATTTTACCTGACCGTTGATGATAAGATAGAAGTTTTCGGATATGGGATAAACTATCTTATCGTTGGAAGGCGAGGGTGAAGGCGGTGTGGGAGACGGTTTTTTATCGGGATCTCCGAGATACAACCATCTTCCGTATACATAAGTTACCTTTTCGGTTATTTCCTTTGAAGTTATCTTCTTGGTGAAGCTTGCATCTTCATACCAACCGTCAAAGGTGTACAGTAAACTAACTCTTGTGGGAGTATAGCTGAGAGTCTCAATTGTATTATACTCTACGTTTTCAACTCTGCACCACCGATGGCTCGTATCGACCACGTGATAGTGGATAACGTAAGTTTCCTCTTCGTCTTCATCATCATCGGGTGTGGGAACGGGCTTGGGATCAGGAACAATATAATCTCCGTCAGCGTTAAAATAGAAGGTTATGCTTTCCCAGTCGACCTCCGGTGAATACTGTATCTTCATTTCGTATTTTACAACGTGCTGGTTTTCGGGTGCTGTAATATCTATTCCCGCTTCAATTATCTCTTCCTGAGTCATTACAGTTGATGTGATCTTCGCATCATATGTGGAAAGAGATGACAGACCGATGGGAGAAAGCTCGTTTATTCCCGTTCCGATATTAAACTTAATATTTCTGATAATACAGCCTTCCGCATAAGCTGAAACAGTTTGCTCACCTACGGGAAGCACTATGCTGACCTTACCGTCTGCATCGGTAACGAAGGTATCCTCACCGTCGTTCTCGGTCGCTATGAATATCTGTGCATTTTCGATAGGCTCAAGGCTCTGGGCATTTACAACTGTAAAGACGGCAAGCCCGTAGCCTGTCTCTTCTTCATAGTCGATCTTTATTCTGTCTATTGCTTCTTCAAGTCGGTCTCCGCATACGGCACATTCTCTGTAGCGGTGGCCTTCCTCAAGAAGAAGGGGTTCTTTATCTACTATCCACTCTCCGTATTCATGGCCGTGAGGTTCAATTGCTATGCTCATGTACGCACCGCATCTAAGACAGCTGTACTCTTCAATGCCGTATTCTGTACAGGTTGAATCCATAATGCTGAAAAGCTCAAAATTATGGCCGAGTGCATCAACATAATTATCCGCATAAGAATAATCGCATCTTGAACAGCTGTAGAGAGTGTATCCCTGCTGTGTACACGTAGGAGCTACCGTTTCAATTCTGCCTTCATAATCGTGACCAAGTGCATCCACTTCTTCCAAAGCTACTGCATTTCCTGCCATTTTCACCTTTACGGAGCTTACCTTAAAGCCGTATTTCGTAACACTTCCGTCAGTTTTCATTCTGATGGTAAAAGCATCTGCATATACGGTTACGGAAGCATTTCCAAAAGAGCCTGTAAAGGTTTCAATACTGCTTTCTGTCACAGAGCTTCCCTCATAGATGTATATGTAATCGTAGCCGATTTCAAGCTCGGAGTCAGAAGAAAATGTAATTTCAATACTTTCAGCACCGGGATATGAATATGTAAAGGTCTTATTCATTGAATTCAGATAATCAGATTCCGTACATGAAGGAAGACTGTCATCCTCAATAACAATGGTGCCGTCGCAGCTTTCTCTCTGACAGGTTCTTGCCCACAAGCCGTTTTCTTCGCAAGAGGGGGCTTTATACTCAAAGCCATCATCAAAAATGTGACCGAGTGCTTCTGTGAAGTTATCCTCATAGGAATAATCGCATCTGCCGCAAGTGTAAAGCGTATATCCCTTTGCAGAGCAAGTGGGAGCAACCTCGGTTTCACTGTATTCATGACCGAGTGCATCGGTATAAAGATCCGTATATGTGTGGCTGCATCTGACACAGGTGAAAAGTGTGTATCCCTCATCAGTACAGGTCGGGGGAACTATTTCATCACTTCCCTCATAATCATGGCCGAGTGCGGCTATGGGAGTGGTTTCAATTGCTTGTCCGTAAATCTCTGCTTCGACCTTTACTATCTCAAAGCCGTATCTTGTCTGGCTGTAATCGGTGGAAAACAGAAGTGTAAAAGAGTCGGAATTTACCGTAAAGGTTCTTCCGGAAAGAGAGCCTGTAAAGCTTGTGATGGCTGTTCCGTCCGCTGTCTCGCCTTCGTAAACAAATATCTTGTCAAATGAGCTTTCAATCTCAGAGTTTGTTGAAAACTTGAAAGTCAGGGACTGTGCTCCGGGATAGGAATACGTATATGTCTTATACATGTTGTTTACATATTCCGAGCCTGTGCAGGAAGGAAGATGGTCACCTTCGTCAACTATGATCACCGTTCCGTCACAATTGTCTCTCTGACAGTTTTTCGTCCATACACCTTCTTCGATACAAGTGGGAGCTTTTGTCTCAGAGCCTTCATCGAAATCGTGACCGAGTGCTTCTGTATAATTATCCCCGTAGGAGTCGCCGCAATTTTCACAAATGTGACTTACGTACCCTTGACCGAGACAAGCGGGAGGGACCACGCTTTCAGTATAATTATGTCCCGTTGCTTCTGTAAAGCTGTCTAAATATGAATATTCACAGAAAACACATTGGTAGATCGTATACCCCCCTTCCGTACAGGTGGAAGGTACAACCGTTTCCTCATATTCGTGCTCACACACGGCCTCATTGACGGTAAGTGTTCCGTATACAGCTTCAAAGTATACGGTATTTCCGTCTCCGTCCAAAACACCTTTGCTATCAAAATAAAAGGCGATCTCATATGTTCCCGCTTCAAGAGAAGATGTATTAAGTGTGAAATCAACAAGTGTTCCGTTTGTTGATACGGTGTCAAACGTCACAGATTCAAAAAAGACCTGTGTTGCAAGAACCCCTACATATGATACTCCAATGGTATCATACGTTCTCTTTGCCAGTCGGTTATCCGCTATCACGATGTCCCTCATGGTCTCACTTTCCATAGGACCTCCGAGAGCAAGATCGGAATCTGTAAATACCGCACCGTTTTTAAAGTCTGCAAGACTCATTCTCTCGTCATAGTTCAAGTAACCCATAATACCCCAGATACCAGGATTGTTGACCACAGAAAGCGTGAACTCTGCCACTTCATCACCAACAGTTATTTCAGCATCCGAAACGATAAATGTCGGCTCTGTATATTGGGGCTCGTTATCATCTGTATTTTCAACACCGAGGGTAAAGTTTTCTCCGTCAGAATCGTACTCTGTCGATGCCGCAAAAACGGAAAAAGCCGCCGTTGGTACTGATGTGATCAGTATAAGTAAGGTTAGCAGCAAAGAAATAATTCTTTTCATAAAAGTCTCCTGAAAATTAGTGGGAATACGCCCGAAGCAATAATTATAATACGGATTAATGCTCCGAATTAAATAATGCCTCAATGCAAAGTTATTATGATTTAGTATACCAACACTTGCACATAAAGTCAACCGATTATTTGTAACATCTAAGCCCCCCAAAAAAACAGCCGCCCAAACGGACGGCTGTCAGTATTAAATATGATTATTTTTCGGGATTTGCGATATTTGCCATAAGCTTTTTAAGTGCGAGTGTGTCTCTTGAGTTATACTTACCGTCAAGATAGAGGTCTGCTGCTTCCGCCTGTTCGAGTGAGGTTGCAGCTGTACCCTGCATGAGACGCTTGAGAGTCATCGTATCTCTTGAGTTGATGGCTGCATCAACGAGAATATTGCCTATTCTGATGTAAGAGGAAGTAAGCTCAACGTCTTCTGCGGGCATAACGAGTGTATAGGAACGGCCGTTTGCAGACGTGCTGTCGCTTCCGTAAGCTCCTCTTACAACCTCTGCACCTGTGTATGTGAAGAAACGGTATGCAGCACCTTCTTCAATCTTCATAGCAGGAACGGGAAGAGTTACTGTTTCGCCTTCTGCAAATTCACCGTATTCAACACCGTCGATCGTAAGTGTATATCCGCTGTTTGCTGCGAGTGTTGCTTCTTCAATTTCTGCACCGAGGTTACGTCTGATCTGTTCAAATACGTCTTCGTCAGTCATTGAGGAAGCCCACTGAGAGCCTCTCTTGAAGCTGGGCATTGAAAGGTAATCAACTACATTGTTGGAAACCTGAGAAATAACATTCTGCATAGCTTTTTCTCCATAGAAGCCACGGTAGAGATTCAGCATTTCATAATCTTCGATACCGTCTCTCATAAGCTCAACTCTGATGGAGCCTACGTACTTCTGGGGATTTACTCTTGCAAAGCTTCTTGCGTCAGAACCGTAGAAGAGTACGCCGTTACCGTAGAAGTTGTAACCGTTCTTTGTACCCATGTTGGTCTGCCAGTTACCGTTCATTGTGCCGTCATACGCCTTGTCTGTTCCCTTTGTATAGTTAGCTGCACCGTTTTCCGTGTAGCCGTTGGAAGCATAGTAGAGGTAACCTGTTGCACCGACCTGCATGGACTGCCAGAACATAAGCTGAGTCTGGAGACCTGAGTTTTCGATAAGGTGGTTTGCGTATGTGTAGTTACTGTTGTTACCGCAGGCATACCACCAAAGCTTAAAGCTCTTGCCTTCTTCTTCTTTTTCAGCAAGATATGCATTAATTCTTTCTTCAAATGAACCGTAGATGCTGTCCCAGTCAAAATATCTGGAAGCATGGTCAAAAATGTTAAAGCCGGATACGATACCGTCAAGGTCACGAACCTTACAGTCATGCTCGTTATTAGCTACATAACCTGTAGATGCGATGACTGAACGAGGTGTGTATGCGTTCATCTTAGGACACCAGATAGTAACTGCATCGGCATCCATCATACCCTGGATAGCATCCTTGACACCTGCAAATCTGCCTGTGCCGTCATCTGCTGTAAGATACTTTGTACCGTCATATGCCAGCTCTGTGTCATATGTATAGTAAGGATAGGGGTGGTTTTCGTGGAAAGGTACTACGTAGTAGGGGTCTTCCCATACACTTGAAACAAACTTGAACTTATTGATAACTTTATCAACAGTTTCATCTCTGCCTATAACGTCGCCCTGTTCCTTAGAGGTGGGTTCGTCAACAAGGTAGAAGTAAGCCTTTTCCTTTACAGTTTCCCATTCTTCCATTGAAGAAAGGTCTGTATAGATGGAAGCGATCGTATCACCGTCGTATACACCGAGATAAGAACCCTTATCCGCAATACTGAATGCAGACACTCTGGGGTCTGTAATGTATTCATTTTCGGAGTTTATCTCACCGGGAATGCATTTACCTGCGATCTTGTTTTCGAGAAGATAATCATACCATACCTTGTACGTATCTTCACTCTGTGTTCCCTTTGCGATAACAACGGAGGTCTGATATGTAGCCTCTTCGGGAATTTCAAAATCCCATACGTAAAGGAACATATCGGCTGTCTTTATAACGTTTCCTGTTACGTAGTCGATAAGGTTAAAGGTTGCCTGATACCAGCCGGAAGGTGTTTCAGACGTTGTTTCAGCTCTCGCATAGAAGGACTGCGTCATGCCTGCGGCGATACCGAAGGAATTGGAGTCGGGCTTGCTTGCACCCTTGTAGTTGATGCATTCAACGGGAGCGATAGGGTCGGGAGTAAGACCGTTTCTGATGATGGAGTCTTCTTCCTTTGTTACACCGAGAACGTTTGTTGTATCAACGTTCTGAATGTTGAGATAGAATTCATAGAAGAGCTGTGAAGTGACGGTAGCACCGCTTCCGTCCATCGCTGTGAACTCTGTAAGCTCCGCTTTAAGACCGCTTTTGAGTGCATTTGTTGTGTTATATACAACGATCTGTGCACCCTGTCTTTCGTTCTTTGCCATGTAAACAGAGTATGTGTTTCTGCCTGTTGAGGTAGTATCTGTCTGCTGTACCTTCACATTGGAGTGCTGGAACCACAGCTCAAGAGTGCTGTCCTCAGCGGCCGCTGTTTTGGGCTGATAGCTGTCTGCAGGGTCAGTTGATGCCGCCGTAGGTACTGCGGTTACTGATACCATTGACAGAAGCATAGCTGCCACAAGTAAAAGTGATAATAATTTTCTCATATTATCCTCCTGTAAAAAATAATATTTATATAATTATAAATATACGTAATTTAGCCTGTTTTCAGGCATTTATTCTATAAGTCCGAACTCACGAAGTCTTATAATAAACTCCGAAACGTCTGTACTTACTGTTTCGTAGGGAGCATCAAATTCCTCAAGTAGCTTTTCGGTTATTTCTTTTTCCGTTTCGCATTCCGGAAGAAGCTCCCATATTCTTGCACCGACCTCTGACATGGCAAAAAGTCCGTTATGCTGTATTACCGTATCACCTACAGGCACAAGCACATGATCACCTGCAATTTCCCGAAGTACAGCTTCAATTTTTATCTTCATAATGAAATCTCCGTTTTGGCATTGTTTTCTCAGTCTTTTATCTCGCCGTCACTCTTCATTTTCTCATATTCTTCATCGTAAAGACGGACAAGCTCATGAACCATTTTGCATATATATTCCGGCTTACCGTCAAAACGACCTGTTTCAGCATAGGAAGCAGCGGCACACACATGACAGGCGTGCTTTACCGAACAGCTTTTGCATTCAGCAGGCATTCTGACCTTTGCCGTTTCTTGACGGAGTTTTTCCCACGCCGTCTCAAATCCGACTTCAAGCGGATAAACTGCAGGCTCAAGCATCATTCCGCACGGAAGCATTCTTCCGTCCCAGGTTATCCAGAAGCTGCTCTTTCCTGCTCTGCAGGATATTCCCTCAGATGCAATTCCGTCACAATCCTCGTCACACTCTGCTCTGACTCCCTGACATATGGCTGCGGTTCTTTTCACAAACATATCACGTTCAAAACGCTGTTTATCGCATATAAATTCGTAACGTGCTGCATCTTCAGCGGAAAAACGGGCTTTATTCTCACCTGTTTCATCCTTATCTACTCTGATAGGCGGATAAAGATACGTTGTAGGCTTTAAAGGAATTTCAAGCTCTTTGGCTATTCGGTTTATTCCCTCCATGGCTTCGGCGTTATAGGGACCGAAGGAAACATTTAGTTTTACTGCAATTCCGTTTTCTCGTAATGCTTTTATATTCTCAACAACCTTTGAAAACTGTCTGTTTGAACACAGCTTTTCATAAGTGTCGTCGCTGTCACCGTAAAGACTTATATTAAATCTTGTGGGAGGATATTTTTTAAAGAGCTCAAGATGTCTGTCAATGAGTGCTCCGTTACTGTTTATTGAGACCATAAGTCCCATTTTTTGAAGCTCTGTATACAAATAAGGAAAATCTTCTCTTAAAAGAGGCTCTCCTCCGGTCAAAAGTAAGAAAAGCATTCCTTTTTTTACTCCTGCACGGGCTATTTCAAGCCACCTTTCCGCCGAAAGCTCTTTTCCTCTGCGGTCTGCTTCCTCCTTTTCAAGATGTACGTAACACATTTTACAGTTGAAATTACATCTCGGAGTAAGCTCAAACGTCCCTGCAAGAGGTATGCCCATTTGACAGGCTTTAGCGTGAAAATATTGTGATAAAACAGGTTCTGCAGAACTCACACTACCCCTCCTTTTACAGAAAAAATATATGCAGGTTATCGTTTTTCTTCATTATTAATATATAAATGCTCTTTCAAGGCATTCAACGGCACTCTCATCAGGCAAACAGTCAAGCTTATACACGGGGACCTCGGAGACTATCGCACCGACCGTTTCCGTTACCTGTGCCGCATCCTCTTTGCTCCATGAGCTGAGCTTTACGCCCTCGTAAACAGCTCTGAATGCCTTTGCTCCCCGCAATTCTGTTAATTTATTCTTCTTTGCCTGAGTAAGATATACAATAGCAAACAACGGATGCTCTCTGTTATAGCATATACCGCTTGTACCTGAAAAAGGCAGGCCGTAGGCTTTAAATATCCCATCGCTTTTTCTAACAAATGAACAATCCCCGTTTACTACGAAGGCATTTCGGTGTTTTCTCCAAAGCTCCGCCTGTGTCGATTTCCCGACTCCTGACGGTGCTGTAAACAAAATGGCTCTGCCTTCGCTCTCGACAAACGAGGAATGAAGGATAACACCTCCAAATCTGCCGAGTGTCTGTTCAAGGCAAAGGGTTCTGTATATAAGCGATGCCTTCATAGGAACTTCCCTGTCTTTCGGAATATATACATTCACCTTGTTTTTTTCTGTTTTTGAAATCACCGTAAGGGCATATTCGGGATCAAGGGCTTCACCGTCTCTGAAAAAGCCTGAATATCTGTAAAATGCTTTTTCATCTGCATATGCAGTATAATATGAGTTTTCAAATAATTTTTTTCCCTTCGGTTCAGGAAGCTTTTCAACATATGAAAAGACATATCTGAGCTTGGGGTTTTCTTTTTCTTTTGAAAACAAGGAATAAGGCTGCATTTCCTCATAAGCTACAGGGGTTTCCACAGAAAACCCAACCCCGCCGATCTCGTAATATTTTACGTTACTGTTCATCGTATATCACGAACATCACTTTGCTTTCCCCGGGAACAAAGTGAGGGGCAGCCATCATTACAGAGGATTTTGCGGAAATTCCGCCTTTTACGGTAACCGTATAGGTTATACCTCCGAAATATCTTCCGTCTTTGTATTTTTTATAATACACGATCACATCGCTATCGATATCTGTATCACTCATGTTTGTTACATTAATATAACCGTCAACACAAGTTACAAATACAGTATCGGAATGAAGCGGCATCTCTCCGCTGAAAAATGCTACGTTTGAAGCTGTGACATATTTAAACTGCATTCCGCTTACATAATTCTTCATTCTTTTTTCAAGAACGGTTACTGATGAACCTGCGGGCAGACAGGTTATATCAAACTGAGCAAACACCTCTCCCACACTTACGTATATCTCTGCATACTGAAGGTCGTTTGTACTTCCGTTGTATACAGTTACGGCAAGAACATCCTTTACCTCGACATCTTTTCCTTCCTCTATATACATACCGGTATACGAACCGATGGAAACAAGAGAAAGACCGTTGACTATTTCTATATTTACAAGAGAGGAATCTGTTTGTTCATATCCTTCAAGCTCAGGATCCGGAGTAATGCTTTGGTAGTTCCAAGGAAGCTGAACCGTATCTGCCGGTTCAAAATCGGGGGCCGGTGTAACGTGAAGAACTCTGCCCTCTTCATCTGTTTCAATACTCATAGCTTCGGGGACCTCTTCACCTGTAAAAAGATCTTCCAGCACAGTAAACCACAAGGTTGCACCGAGTGCTGACAACACTATAAGTGCTGTTATTATTATAATAATTGCATTGTACCCTTTTGCAGTACCCTTTGCATTATTCTCTTTTTTATTCAAAACAGTCTCCGCCTATATTATAATATTATACATAATAATTTTATCATGTATATATGTCAATGTCAATAATTCAAAAGAAATTTTCTTTATTATAAATATCTATTATTACCAATTCTGCATCTATTTTCCCATATTAATGCTCCGAATGCAACAATATCAAGCATAAGCACACAAATAAGATGTTAATTATTTTTGAGGTGTGCAACTTGAGCCTTCTATTTCCTTATAATATAAATGACCCCGGGCCGTCTTGCGACGACTCGGGGTCACCGTTAATTCAAATCAGTCTGTATCGAAACTACAATTAGTCAACGAATGTTACGTTTACTGTGTATGTTTCGAAGGAACCGTCTACGAAGAATACGCTGATTTCGTAGGACTGTTCAAGACCTTCGGACTTGAAGGATGTGAAGTACTTCCACTGAGTCTTTGTT
>JAZSLF010000152.1:0-10586 GCA_045535205.1 Eubacteriales bacterium
ACACCGCCGGGATACTTCTTGTAGATATGTTTAAGGGATAAACTTGCCATTATATATTTTCCTCCAAAATGGTTTATTTACGTATGGCGTGGCAATACCACTAATTCTACACTATATTTTATCAAAAAGAAATCATAAATGGTAGTATCTAATTCCCCAAATTTTTGAAATTACTTTTGTGCAATTTGTACATATTGCTCACAAACACTTTAATCTAAAAATATTATAAAGGTTTTTTACCTACCCTGTTTCATCGTAAGACCGATACGTTTTTTTCTGAGATCCACATTCTTCACCCAAACGGTTATCACGTCACCGACCGAAAGAACCTCTGAGGGATGCTTGATATATTTGTCCGAGATCTCGGAAATATGAACGAGACCGTCCTGATGAACTCCTATATCAACAAATGCTCCGAAATCTATAACGTTTCTGACTGTTCCGGTAAGCTGCATACCTTCCTTCAGATCAGCTATATCAAGAACACGGTCCCGAAGCTGAGGCTTCGGTAAGCTGTCTCGAACGTCTCTGCCGGGTTTTTCAAGCTCCCCGATTATATCAACAAGAGTCGGCTCTCCGCAGCCAAGCATTTCAGCAAGAGCTGAAATACCATGTGCAGATGCTTTTTGCCTTATACCGCCGAAATGTCCGGCTTTAACGTCATCCTTTGTATAGCCGAGGACCTCAAGAAGCTTGTGTGCTATCTCATAGGATTCGGGATGAACACCCGTATTGTCAAGAATTTCAGCAGATCCGGGAACTCTGAGGAAGCCCGCACACTGTTCGTATGCCTTCGCACCTATTCTTGAAACCTTGAGAACATCGCTTCTTTTCTTAAATTCCCCGTTTTCTTCACGGTACTTGACTATATTTTTTGCACTTGTCAAATTTATACCCGCTATATATGAAAGGAGAGAATACGATGCAGTATTAAGGTCAACACCAACGCTGTTTACACAGTCTTCAACGACGGCTGCAAGAGCCTCGTCAAGTCTTGCCTCCTTCATGTCATGCTGATACTGACCGACACCAATGGATTTCGGATCGATCTTCACAAGCTCTGCAAGCGGATCCTGAAGTCTTCTTGCAATTGAAACCGCACTTCTCTGGGTAACGTCGAAATCCGGAAATTCTTCGGCACCCTTTTTGGAAGCGGAATAAACGGAAGCCCCGGCTTCGCTTACCACAATATACTTGGTATCGCCCTCCGTCTCACGAAGTGTTTCGGCAATAAACATTTCACTTTCGCCCGATGCCGTTCCGTTACCGATGGCTATTACGTCAACACCGTATTTTGCAATAAGTCCTTTAACCACTCTCTTTGACTGTTCTATTTTCTCATGAGGCTTGGTCGGATAGATGACAGCCGTATCAATTACGGCTCCCGTTTTATCGACCACTGCAAGCTTACAGCCGGTACGGTAACCGGGGTCATATCCCATCACGGTCTTCCCCTTGAGCGGAGCACCCATGAGCAGATTTTTAAGATTTTGAGCAAACAGCTTGATGCCGCTTTCGCTTGCCGCATCAAACAGGTCGTTTCTTATTTCCCTTTCAATTGAAGGGGCAATAAGTCTCTCGTAACCGTCACATACGGCCCTTGCAATATATTTAAAGGCAGGGCTGTTATAATTCTTTACCACCATCATGAACAGGTAGTTGAGAACTGCATCGCTGCGTATATCGACCTGTACCTTCAGAACCTCTTCCTTTTCACCTCTGTTTATGGCGAGGATCCTGTGATGAGGAACTGTTTTTAATTTTTCATTATAATCATAATACTGCTCGTATACACCCTTTTCATCCTCACCCGTCTTCTTGGTTACAAGGCTGCCGAAATCAAAGGTGATACCTCTTACTTCACGGCGGAAGTCAGCATTGTCGGAAACCTCCTCCGCTATAATGTCGCAAGCTCCGAAAAGTGCATCCTTCGCTGTCGGAACTCCCTTTTCCTCATCTACATATTCAGCGGCGATCTCCTCAAGAGAGGGTTCGTATACGTCTCTTTCTTCTTTAAGAAGCTCTGCAAGGGGCTCGAGTCCTCTTTCCTTGGCAACAGATGCCCTCGTCTTCCTCTTGGGTCTGTAGGGTCTGTAAATATCGTCTATCTCGGTAAGTGTTTCAGCCGAGTCAATGACATCGACAAGCTCGTCGGTCAGCTTACCCTGAGCATCAATTAGGTTTTTGACCTCCTCACGTCTCGCCTCAAGATTTCTAAGATAGGAAAGCCTGTCTGTAAGTGTTCTGAGCACCTCGTCATCAAGGCCGCCGGTTACTTCCTTTCTGTATCGTGCAATAAAAGGTACTGTATTGCCCTCATCAAGAAGCTTCACGGCACTTTCGACCTGTGTCAGCTTTATATCAAGCTCCTCTGCAAGTATTCTGAGAATATCCATTATTCCTCCGATGTCGGCTGAATTGCCGAACCTTATTAACTAATATATTGTATCAATAATTTATGTCTAAATCAAGACCTTAATCTTTTTCTTCCTTATTATTTACGGAAAGAAGTGCTTTTTCCTCCTCTTCCGTAAGATACCGCCACTCACCGCATTCAAGTCTTTCGTCAAGAGTGAGAGGGCCGAAGGCTACTCTTTCAAGGGATACGATTTCAGAACCAACCGCCTCAAACATTCTTTTGATCTGATGGAATTTTCCTTCTCTTATTGTGATCCTGCCTTCCGTAGACGATATAAGCTCGATTTTTGCAGGTCTGCTGACATGACCCCCTATATCGACCCCTTCCTCAAGATGCTTCACTTCTTTTTCACCTATGGGCGTATCACAGCCGTAAAGATAGGTCTTATCAACGTGCTTTGAGGGAGACAGCAGATCATGGGCAAGAGGCCCGTTATTTGTAATAAGAAGAAGTCCCGTCGTATCAATATCAAGTCTTCCGCAAGGGAACATTCCCATCTTTTTGAATTCGGGAGGGATTATATCCATAACAGTTCTGCCGCTGTCATCGGTAGAGCTTATGACCCCCTGAGGCTTATTGAGCATTATATAAGTATACTCTTTCCAATTTACCTTCCTTCCGCAATAACAGACGACGGCACTTTCCGGATCTATATGTACGGCGGCACTTTTTACCGCCGCCCCGTCAACAGTTATCTTCCCTGCTCTTGCGGCTTTTGAAGCTTCGCTTCTCGTTGCCACAGCCGCTTCAGACAAATACTTATCAAGTCTCATAAAACCTCCGTCACATATATATGACCATCGCCGTAAGCATAGTCACCAAAACAAGAAATCCGACTATCACCGCAACTGCGGCTCCTGCAAGAAATTTCACCAAAAATCTGTTCATTTCATTCCTCCGCATAATTCTTCGGAATGAGTGTACCCTATTTTAACACAAGTATTCAGTTTTGTAAATCGGATTTTTACAAAAAGAAAACCCGAAAGCAATGCTTTCGGGTTTGGCTGCGGATCTAGGATTCGAACCCAGACAAACAGAGTCAGAGTCTGTCGTGCTACCTTTACACAAATCCGCAGTATTCAAGTTCTCTTGAACAAAAAAGAGTATAGCAAAAATTAACTCGCTTGTCAATAGTTTTTTGAATTATTTTTTCTTTTTTATTATTTCTTTTTTCTTTAAGTTTATACACTATAGCCGCAAGCTTCTTCACAGCCGTTTTGAAGCAAAAGATCCTCCGATTACTCGGAGGATCTCAGTGGGATTATTTCAGAGAAATTATTCAGCGTCAGCTTCAAAATCAGCATATGCTTCAGGATTATCTGTGGAGAATACCTGAGGAGCTGCTGCTTCTTCAACTGCTTCTTCCGCTGCAGGAGCTTCTTCTACTGCGGGAGCGAGAAGTGCACGGATAGAAAGGCTGATCTTCTTGTTTTCCATGTCGATACCAACGATCTTTGCATCAACTTCGTCGCCTACGTGGAGAATTTCAGCGGGAGATGCGATCTTATGGTCTGCGATCTGGCTGATATGGATAAGGCCGTCTGCACCGGGTACTACTTCTGCAAATGCACCAAACTGCATAAGACTTACGATCTTAACCTTTGCTACATCGCCTTCAGCGTACTTGTTTGTGAAGATATACCAAGGATCAGATTCTTCGGTCTTGTAGCCGAGAGAAATTCTCTTCTTTTCCTTGTCAACGCCCTTAACGAATACCTTGATAACGTCGCCAACTGATACTACTTCGGAGGGATGGCGAATTCTTCTCCAGGACAGCTCAGACATATGTACCATACCGTCTACACCGCCCAGATCAACAAATGCACCGTAGTTTGTAAGGCTCTTAACTGCGCCTTCGTAGATCTGACCTACTTCTACCTGTGCCCAGAAAGCTTCTTCAGCTGCACGGCGTTCTTCTCTGAGAACTACACGAACAGAGCCTGTTGCTCTCTTTCTGTCTTCCTTGATTTCGATTACCCTAAATCTCTGTACTGTTCCTACAAGAGCCTGAAGGTCTTCCTGTACGGAGCCTCTGGGGAGTCCTGTGAGAGAAGCAGGAATAAAGATTTTAACGGACTTGACGGACGCAAGTACGCCGCCCTTAACAGCTTCAACGATTTTTCCTTCAAGGATTTCACCGCTTTCGCAAGCTGCTACAATGTTCTGCCAGTTACCGTCAGAATCAACTCTTGTCTTATCGAGAGTTGCGATTCCGTCGATATCGCTGACCTTGATTACCTTTGCCTTAACCTCGTCGCCAACCTTGAACAGTTCATCCAGCTTAGCAGATGCATCGTCTGTAAGCTTTTCGTGTGCGATAACACCGGTCGTCTTGGCACCGAGATCCAAATGTATCTCATTCTGCGAAATTGATGTGATTACACCAACGACTACATCTCCTGGATTTAAAGTTTTCATGGAAGCGTCGAGCATTTCCTCAAAGTTTTCTGTGATTTGCTCATTCATGGTTTGTTCTACCTCCTGTATTACACTTAACGGCGTCGATGCGCCGGCAGTGACTGATATTATTTTCCCCTTGGGGATCTTTATGTTTTGAAGATCTGCAGCATTCTCTATAAGATATGTGCAGGGACAATGCTCAGAGCATATCTGACGAAGCTTTTCTGTGTTTGAACTGCTGGCACTTCCGATAACTATCATAACGTCGGAGCATCTTGCAAGTTCACCGCTTTCTGTCTGCCTTTCTTCAGTAACATTACATATTGTATCAAAAATAAATGCGTTTGTATATACTTTTTTTATTTTTTTTAAAGTTTTTTTCCATTCACTCATATTTTGAGTGGTTTGTGCTGCCACAGACACCTGCAAATTCTTGGTTTTTTCGAGATTTTCACTCTCTGAGACCCATTTTTCAAGCTCGTCTGCTCCCGAAAGTGCAACACCGTCTCCCCTGAGACAGCTCATTATGCCCTGGACCTCGGGATGCTCTGCCGCACCTATCAATATAAAGAACTTCCCTTCACCCGAATTTTCGTATGCAATTTTGCGGACCTTTGTAACGTAGGGGCAGGTTCCGTCTATTAAATTGAAGTTTTCATACTCATCGTTGCAGGCCCGAAGAATTTTTACGTTTTCATGAAGCTCCCCGTGAGCTCTTATGACGACAGTTATTCTTTCACCGCTTTTTACACGTTCAAGAATATCGGGAATGTCGTTCTTGCCGATCTCCCCGACTCCCCTCTCACGAAGGGTCTTGTTGTAACCGTCATTGTGAATGAGCTTTCCGAGAGTATATATTTTACTGCCGTCGGGCTTCATGAGCTTCTTTTCCACGGCATCCGTTGCACGTCTGACCCCGAAGCAGAAGCCTGCGTGACTTGCTACGTTTACTTTCAAATTTCTCTCCTTAAATATATATAAGAATACTATTCCTTGTTTGCGGGGAAATCATAGCCGCCAAGTGCACATATCTCGGAAAATATCTTGTTTGCGGCATATTCGTATTCCTTTTTTCCGCCGTCTTCAAAGCCAAGCTCCGCCTGCGTTACGGGCTTTCCGATTATAAGCTCACTCTTTCCGAACGGATGAAGGTGATTGTTTTTTGATTTTATGAATATGGGAAGCACATCACAGCCGGAACGGTATGCTATCATACCTGCACCGCTTTTGACCTTAGTATCCGACGGAGCCACTCTTTTGCATCTCGTTCCCTGCGGGAACATAATAACAGCGCCGCCGCCTTCGATAATGGAGACGGTCTTTTTTATGGCACCGACATCAGAGCCGCCTCTGTCAACGGGAAACGCACCCATAGCTCTGAAAAATCTTCCCAGAAGCGGAACCTTAAAAACCTCCTTCTTGCCCATGATATTGACTCTGCGTGTCATGGTTGCCATGAGAACTGCAATATCCATCATACTTGTATGATTGGCACAGATAAGAAGCCCCTTTTCCTGCGGTATATTCTCAATACCGGTCACCTTCAGTCTGTAAAGCCATCTGAACGGCGGAGCAAATATTTTTATCATCGTGCTGTAGAAATCCATAACTGCTCCTTTGAAGAAATGTTATTCCGTCTTTGATCTGATGAGTGTTATAAGCTTTTCAAGAGTTACGGGAATATCATCTGCATTTTCAAACATGATAGCATCCTCTGCGGGAACCGCGGGAGCGATCTCACGCTCGCTGTCGTTCTTATCACGCTCGATTATATCGGCAAGAATGCTGTCATAATCACATTCAATTCCCTTCTCCAAAAGCTCCTTATGTCTTCTTTTTGCTCTTGTTTCGGGTCTTGCAAACATAAATATCTTAACGTCGGCATCGGGCATGATAACAGTTCCGATGTCTCTGCCGTCCATTACAACGTTGCCCTTATCCACCATATCTCTCTGTATTCCGAGAAGAAATTCACGTACTGCGGGAATAGCAGAAACAGCGGAGGCATACATGGATATTTCGGGTGTTCTGATAAGGTCGCTCACGTCCTCACCGCAGAGAACAACTCTCTGCCCTTCGCTTGTGTACTTCAGCTCAACGCTGATGTCTTCAAGCAGAGAAACAACCTCATTTGCGTTTTTGGGGTCAACTCCCTTGCGGCTTACAAAAAGTCCGATGGAACGGTAAAGTGCTCCCGTATCAACGTAAACAAGCGAAAGCTCCTTTGCAACGAGCTTTGCGAAGGTGCTTTTTCCTGCACCGCTGGGTCCGTCTATTGCTATTTTCATAATTTACTCCTTTAATCTTTATCGCAGGATCACTCCCACGTTTTTTCAGCTGCCGCTTTTCCTGCAAGTACACCTGTGGAATAAGCTATCTGCAAATTATAGCCGCCCGTATAGGCGTCGGCATCTATTACCTCTCCGGCAAAATAGAGTCCTTTGACCTTGCGGCTCTCCATAGTGCCGGGAACAAGCTCTTTAAGTTTTATTCCCCCTCTTGTGACGATGGCTTCGTCAACGGGACGGAATTTCACGGGAGTTACGGGGAACTCCTTGAGTGCTTCAAGAAGCTTTCTTCGCATCTCCTTTGTTACGGAATTTACCTTTATTCTTTCAGGTATGCCGGTGAGTCTTACAACGTAGGATATAAGCTTCTGGGGAAGCAGGTCGCCGAGTGCATTTATAAAATCCTTTTGCGAATATTTTGAAAAATCCGAAAGAATACGGCGGTCAAGCTCCTCCCATGAAAGAGCCGGCTTCAGATCTATATACATTTTATAATTTTCAAGCTGTTCATCGGTCATATGAGCCGAAGCTGACAAAACAAGAGGGCCTGACACTCCGAAATGGGTGAAAAGCATTTCGCCAAGCTCCGAGAACACTTCTTTTTTTACACCCTGCTTTTTAACTGTAAGCACCACGTTTTTAAGAGAAAGCCCCGACATTTCGGAGAAATTCTCAGCCGTCACTATAGGCACAAGAGAACCCCTCACGGCAGTAACTTCAATTCCTTCGTTTCTCGCAAATCTGTAGCCGTCTCCGGTAGAGCCCGTAAGGGGATAGGATATGCCGCCCGTCGCAACGATAATTGCTTTATGGGAATACTCTCCCTTATCCGTAATGACGCCCTTTACTTCTCCGTCTTCACAAAGGAGCTTTTTAACTGTTTCGTGTTTTATGACAGCTCCGTAATTTTTAAGCTGAGAAACAAGAGCCTGTGCCACGTCACGTGCACTGTCCGAAACGGGAAAGACACGTCTGCCCCTCTCGGTTTTAAGAGGAACTCCTGCATTTTCAAAAAACTCCATGGCATCGGCAGGCGTAAATCTGTACAATGCACTGTAGAGAAATTTTCCGCCGTTTATAACGTTTTTAAGAAATTCATCGGGTGTACAATCGTTGGTCACGTTGCATCTTCCCTTACCTGTTATTCTCAGTTTTTTTCCCGCCATGGAATTCTTTTCGTAAACGACGACGGATGCACCTGCACCTGCGGCATAAATTGCCGCCATCATTCCTGCAGGCCCCGCACCGACGATACCTATATCATAAGTGCTTCCACTCATCACTTTTTGTCACCGCTTACTTTATTGTAAACATTATATTCTTCCCACGCTGTTTCAAGCGTTGAAAGAGTATTCTTTATCTCATCCTTCTTACGTTTGCCGAGAGCCGCAATAAGTGCATTGACTATACTCATGGGTGCAACAAGTGAGTCTCCGAAGGAGACCATTTCGCTTCTTGCCGTAAGTGTCGCGTGAGCCTTTTTCGCTATGGGAGATGCGGTACTGTCTGTTATGGAAATGACCTTTGCACCTGCCGAAACAGCAAAATCGACCGCAGACACTATTCTCGTAGAATATCTGGGGAAGCTGATGGCAAGCATGGCATCCTCAGGTCCGACTCTCATGAGCTGTTCAAAGACCTCGCTTCCGCTGGTGGTTCTCACACGTCTTACGTCATCGAACATTATGGAGAGATAGTAGCTTGCAAATTCCGCTATGGCAGACGAGGAACGCATACCGATAACGTAGATACGACGTGCGTTAAGAAGTGCTTCAACGGCATCGTCAAAAGCATTTCTGTCCACGTTTTCAAGGGTAGCTCTTATATTGTCCGCATCGGACTCAAGAACCGATTCAAGCACTCTCTCATCGGAAATTCTGTCATCTGCAACTGCCATTCTCTGAACGGCGGTAAGACGCATTCCGAGAGTTTCTTTAAGAGAACGGTGAAGCTCGGGATAGCCGTCAAATCCAAGCTCAATGGCAAAACGAACCACGGTGGACTCTGATACGCCCACCTCTTTGCCGAGCTTTGAAGCGGTCATGTATGCCGCTTTATCGTAATGCTCAAGGATATACGCAGATATTTTCTTCTGTCCCTTCGACAGAGTCGGGTAAACTGATTCAATAAGCTCAATAAGATCTCTCTGCATAAAAAAACCCGTATCTTTCTTGAAATTTTATTTGTTTCCGCATTTTCGGCGGATAGAGTAAGCACTCTCTTTCGCAAACTGAATATACTTTAAACAGTATCTTACTTCTAAATCACTCTTTATTATATATTATTTTCACTAAGCTGTCAACTTATTTTTATATGCAGTAAATACACTTTTTTCAAGAAAACAAGCCGGATATTTCATTTGAACGCTTATTTTTTGCCAAAGCTAAGGATTAATGCAAAAATACAGCCTTCTTCCTGCATATTTTTTAAAAAATGTTTTGACAAAGGGACTTATATATGGTATAATTTTTGATAATTAAGAATAAATTTGATTTTACATATCGCAGAAAGGTCACGTAATTATGAGCAACAAACTCAGAGCCGGTATCATCGGTGCGACAGGCATGGTAGGCCAGAGACTTATCACTCTCCTCCACGACCACCCTTATTTTGAAATATCCGCTTTGGCGGCAAGTGCACGTTCCGCAGGCGTTTCCTACAAGGAGGCTGTTGACGGAAGATGGAAGATGAAGACAGAGCTTCCTGCAGATATCGGAGAAATGAAGGTTACCGATGCTGCTGACATTTCCGCTATGAAGGAAATGTGCGACTTTGTTTTCTGTGCCGTAAACATGAAGAAGGCCGACATTCTCGAAATGGAAGAAGCCTATGCAAAGGCTGAAATCCCCGTTGTTTCCAACAACTCCGCTAACCGTTGGACAGAAGACGTTCCCATGGTTATCCCCGAGATCAACGCTTCTCACCTTGAGGTTATCGAAAGCCAGAGAAAGCGTCTCGGCACAACGAAGGGCTTTATTGCAGTTAAGCCCAACTGCTCCATTCAGAGCTACGTTCCCATGCTCACTCCCCTTCTCAAGTACGGCATCAAGGAAGTCGTTGTAACTACATATCAGGCAATCAGCGGTTCGGGTAAGACCTTCAAGGAATGGCCCGAAATGATCGACAACCTTATTCCCTTCATTTCCGGTGAAGAAGAAAAGAGTCAGCTTGAGCCTCTCAGAATTTGGGGCAAGGTCGAAGGCGGCGCAGTAGTTCCCGCACAGGATCCCAAAATTTCCGTTCAATGTCTCCGTGTTCCCGTTACCGACGGTCACACAGCCGCTGTTTTCGTAAACTTTGAAAACAAGCCCACAAAGGAACAGATCATTGAAGACTGGAAGAACTTCAAGGGTGAACCTCAGGAACTCGGACTTCCTCATGCACCCGAACAGTTCGTTACTTATTTTGAAGAGGACAATCGTCCTCAGGCCGCTCTCGACCGTGATATATACGGCGGTATGGGCGTTACGGCAGGCAGA
>JAZSLF010000077.1:0-3787 GCA_045535205.1 Eubacteriales bacterium
TAGTTTCGTTCCTGATTGAACTGCTTTTGCTGTTCAATCATTTTTTCTATCCTTTTTATTTCAATACGAGCTTTTTGATACTCACGGCGTTCGGTCTCAAGACGAAGCTCCTTTGTTTTCATATAGGAGGAATATCCGCCCTTACCCTGATAAAGCTTTTTTGCGGAAATTTCAAGAGTTCTTGTCGTAGTCTTATCAAGAAAATATCGGTCGTGAGAAATAATTACCGCAGTACCGTTGAATTTATTTATAAAATCCTCAAGCCATTCCACGCTTTTTATATCAAGATGGTTTGTAGGCTCGTCAAGAAGCATCAGGTCAGGCTCACTTAAAAGAAGCTTGCCGAGGCTCAGCTTTGTACGCTGACCGCCTGAAAGAGCCGACACGGGTAGCTTTTCCTCCTCAGGTGTAAAGCCCAGCCCCATAAGACAGGAATGAGCTCTGTTTTTGTAGGTGAGCCCTCCCCTGTTCTGATATTCTTCCGTCAGAAGAGCCTGTTTTTCAATATAATCAGGGACTTTACCGTCTGTGAGATCTATCTTTCTGTGAAGATCCTCGAGCTCCTTTTCCATTTCAAAAAGCTCGTCAAAAACGGTCAGAAGCTCATCATAGACATTAAGAGCACTTCCCGCACAGGCGTGCTGTTCAACAAAGCCTATCTGTGTTGCAGCGGCTTTTATAATTTTTCCGTCTGCGGGCTCTTTTTCACCGCTTATTGCCTTGAACAAGGTAGTTTTTCCGCAGCCGTTAGAGCCGATCAGACCTATCTTATCCCCTTTTGCTATTTCAAATGTCGCATTTATAATTATATCACGCTGGGCATATGAAAGCCGGAGATTCTGACAACTTAGTAATGACATTTTATTGATCCTTAAGTCCTTGTTTCAAGAATTTCAAGCTCACCGCTGACTGTATACTTTCCTTTGCCTGCGGGAATAAAAATGCTGGAGCCTTTTTTAAGCTGAACGGACTGACCGTCTGAAGTAAGAGTGCCCCTTCCGTCTAAAACAAGAAGAGAAACAAAAGAGGTTTCATCGCATATATCCTCATACCGGCCTCTTACCTTTACTGCCGTCATTTTGAAATACTCACAGCCCGTAAGATAAGTTTTTTGAGCATCGCCTGATTCTTTTGCTTCACCCTCGGCTGAAAAATCAACCTTTGTCACTCCGAGATCAACAACATCCACAGCTTTTTTAATATGAAGCTCACGGAGATTTCCGTTTTTATCGCGTCTGTTATAATCAAATACACGGTAGGTTGAGTTTGAGCTCTGCTGAACCTCTGCAAGAAGAATTCCCTCGCCGATGGCGTGAAGCATACCCGAGGGAATAAATACCACATCCCCGGGCTTTACGGGAACAACATTCACATCGTCAAGAAGAGTACCGTTTTCTATGGCAGATGCGAATTCATCCTTTGTCATATCGTGATTCACACCGTAGATAAGGGATGCGCCCTCGTCACAGGAAAGAACATACCAAGCCTCTGTTTTTCCGTTTTCGTTTTCAACAGCTCTTGCATATTCATCATCAGGATGAACCTGAACCGAGAGCTTATCTCTTGCATCAATTATCTTTATAAGCACGGGAAAATCGGGAATGTCCTTATTGTTTGTTCCGAGAACACCCTTACCCTCTTCTTCAATAACCTGAGAAAGAGTCTTGCCGTCGTATTTTCCTCCTATAACAAAGGAGGGGCCGTCCTTATGGCAGGACAAAAGCCAGGCTTCTGCCGCATTATCATTATCAGTTTCAAAGCCGTATTCATCAATGAGAGTTCTGCCTCCCCAGATAGTTTCTTTAAGAGTGGGATAAAGTGATAAGATCTCCATAATATTTTTCAGAAATATTTCTGCCTTTCATAAAAAGAATTACAGCCCTTTTTCAGGACTGTAATAAATTATACCAAATATTTCTTCTGTAGTCAATTATTGCAGCTCGTCATTTTTGTATCTGAAGCTGTCATTTTCGTTTTCTCTCCATAATTTGCAAAGGCTTCTGTTCTTACATCCTCCGCAGTTATTACATTCACTTAAATTTGTACATACAACTTCCCTTTTCCCGTTATGAAAAACTGTTTCCTCCATTATTATATTTCTTTGCTTGACCCAGCAGAACTGCTCATATGTCTTTGAATGGCTATCCATAAAAATCACCTCTTATATAGTATATATCAGTATCAGGTAAAAAATAAGGGAAATCCGTCAGCGGTTTAATTTTTCATAAATAAGACAGCCCGTACATATAGTTAAACAGGTGATTTTATGGGTTTTCTTTTTATTCTTCTTATCCTATCGGGAATGGTTCTTCTGATCTTTTCAATAAAGAAGCTGACTTTTTTGAAGCTTATGCTTTCTGTTTTTTCAGGCCTTGCGGCTCTTTTCTCCTGTGACCTGTTATTCTCATTATTCGGACAGAATATGCCTCTTAATATCTATACTGCCGTAATCAGTGCAGCAGGAGGGATTCCGGGAGTTATCCTTCTGACACTTCTGAAGCTATTGACAGTATAATTAATTTAAGTCTGTTAAAGCATATTTCCGTCTGCAATTCAATACTACAGACAATAGTTTCATCAGCCGGACAAAAAAACACCCCGTGATTATTCATCACGGGGTTTAAGACTATCGGATAATGTTAATTATTCGTTGATAGCAATAACAACGCCTGAACCAACAGTACGGCCGCCTTCACGGATAGCGAAACGAAGACCTACTTCGATAGCGATGGGAGTGATAAGTTCAACGTCCATATCAACGTTGTCACCAGGCATACACATTTCTGTTCCTTCGGGAAGAGAGATAACGCCTGTAACGTCAGTTGTTCTGAAGTAGAACTGAGGACGGTAGTTGTTGAAGAAAGGAGTATGTCTACCACCTTCATCCTTGTTAAGAACGTAAACCTGGCCCTTGAACTTTGTGTGGGGCTGGATTGAACCGGGCTTTGCAAGAACCTGGCCTCTTTCGATTTCAGTTCTCTGAACACCACGAAGAAGACAACCGATGTTGTCGCCTGCCTCTGCATAGTCGAGGATCTTTCTGAACATTTCGATACCTGTGCAAACTACCTTTCTCTTTTCGTCAGTAAGACCAACGATTTCAACTTCTGCACCTGTATTGAGCTGACCTCTTTCAACTCTACCTGTAGCAACAGTACCACGACCTGTGATTGTGAATACGTCTTCAACGGGCATAAGGAAAGCAAGGTCTGCAGTTCTTTCGGGAGTGGGAATGTAGCTGTCAACAGCATCCATGAGTTCCATGATGCAAGCAACTTCGGGAGCAGCCATATCGGAACCTGCATATTCAAGAGCCTTAAGAGCAGAACCCTTGATGATGGGTGTGTCGTCGCCGGGGAATTCATACTCGGAAAGAGTTTCTCTGATTTCCATTTCAACGAGCTCAAGAAGTTCTTCGTCGTCAACCTGATCGCACTTGTTCATGAATACAACAATGTAGGGAACGCCAACCTGACGAGCAAGAAGGATGTGTTCACGAGTCTGAGGCATGGGGCCGTCAGCAGCGGATACAACGAGGATAGCACCGTCCATCTGAGCAGCACCGGTGATCATGTTTTTAACATAGTCAAGTCGGATCGTAGCCATGTCGTTCTGTGGGCCAAGGAGTTGTAGTTAACACTTCTTCCTAAGACCGCTTGGCCTCCGACTTAGGTTGGCGTTCCCTACATCGTTGTCTTCATGAACAAGTGCGATCAGGTTGACGACGAAGAGCTGCTCGAGCTCGTCGAGATGGAAATCCGCGAGCTGCTCAACGAGTATGATTTCC
>JAZSLF010000006.1:0-5366 GCA_045535205.1 Eubacteriales bacterium
ACAACACCGATAACATATACCGTACAGTTCAATGCAAACTACAGCGGCAGCACAGAAACAGCAACACAGACAATCGTATACGGAAACGAAGTAGCCCTCAGAACGAATACCTTCGTCCGTCCGATGTATATGTTTGACAAGTGGACAACAAATCCTGACGGAACAGGCACGGTATATACCGACGGTCAGTCAGTCAAGAACCTCGGAGTACAAGAGGGACAGGTAATCAAACTCTACGCCCAGTGGAAACCGGGCCCGGAAGTAATGTTCGGTAACGAGTTTGACTTTGATAAGCTCGTTAAACAGGAGAGCAGACTCACCGTTGACTATCTCAACGATACAATCGGGGCATCAGTAGCATCAGGAGAAAAGGAAACAACAACAGGCTACTATGAGATTGAGCTTGAGAGAGACCACGTATACAGAATTTCATATACTTACGATCCTCTCGGAACAGTATCACAGGGTC
Organism: Eubacteriales bacterium; assembly: GCA_045535205.1. Taxonomy (GTDB): domain Bacteria; phylum Bacillota; class Clostridia; order Oscillospirales; family CAG-272; genus RUG14199. The sequence continues at coordinate 470 of JAZSLF010000006.1, forward strand.
AGTACCACGCATGGTTCTCTGACAGCAATACCTTCGGAGACGATACAAACTACTACGGCGGTCAGGCAAGCCAGAAGGGAACAACAACACCCCGACCGGCAGCACATACCTACATGGGACTCCTCGGTGAAGCATACGGTAACACAGCAGCAGCAGTGATACCTGCAGACAGCAATAATGACGGAAAGTACTGGGTAAGACTTCGTCTCGACTTCGATAACCACAGTGCAGGCCATGCAGATGCTGTTCAGGGACAGATCAGTAATATCTATATTTATGATGTAACAGCAGACACAACAATCAGCATCCCGAAGCCGGTACAGATAACAGGCACCCCGGGACAGACAATCAGTGCAGATGAATTCCCCGAGGTAACAAGAAGAGGTTACCATCTCTTCGGTTGGAGCTTGACAAAGAATGCAATGGGTACAGGACAGAAGCCCGCAATTCCCTCAGTCACACTGGACGAAAACGGCGAAAACAAAACTGTATATGCAATCTGGGAACCGAACACATACTACATCAGATATAACAAGAACCAGACAGCAGGTGACTCAGTTGAGGTAGAAGGTACAATGCCCGATCAGCAGATGACCTACGGTGTCGGCGGCTCAATCGCAAGAGAGCTTGGTTATACATACGACGGCTACAAGTTCTTCGGCTGGAACACAAGACCTGACGGTACAGGTAAATATTACCACGCAGGAGACTACGTAGAAAATCTTACAGATGTAGACGGCGGATATTTCGACCTTTACGCAATCTGGAAGTACGACTCAGAAGTACTCTTCGGTAATATGATCTATTTCGATCAGTTCTACGGTAAGGTAGAGACACAGGAGAATGTATCAATAGACGTTGAAACAAACTCCCTCACAATCACTGAAGACCTTTCAGGCGGCTCAGGCTCAGGCTCAGGTTCTTCATCAGTAGAGTCATATGTTAACGACTTCGGTCCGTTCACAAACACTTTCGTGGAAGGCAATACATACGTTATCTCATATGACTTTGAAGTCCTCGAAGGTGAAGCAGGTACACAGGTACATCTCTGGTTCGGTGATGTAGCTAAAGACGGCGAGGAGAACGCATTCCAGGGTACGGGATACTTCCAGCCGGGCCTTTATGAGCCTAACAACTCAAGTACACCGACCACACCGGGCGGAGAAGTAACACACGTATTCCACGAGTTTACAATCCCCGAAGGCAGACCTGACCTTAAGGTTCGTCTTGACGTTGACATGGCAGAAGGCTGCGAAAAAGTTGTTGCAAAAATCACTAATGTGTACTTCTACTGCAGAACAAACCCGTCAGGCTTTGCCGATGACCTTTGCATCCCGTATGACAAGGACACAGGCGAAAAGCTTGTTGAAATCACAGGTAAGCCCAGAACCTTCGTCTCAGCAGATCAGTTCCCTGTTCAGGAACGTACAGGTTACGAATTCCTCGGCTGGAGTGAAATTCCCGTCAGCAACGGTAACGGATCTGCAAGCGGAATCGTCACCGACGGTGTATATCTGCCGAGCGGAGACGAAAGACTCGTTCTCTACTCCGTATGGAAGGCGATTGACTATACAATCCGCTTTGACCCCAACGGCGGTAAGATAACAACAGGCACAGGCTTTGCAGATAGACCGATGACCTATGACGAATATTATACAATCCCCGCAAACAACAACACTTACGTAAGAGATAACGCAATCTTCGCAGGCTGGAATACCAAGGACGACGGTTCGGGTGAAACATATACCGACGGTATGGAGATTAAGAATGTTACAGCAGAAAAGAACGGCACAGGTTATCTCTACGCACAGTGGCAAGCATTGCCCGAGGTAATCTACGGCAACCTGTTCGACTTTGATAAGTATCTTTGGGAGGTTCCCGGAGTATCGGCAGCACAACCGTATTATATGGACATCAAGGTCGATAATGTCAGCAACACACTGACAATGCGAACAGATGAAAATGTCGGCATGGGTGACTGCTATACAAACATATATCACGCTGCAAACCAGACAGGTGCGATGCCTATTGTTCCGGGCAGAACATATGAATTCAGCTTTAAGTATAAGAATAATTCGGATAAGCAGGCCCCGATCCGTGCGGTTCTTTTCGAAAGCAGAGATATAACTGTAAGCAAGCCGAACTCATATAACCATGAAGTAAAAGCGGCAGCAAGCGGAACAGCAGGTTCAGAAGGAACCTACCGTGCAACATTCACAGCAGGTGAGGAACAGAGATTGCTGACACTCCGCTTCGGTGTAGACGGAAGACCTGCTGAAAGCGTTATGAATCTTGAAGTTGAAATTTCAGAAATCATAATCCGCGATGTCACAGACTATTCCGATGACCTCGAGATTAATGAAATCAGCGGCATTACAAGATACGCAGATAATTTACCGAGCGTAGAAAACAACAACCAGTTTGTACGCAACCATACGTTCGGCGAATTCGATGATCTGAGAAGAGAACATTACACCTTCCTCGGTTGGAGTACAACTCTCGACCTTGAAACAGGTAACGGTGTATTGGATGATAGGATAACGTCGCATAGTTTCAATGACACTGCAATCGAAAACGGAACATGTGAGAACATAACACTTTACCCGGTATGGGCAGGTAACGTAGTTCTCGTAACCTTCAAGCCCGAACTCAAGGCACATATGAATGATCTTGTTACACAGCTGTTCGAGTACGGTAAGGCAACACCGCCGGTTGAAATTGAGAATCCGAGATTCACAATTGATTATTACAACGGCGAAACACATTTACCGAGTCTTACTCAGTACGTAGAAGCAAAGCTTGTAAGCTGGGAAGGTTATAACGACCAGCTTTCAAAGTCATATTCATATGCAGCAGGTACACCTATCAGAGATCCGAATGACTTCTATGGTGACTACTACGTGTTTAACGAAAACACACCGGTAACATATCTTGCAGCAAAATGGAAGAATGACGGCGACTCACAGCCTGCAGCATTGGCAATATCCGAAGGAAACGTTCTTAAAGGCTGGACGGAAACAAAGGGCAGTCAGGAGGTAGACTTCAAGGTCGGCGATCCGATTGCAGCGGCAAAGGATATGCAGCTGTATGCAATCTGGCTCGAAATCGAAACTCAGGATACAGCGTTCGAAAAAATTGAAAACACCTACGATAAGACAGCTGAAATTGTTACAGGTGTAACAATTACCGAAAGCGGAGACGCTGAACCGATTGTCAGTGATAAGCATTATGTCTACGACAGAGAAGACATTGACGAAAAGCTCGCTGAATATGAAGCAGCAAAGAATGCCTTCACAAGCAACAAGACTGCAGAGACGAACAACGCACTTCTTGACAGCATAAAGAATGTAGAGAATGTAGGACCTGCAGATGATGAAAGAGATACCAACGGACTTGTATTGGACTATCTTGAAGAGTTCGAAATCCGCTACGCAGACAATGTAACAAACAGACCTGTAGATCCGGGTAAATATCAGATTAAGAATATGAATCTTAATCACTACTCTACAGAAAATCTTGATGCAGCATTGGAAGCACTCAAGAATACAGAAGGCTTCAGCGCAACTGAAGTCAGCCTTGAAAAGCAGAAGACAATCAACAACAGTGTTGTAACTCTTGCAAAGACATATGCAGACAAGGAAGATATCCAGGAATCAACACCTGTATACAATGTATACGATACTGTTGAGTCAATGGAAGAAAGCGGACTTATCGAATCAGATGACCTTACATCAGTGAACTATGTATATACAGGAAAAGGTGACTACACATATTACTGTTATACAAGCGAAAAGAATCCGACAATCCTTATTACTGTTGATGACCTCAAGACAGCGGCAAACAGATACTGTTATCCGACAACGGCAGAACAGATAGGCAATCCTATAGCAGTAAGAGGAGCAAAGACAGAAGCACCTGCAATCACAGTAACAACTGATGAAGCAGCAGCGAAGGTATATGAAAAGTATTTTGCTGCGAATATGGGTGTCGAAGTTACAGATGACAGCGAACTCGGTGTAAGCTACTATTCACAAAAAACAGTTATCGAACTTAAACCTGACTTTACAGGAGTAGCTGCCGGCACACACAATGCAACGGTATCATACAAGCTTATGGCAAAGGATGATGCATATGCAGCAACACCGGTAGATGTCAACTATGCAGATGCATCAAAGCTCACATCAGGAAAGGGTATACTTGATACAATTCCCGATTCAGGCGTAACACCCGAAAATACATTCACGATCATTGTCGATTACCACGAAGGATCAGGCTTCGATGTAACAGGCAGTCAGGTTGATATGGATAAGTGGATCAACCAGTATCACCTTACAAGATCTTCAGGCGGTGCAAGCAACTGGGAGCTTCCGATGCCCTATGACAATGTATATACGGTTAATGACAAGACATTCGGACGAACAGACTACGGTTCATTCACCTATACATTCGACTTAGGTAAAACAGTTGGAGTAAACGATTTTGAAAACTGTGTTCTCGGATTAGATATGACTAACGGCGTCAACATTGAGGAAGTCAAGAATATCGTCAGAGAGAACTACACAGAAATCGTAAAACAGAAGTTCGACGGAGCACAGGAACTCTGGCAGTGGAAGACAGACCCTGCAGACGGTAAATGGAAGTATATGTGTGTACACGAGGCAGGAACAGGTCTTGGTTACCAGGCATGGTCGAATACAAACTGGAGCTTCAACTATTACCCGAAGAGCTACGCATACACATACATACATCTTGTAGACAGATGGGGTAATGTAGTAGATAAGGTAATCAGAGTTCCGAAGCTTGATGCCTCAAGTGCACAGCTTCATACAAGCTCAGCAGGAACTGTAGATGTAATTGAGTTGGGCGGCAGCGGACTTGATACAATGAGTCTCTCAGC
>JAZSLF010000114.1:0-40876 GCA_045535205.1 Eubacteriales bacterium
TCTTTTCCGCCGGAGAAGGCTGTTGAGGACTCGTCCAAAAGTCTTTGACCAAGGGGTCCTCAAATTGCCTTCGGCGATTTGAGGTTCTCTTGAGGGGGTCTGAGGGGGAACTTTCTGCAGAAAGTTCCCCCCTGATTGTTACTATTACTAACTTACTTAACACCTCTGGAGCTCTTGCGGTGTTCGGGAATGATATTGCCTGCTTTAGTGAGGGCAATTTTAGTAGCCATAGGACCGAACAGCTCATAGATAAGAACGCCGAAGAGGATGATATTACGAATGAGAGTACCGTCAGCACCCAGCTCTTTTGCGGTGACTGACATACCGAGAGCAACGCCTGCCTGAGGGAGCAAAGTGATACCGAGATATTTAACCGTCTGTTTGTCACAGCCTGCAACCTTGGCACTGCCCATAGCACCGAAGTATTTACCGAGAGAACGGAAAATGATATAGATAATACCGATAATAATGATAGTCATATCACCGAAAACGCTGAAATCAAGCTCAGCACCGGAGAGAACGAAGAACATGATGAAGATGGGAGCTGTCCATCTGTCACAGCGGTCCATAAGCTCCTCGGAGAAATCACAGAGATTACAGAAGAGAGTACCCATCATCATACAGACGAGAAGGGGAGAGAAGCCGATATGAATACCGCCCACATGGAATTTCATCATGGAAAGACCGACAGCAAGAATTACGAAGGTAACGGCGAGGGAAAGACGTTTACTTCTTGAGTGGAAGAAGCGTTCCGCAAAATTGAGAAGCACGCCCATGAAAGCACCGAGACCGAGAGAAAGAATGATTTCGAGAATAGGTTCAACTATGATTGAAACCACATTGGCTTCACCGAGGGTGAGAGCCTTTGCGATGCCGAAGGAAACTGCAAATATAATAAGACCTACAGCGTCATCGAGAGCAACGATGGGGAGAAGAAGGTCGGTAAGCTTACCCTTAGCCTTGTACTGTCTTACAACCATGAGGGTTGCGGCAGGAGCAGTAGCTGCGGCAATAGCACCGAGAGTGAGTGCGGCTGCAAGAGAGAGCTTGTCACCCACACAGATATGTACGACAATAAGTGCGGCATCAACTACGAGAGTTGTGATGAATGCCTGAGCAATACCGATGATGGTCGCCTGCTTGCCTGTTTCTTTAAGCTGAGATAGACGGAACTCGTTTCCGATGGCAAAAGCGATAAAGCCGAGGGCAATATCTGCGGCAAGACCGAAGGCTTCGACCTGTTCGAGAGATGAGAAGCCGAGCCCCGAAATACCGAGCCTTCCCAGACAGAAGGGACCGATGAGGATACCCGCTACGAGATAAGCCGTAACTGCGGGGAGCTTCAGGGGTTTTATTACACGTGACATAAGGAGCCCTGCAAGCAGGACTATAGCCATGCAAAGAATTGTTTCCATAATTAGTACACTTTCCAAATATAAAATAGGGCCGGTTTTCGTTGGGATTTGAACATTCAAGAATCTGAAAATAAAAAACATTTTCAAAAACTTGGATGTTCAAAAACACAAAAACTGTAATTCTTCAATATTCAGCGGGGCTGAAAACAGCCCCGCTTGTGATTTTGTTATAATAGCCGATCTTTATGCCTGTGCAGCTTCAACGATCTTCATGAACTTTTCGGGAACGAGTGATGCACCGCCGATAAGGCCGCCGTCAACGTTTACCTTGGAAAGAAGCTCGGCAGCGTTTGCATCGTTCATGCTTCCGCCGTACTGAATAGTTGTTGCTTCTGCTACAGCTTCGCCGTAGAGACCGCAGAGCACGTTTCTGATGATAGCACAAACCTCTTCAGCCTGTTCGGGAGTAGCTGTGAGACCTGTACCGATAGCCCATACGGGTTCGTAAGCGATGATAACGTTCTTCATGTCTTCGGCACTGATGCCTGCAAGGTCGAGCTTTGTCTGCATGGAGACTATTTCAGCTGTAATGCCGGACTGTCTTTCTTCAAGAACCTCACCGAGACAGAGGATAACCTTGAGACCTGCAGCGAGAGCCGCCTTTGTTCTCTTGTTTACCGTTTCGTCTGTTTCGCCGAAATACTGTCTTCTTTCGCTGTGGCCGATGATAACGTATTCAACACCGCATTCAAGGAGCATTTCAGCGGAGATCTCGCCTGTGAAAGCACCCTTTGCTTCAAAGTGAACGTTCTGTGCACCGATCTTAACGTTTGTGCCCTTTGCAGCTTCAACTGCAGCGGGAATGTCAACGAAGGGAACGCAAAGAATTACGTCGCAGCCGTTCATGTCCTTTGTAAGCTCAGCTGTTTTAGCAATAGCTTCCTTTGCAGCGGAAGGAGTCATGTTCATCTTCCAGTTACCTGCTATAATAGCACGTCTTACGTCTTTTTTCATTCTTGTGTCCTCCGCTTTATTATTTGTCCTGAAGACAAGCGATACCGGGAAGCTCAAGACCTTCGAGGAATTCGAGAGACGCACCGCCGCCTGTGGAGATGTGAGTCATCTTGTCAGCAAAACCGAGCTTTGCAACTGCAGCCGCAGAGTCGCCGCCGCCGATGATGGAAACTGCACCGGAATCAGCAACAGCCTTAGCAACTGCTTCTGTACCCCCTGCAAAGTTCTTCCATTCGGAAACGCCCATGGGACCGTTCCAGATCACTGTACCTGCACCGCTGATAGCGTCGGTATAGAGCTTGCGTGTTTCTACGCCGATATCAAGACCCATCCAGCCTTCAGGAATAGAGTCGGAGGGGATTGACTTGAATTCTGTATTTTCGTTGTATTCCTTACCGATCACATTGTCGATGGGGAGAAGGAACTTAACGCCCTTAGCTTCTGCCTTTGCAACAAGCTCCTTAGCAAGATCAAGCTTGTCTTCTTCGCAGATGGAAGTACCGATCTCGCTGCCGAAAGCCTTGAAGAAGGTGTAAGCCATGCCGCCGCCGATGATGAGTGTGTCAACCTTTTCGATGAGGTTGTTGATAACGCCGATCTTATCGGATACCTTTGCACCGCCGAGAATAGCAACGAAGGGTCTCTTGGGATTCTGGAGAGCATCGCCCATGATGGAGATCTCTTTCTTGATAAGGTAACCGCAAACTGCAGGCAGGTAGTCAGCAACGCCTGCTGTGGATGCGTGTGCTCTGTGAGCTGCACCGAAAGCATCGTTTACGAAGATCTCTGCCATGGAAGCGAGTTCTTTTGCAAATTCGCTCTCGTTCTTTGTTTCTTCCTTGTGGAAACGAACGTTTTCAATAAGGAGAACCTGACCTGCTTCGAGGGCAGCTGCCTTTGCCTTTGCATCTTCGCCGATAACGTCGGAAGCCATGATAACTTCAAGACCGAGGTATTCGGAAAGCTTTGCTGCTACGGGTGCAAGAGAGAACTGCATATTGAATTCGCCCTTGGGTCTGCCCATGTGAGAGCAGAGGATAACCTTTGCACCGTTTTCGATAAGGTACTTGATAGTGGGAAGTGCACCTACGATTCTGTTGTCGTTTGTGATAACGCCATCCTTCATGGGTACGTTGAAGTCGCATCTTACAAGGACTTTTTTGCCCTTAACTTCAATGTCTTCAACAGTTTTCTTGTTGTAAGTCATAGTTTAACTCTCCATTTATATTATATAATTTTTTACTGTTCCTAATATACCACATTTTTTTAATATAATCAACAGTTATTTTGCCAAATATTTCACATCACAGACCTTAATATGTGAATATTTTGCATTAAAATACTCTGTTTTATTCCTTAGGCACTTATACGTCGGCTTCGTCGGCATATTTACTGCCGTAGGTGAAGATAAATTCCTTACGTGCGGCAAGGTTTTCGCCCAGCAGAGTATCGAATATTCTCTCGGTCTCTGCGGCATCTGCTTTATTGACCCTTATGAGTCTGCGTGTTTCGGGACTCATGGTGGTCTTTGACATCATTTCGGGCTGGTTTTCACCGAGACCCTTTGAACGCTGGATCGTGTATTTCTTATCCTTCAGCTTTGCGAGGATCTCAGCCTTTTCGGACTCGTCATATGCAAAGTAAACGTCGTCTTTACAAGTTATTTCGTAAAGGGGCGTTTCCGCAATATATATTCTGCCCTCGTCGATAAGAGTGGGAAGGAGTCTGTAGAAAATGGTGAGAAGCAGGGTCCTTATCTGGAAGCCGTCCTCGTCGGCATCGGTACAAATGATTATCTTCGACCAACGCAGAGCACTCAGGTCAAAGGGAGGCATATTGCCCTTTACCTTCTTCTGACTTATCTCAACACCGCAGCCGATAACACGGAGAAGATCGAGAATAATTTCATTTTTAAATATTTTGTCATAGGTGGATTTGAGACAGTTGAGAGTCTTACCTCTGACGGGGATTATCGCCTGAAATTCGGGGTCACGTGCCAGCTTGACACTTCCCATAGCGGAGTCACCCTCAACGATGTAAAGCTCACGTCTCGTTATGTCTTTTGTACGGCAGGCAACGAATTTTTCAACACCGTTTGCCGAACCGCCCGGCGTGGCAAGTGCCTTCTTTACGTCAATACGTGTGCTTTCTGCTTTTTCACGGGAACGCTTGTTGATGAGTACCTGATTTAAAAATCTGTCGGCATCGGCGGGGTTTTCAATGAAGAAAAATTCAAGCTGTTCCTTGAAGAAGCCGTTCATCGCCTCTGCTATAAAGGTGTTGGTTATCGCCTTCTTCGTCTGGTTTGCGTATGACGTCTCCGTAGAATAGCTGTTTGAAATGAAGATAAGGCAGTCCTCAACGTCGGCAAACTTTATCTTGCTTTCGTTCTTGTTGTATTTGCCGAGAGCTCTCAGTCTCTTGTCTACTCCGTAGGTGAATGCCTTCTTTACAGCCTCGTCAGGTGAGCCGCCGTGTTCAAGAAAGCTGGAGTTGTGGAAATATCTGAGTGCGTTGACGCTTGAGGAAACACACCACACAAACTCACCCTTGAGTCTGTAATCTGCCATGTCCTCACGGTCTCGGCCCATGGTCTCGAAGGACCAGTATACAGGAGAGGTCAGCGTGTCCGGGCCGGATATTTCAGTAATATAATCTCTGATACCGTTCTCGTAGTAATATTCTTCTGTTTCAAAACTTCCGTCTTCCTTTTCAAACTTCAGAATAAATCTTATTCCCGCATTTGAAGCACTCTGGGTCTTCAATACCTCTTTATAGTATTCCTTCGGGATCGCCGTGTCCGTAAATACTTCAAGGTCAGGCTTCCAACGCTGAACGGTTCCGTGCTTTAGATCCTTCTTTTCAATGGGGCGGCTTGTAAATTCGCCCACGGGCTCACCCTTTTCAAAATTCATTTCGGATACGGTGACACCGTTTGAGGAGATGACCTTGAAATATTCGGAGGAATACTGTGTAGCACAGGCACCCAGACCGTTGAGACCGAGAGAGAATGCGTAAGCACCGTCATCATCGTTGTTTGAATACTTTCCGCCGGCATAAAGCTCACAGTAAATAAGCTCCCAGTTGTATCTGCCCTCGGCCTCGTTGTAGCCGAGAGGAATGCCTCGTCCTCTGTCCTCTACCTGTATGGAGCCGTCTGAAAATACGGTCGTGATTATCTCGTTTCCAAAGCCCTCACGTGCTTCGTCAACGGAGTTTGACAAAATTTCAAAGAAGGAGTGCTCACAGCCGTCAAGACCGTCTGAGCCGAAAATTACGGCGGGTCTGAGACGGACTCTGTCGGCACCCTTCAGAGCGACTATCGACCGATCGTCGTATACGGGTGTTTTTTCTTTTTTTGCCATATCGGTTTACCTTCGTGTAATAATTATGTTAAGTCGGGAATTTGCACTTTGTTTCAGGAGGGGGAGTTCTTCTGCTCCATCACCTGTTCGCCGCTTGATTTTCCGTCAAGGGATACAAGGTAGTTTGTTTTATATACGGAGGAGGCTTCTCCTGAGGAGGTATCCTCAAGGTATACGATGAAGTTGTAGCAGTAGAGGTTCTGGTTCTTTACGAGACCCTGATACTCCACTCTGTAGGCAAAGCCTGTTTCGGTATCTGCTTCGCCGTGTTTTACAAGGTATGTGTTTCCTGCGTTGTTTACCGTTGCGTTGTCTTCTTCAAGGGAGGTGTATACGATGCCGTTGGTGGAAACGTAGTAGGAAACGGGGCCTTCGGGTGCTTCCTCTGTCTCCTCATCGCTTTCGGCTTCCGTGCTTTCCTCATCTGTGTCGCTCTCCTCGGGTTCAGGGAGAGTTACGTTAAAGATATAATACTCAGTACCGTTACTCTGAGCTATCATGTCGCCCGTTCTTTCGATAACGGCAGAGGGTGCGTCCTCGTCTGTGTTCAGAGACTCAGAGAGAAGGGTGTACGCTTCGTCCTCTGTATAGCGGAGAACCTCTTCTTCCTCGTTTTCCTGTGTTTCGGGGAAATCGGTCTGAACCTCGTCTGTATTTGAAGACTGTTCGCTTTCGTCGGGCTTTGCGGTTTCGGCAGGTTCGATCTTTCTTATAAGCTCACAGGAGGTGAGTGCAAAAATAAGACATACCGTAAGTAAAATTGCAAAAATCTTTTTCATTGTAAGCTCCTGATTTATATTTTGTATTTTTAAAAACTCGTTTCCGATTACTTCATTTTGAAAATTCTGAAGCCTGATTCGCTTGACAGAGTTTCCATGTTGTAAAGAAGCACCGCTTTTTCGATGCCTTCCTCCTCCATAAGCTTTATTAATGAGGAAGAATAATACCGAAGGTCGATTATAACAAGGTCGAAGTCTCTTGCAAGAAACGGAACCATGCTGTGCGAAAAGCTGTCCTTTACGATAAGGAGCTTTTCACGCTCTCCCGTACCGTCGGTGACGTCTGTACGTGCGTTGTTCCCTCCGATGAAGGAAGAATATTTATCCTTCGTTTCAAGAAGCTCTCTTTTGTAAACGGTGTCAAATTCTTCGCCGTTTTGAATTGAGGTTGTGAGAGCCTCGTCACCGTCATAGCGGAAGTATTCCATTACGTCGGGCTTTGCCCACTTTATGCCTGCCTTTGACCAGGTGGTGCCGTAAAATTCCTCACTTACCGTTTCAACTTCAAATTCTTCTTTATCATAATAAGGAAGATCAGCTTTAACGGCTATCTCGTTGTAGGCGTAAAGTGCACCGAGAGTGGTCCAATGGTGGTCCGTTTTATAATAGACGTATTCGCCCTCGTTCATACGCTCTCTTAACGGGAGCATAAGATTGCAGAAATCAATATTCTTTTCCCTGCATATTTCGGAAAGCGTTTCCCACGTTTTGTCGGACATTTCGCTTCCGTACAGCCTCTTGACCTTGGAAACGGCAACGTCACAGGTCCTTCCGGCGAAGGCAACTGTCACGTCAAAGTCCTTTTCCTTTGCGTTTTCAAGAAAAATTGAAACAGAGTCAAGGTTGTTTTCGAGAATTTCTTCGTCGATACTGTCATATCGGGTGATAAGATAACCGTCAGCACCCTTCATGACGCCGTTGTTCTCACCCTTGAAAAGCATGCTCTCGGCTGCTGCCTTCGTTCCCACAAAGAAATTTCTGAGAGGGAACTGGTCTGCCATATATTCTCCGAATTCTTCGGTGAGGCTTCCGTCAAGGAGCTTTTCCCAGGTGAAAGAGGGGAGCTGCTGCAGAGAACGGTTTTCTTCGGGAGACGTTTCTCTGTCGGGAAGTATCCAGAAAAGAGAAGCGAACACGAATATGAAGGAAAAGAAGACGGAGATAACGGCAAGGTTTGAACCCTTGCTTTCGGGAGCAAGTCTTCTTTCAAGCTCCAAAAGCTCTGCCTGCTCTGCGTTTGCATTTATAAGTGATCTGCTTTTATTTTTGTTTTCCATATCGTCACCCCCTTAAAATCTGAAATAAAGGAAGGGATTGTAGGAGGAGTTCACAAGGTATGCGATGCAGATGATAAGCACCGCAGGGCCTATGAGGGCAAAAGCCCATCTCCATGCCGCCGACTTTTCGTAAAGACGGTAAAAAAGCTTTTTGGGATAAGGGGTCGATGCTACGGCTAAAATAAGCAGAAGCACAAGATTTGATACTAAGGTGAGGTTGACTGCCGCATTTGTGAACACGCCGCTGCCGCCAAGCATTATCTTCAGATGCTCAATGCCCGCACCGAGATCCTCGAAGACGAACAGCCACCAGCCGAACAGAATGAGAATGAGAGAATATACGTGCCGCAGTACCTTGGGTGCTTTTTTCAGCTTTTTGAGAAGGAAGGCTTTTTCTATGACGAGAATGACACAGTAGTAAAGCCCCCAAAGAACGTAGTTCCATGAAGCACCGTGCCAGAAGCCTGTGAGAAGCCATACTGTGAATATGTTGAAATAGGTGCGAAGCGTTCCTTTTCTGTTTCCTCCGAGAGGAATGTAGACGTATTCTCTGAACCAGGTTCCGAGGGAAATGTGCCAGCGTCTCCAGAAGTCAGTAATGCTTTCGGAAACGTAGGGGTAATAGAAATTCTCAAGGAAGGTGAAGCCCATCATCTTTCCGAGTCCTATCGCCATGTCGGAATATCCCGAAAAGTCAAAATATATCTGGAAGGAATAGAAGATGATACCGAGCCATGCGCCGAGGGCGGCATCAGTACCTCTGAGGCTGTCCCATACCGCACCTGCCGCATTGGCAAGAAGAACCTTTTTGGCAAAGCCGCAGATAAACGTGCGAACTCCCGATGAGAGCATCATAAGGTTATGAGGTCTTTCTCTCAGCTGGTCGTCAATGTCCTTATATCTAACGATGGGACCTGCGATTAGCTGAGGGAACAGAGTGACGTAAGCACCGAAATTCAGAATGTTCTTCTGTGCCTTGGCATCTCCTCTGTAAATATCGATGGTGTAGGACATTGTCTGGAAGGTATAGAAGGAAATACCGATGGGAAGGGGTAAATTCAGAAGTCCTATGTCAGTACCGAAAAGTGAATTGATATTTTCAATAAGAAAATCGCTGTACTTGAAAAATCCGAGGAGAGAAAGGTTTATCACGGCAGAGGCTATGACCCAGCCGAGAGCTCTTTTTTTCTTTCCTTTATTAAGATTTTTTTCCACCTTCAAGCCGTGTGTGTAATCCACCACGGTGGAAAACAGCATCAGCACTATGTATACAGGCTCGCCCCAGCCGTAAAACAGCAGACTGACCGTCAGCAGTACGGCATTTCTCCATTTCATCGGCACCGCATAGTAGACCAGTATGGATACCGCAAAAAAGAGAAAGAGAAATTCAAGCGATGAAAAGACCATTTAGCTCTCCGTTTCTTCGGGAAGTGATATTTTTTCAAGATCGGCGGGTTTAATTCTGCCGTGAACTCTTTCGTGATACGCTATGTTTGTTCTCACAAGATGAAGTATATGATTGTTGAGGTTTTTTCCCTCGCTGTCTGCAACGAACAAAAGCTTTTTATATACCTCAGGGTCAAGTCTGACTTCAAAGGATACTTTGTTTTTCATTTGCTTCTCCTTAGTTCTTTCAGTTGTTTTTTATGCATTTTATGTATTTTCTGAGCAAGTTTTCGTTTTTCTCTTGCTTTCTGTACCGAGTGGAAGGAAATATGAAGCTTCTTTGCGGGAATTGAGAGAACGAAAATGGTTGCGATGATACATGCCATACCCGCATAGTCCCAGCCAATAAGCGCCGTTCCGATTATCATATTGTAAAGAGCCGAGGTAACAGGCTCAATGCTCGCTATCATACTTGCCTTTGAAGGACCGATGTCGGCAACGCCTTGCATATAGAGGGTGTAGCCAATGGCTGTTCCCACTACCGCAACGCCGCACCAGGCTAAAATGCCGCCGAAGTTGAGAGTTACGTCAAACCTCCAGGGCCTTACGATGAAAAGCTCAACGATACCGCCGCAAAGCATACCGTAGCCTGCGACGGTGATGCTTCCGTATTTTGAAGCAACCTTGCCGGGAAGCACAGAGAAGAACACCATGCCTACAGCGGTGAGAAGTCCCCAGATAAGTGCGGGCGTGGATATTTTAAGGCTGTGAAAATCGCCGTGTGTCGCTATCATGAACACACCGCCTACCGCTAATACTATGGATACCGCTTCGGTCAGCGTCGGAAGACGGAGGTGGCGTATGCAGACGAAAACGATTATGAGGATAGGGCCGAGATACTGCAGGACCGTCGCCGTTGCCGAGTCGGAATAGAATATGGCTTTCAGAAAGGCATACTGTGCCAGCATCATTCCGAGAATACCGTAAAGTACAACTGGAACCATGTCTTTCGGTGTTTTGAAAAGCTGTTTTACCGCTGTGGGATTTTTTATTGTTCCGATAACGGAGAGAATTGCACCTGCCGCAATAATTCGGGTGGAGGCAAGCCATTCCGGCGGAATGCCCACTCTGTTCAGAAGATATTGGCCGCAGGCACTGGAGGTGGTCCAGAAAAGTGCGGCAATAATTACAAGGAAGGTACCCTTTAAGGTCGTTCTGCGAACGATACGGCGGGTAAGCCGTTCCTGTGTATGCATTTTTTTTGTTTTTATCATTTTTATTTTTCTCTTTAATTATGAAAAATGAATTTTTACATCTGAAAAATGATTTTGATCAAAGGACAAAGAGCTTTATGGGCTTTATTGCCGAGCCCTTTTCAAACTCCGTCACCTTTCCCAGAGCTATAAACTCGTCTTTGCGGCGAAGTCTGACTATAGTGCCTTCCCCGTAGCTTGTGCCGAGCTTGTTCTGGTAAAGCTCGGTTCCGCCTTTGATAAGCTTTGTGTAGAAATCGTTTATCTGTACCTTGGGAAGCTCCTCAAAGAGACTTTCGGTAGCCTTGGGAAGCTTCAGTCTTTCTTCAAACTCCATTTCGGAAAGCTCCTCTATGGTTATGCTGTCGGAAAGCTCGAAGGGGCCCGAACGGGTACGGCAAAGACTTTGCATCGTACCGCCGCAGCCAAGTGCCTCGCCGATGTCGGCACACAGGGTTCTTATGTAAGTTCCCTTAGAACAGTGAACGTCAAGACGGTAGGTGTCATCGGTTATTTTTTCACATTCCAGGGAATATATCGTCACAGGTCTCGGCTCTCGCTTTACCTCCCCGCCTTCTCTTGCAAGGTCACAGAGCTTTCGTCCGTCAACCTTTATGGCGGAATACATGGGAGGAATCTGCATTATGTCACCCGTGAACTGTCCGAGCACTTTTCTTACGGCTTCTTCATCGGGGATGCGGTCACTTTGCGTAAGCACCGTTCCCGTCACGTCCTGAGTGTCTGTTGTTATACCCAGCTTCAGCTCTGCCCTGTAGCATTTGTCCTCCGCAAGAAGAAAGTCCGCCGCCTTCACGGCTCTGCCGAGAAGAATGGGCAGAACCCCTGTGGCAAGAGGGTCAAGAGTTCCCGTGTGCCCGACCTTCGGCATATCGTAGAGCTTGCGGAGTATGGAAACTATTTTGTGTGAGGTGACGCCCTCATGCTTGTTTATTATCAAAACTCCGGTTACGGTTGCCGGTTTGCTTCTGCTCATTTGTCACTCCCGTTTTCAAAAATTGTATAGCTCGGTGCAGGAGCTTTTTTGTAGCCTTCAACAGCTTCGCCGAAGGCTTTTACAACCTCACGCACAGCAGCCTCCGGTGACGGTGCATTCAGCGTAGCTCCCGCCGCACGCACATGACCGCCGCCGCCGAATTTTTCGCATACGGCCGCCACGTCTATCTCGGCATTTGCTCTGGCTGAGATGCGGAATACGCCGGGCTCTGTCCGTTTTTGCTTGATGGCAACGGCAACAAGAACCCCTTTTATCTTTTTCGGAATGTCAACGGCACCCGAAAGCTCGTTTTCACGGTAGCCGCCCTTTTCCATCATTTCCGTTGTTACACAGCAAACGGCAAGAGAGCCGTCAAGATAGGTCTTTATGCTCTCGGAGAGCTTACTGTTTATCTCTACCTCTCTGCAGGTCGTTGTGTCGTGGAGAAGTCTTGAGAGCTCCTCCGTCTGCATACCGCCGCCTGTCTTTATTTCTTTCGCAAGACAGGAGGCTATACGGAAGGTTTCTGCGGTGGTGTTGCTGAATTTAAAGCTTCCCGTATCTGAGGAAAGTGCCGCAAAGAGACAGCGGCAGACCCCTGCATCACGGGGAATTACACCTTTATTTACAAGTATTTCGTATATTTTGTAAACAAGCTCACCCGCCGCTGCGGCATCGCCGTCGAGACAGCAGGGGGCATAAGGCTCTCCTGAAACGTGGTGGTCTATCATAAGGTCAATTCTTCCTATCAGAAATGAGAGAAAGCCAAGCTGTGAGGGAGATGCCGTATCCACGGACATGACAAGAGAATAACGGTTCTCGTCTCCTTCCGTGTACAAAAGCTCGTCCTTGCCCGTTATAAATTCAAGGTAAGGCGGAGGGGTGCTGTCACATACCACCTTCGCTCTTTTTTTCATAAGTCTGAATATACGGAGAAGTGCGAAGGATGAGCCGACGGCGTCTCCGTCAGGATTTCTGTGACATATGATAAGTGCACTTTCGGCGTTTTCAATAACGCTTGCCGCCTCTGCTGCGTTGAGCTGTGCGTAGGTTTTTTCCATAGCTTATTCTTCTTCGCTTTCTTCGGTCTCGTCGGAGAATGTGAGGTCGTTCAGAATGGAGGCTATTCTGATGCCGTGCTCAACGGAGGAGTCGTAGACAAAGGTGAGCTCAGGGGTCGCTCTGAGATTGAGTCTTTTTGCAAGCTGACCTCTCACAAAGCCTGCCGCACGGCGAAGACCTTTTGCAAGGTCTGCATCATCTCCCGTTATACAGGAATAGTATATTTTTGCATATTTAAGGTCGGGTGTGACGTCTGCTGCCGTGACGGTGAGCATAGCTCCCGATACTGCAGGGTCCTTTACCTCTCTTATTATCTGAGAGAGCTCTTTTACGACCGAATCGTATATTCTGTCCTGTCTGTATTTTGACATATTTGTACCTTTCGTATAGAAAATCTGAATTTGCCCATAACAAGTCATTTTATATTATATCATAACTTTATGAAAAAATAAATACTATTTAAAAAATAATTGAACTTTAGAATTTAATGTGCTATAATTATAATGTATTACTATATTTTCCGATAGATCAGGTTGATAAAAATGATTAAAATACTTCATACGGGCGACATCCATCTGGACAGTCCGTTTTCAAGACTTGACAGCGCACGTGCTGAAATAAGACGTAACGAGCTTCGTGCCGCCTTTACGTCGATGATGACTTACGTCAGGGTAAATTCCGTTGACATTCTTCTTATAGCGGGAGACCTTTTTGACAGCGATTTTGTTACGAGAGAAACTGTGGGAATAATCCTGCGTGAGTTTGAAAGGTGCAAGGCGGAGGTCTTTATTGCCGCAGGCAATCACGACCCGCTGACTCCCGATTCCATATACGCAAAAGAGGGCATCTTCCCCGAAAACGTACACATCTTCAAGGGGGAGGAGCTTGAAAAGATACCGGTAGACAGGCTGGGCGTTGACGTTTACGGCTACAGCTTTACCTGTGACAAGATGTATCACACGCCTTTTGAAAACAAAAGGGTCGAGGATGAAAACAGATTTAATATCCTTCTCGGACACGGGGATACAAGGAGTGCAAGCTCGGTATACTGTCCCGTTACCGAGAACCTTATCTGCAGCTTCGGTGCAGACTATACTGCACTCGGACATATACACAATGCAGCACCCATAAAAGAGAAGGACGGCTGTGTGTTCGGCTACTGCGGCTGTCTTGAGGGCCGTGACTTCGGTGAGACGGGCATCAAGGGTGCAGTTCTCATAGAAGCCGGTAAGACGGAGGATAAGACGGGGCTCAGCGTAAAGAAAATACGCTTTTCAAGAAGAAGATATGAGAATGAGATCCTTGACGTCGAGGGAGTCACCACTCAGTCCGAGATAGCGGAAAGAATAAGCGAATTCATATCCGACAGAGGCTACGGTGAGGAAACTCTTTTGTCTCTTACTCTCAAGGGCAAGGTATCGCCGTCACTTGTGATAAATACGGACCACCTTGTGTCACGCACCGAGGGGCTGTTCTTCTTTGAGCTGTCCGACGGTACCGTTCCCGGCGAGGACATAGCGGAGCTTGAGGGTGATATTACCGTAAAGGGACAGTTCTACAGAGAGCTTTTGCCCCTGCTTGAGAGCGAAAACGAGGAGGAGCAGCAGATCGCCAAGGCGGCTCTGCGTTACGGCCTTTCCGCACTTGAAGGCGAAAACATAGTTGATTTTTAGTTTTTATATACGGGTGTGCCGCAGGGTGTTCCCGTGACGGAGGATTAACAGTTGGTTATTAAGAATATACATATAAGATCCTTTGGCAATCTTATGGAACGGAGCTTTGAGCCTTCACAGAGCCTTACGGTATTTGAGGGTGCCAACGAAAGCGGTAAAAGTACGGTTGCCATGTTTATAAAATTCATGCTCTACGGTCTTTCTGCGAAGGCACCTCAGAACAGCGAAATTTCCGAGAGAACGAGATATATTTCCTGGAGCACAGGTGTTGCGGCGGGAGACATGACCTTTGAGGCGGGGGGCAGAGAATACCGTGTTGAGAGAACGCTGTCCCATACTGTTTCCCAGTCGGGCAGAGAGCAGTTCAGCGAAAACGTCAAGCTTGTGGACCTTGAGGCAGGCGAGACGGTCAGACTCACACAGAATGTGGGCGAATATTTCTTCGGTGTTTCCGAAAAGGTATTTTTGCAGAGTGCATTTGTAAAAAGCGTTGACTCGGCAAAGGTTGACGGTGCAGGCTTGAAGGTGGCCCTTGAAAATCTTCTCACGTCAGGCGACGGTGAGATAAATACCAAAAAGGCACTTGAAAGACTTGACGGAGCAAGAAAGCTTCTTAAACATAAAAACGGTCTTGGCGGCAGAATAGTCGAGCTTTCGGGCGAAAAAAGAGAGCTTGAGGAGCTGCTTCAGAAGAGCCGTGACGTTTCAAAGGAGATCGTGGACCTGGAGGGTACACTTGCAGACGTCAGCGTAAAGGCGGCAAGACGTGAGGACGAGGCGGCTGAGCTTTCCGCACTCTGCAGGGCCTACGAGGCTGTCAGAATAGGAAAAAGGGTCAAGGAGATAGAACGCTGTGAGGGTAACATCAGCTTCTTGCAGAAGGAGCTTGAGGGACTTGACCCCGCAGTTGATAAGATGCTCCTTGCAAAGATAGATATTTGCGAGAGTACGGTCAGAGAAACCGAAAAGGATATTGCAACTCTCAGCGAGAAGAAAGCAGAGCTTGAAGCAAAGTGCGAGGGACGGGACCTTACTGAGCCCGAGGACGAGGCTGACGTTATGAAGAAGGCGAAAAAGCTCAAGGGCCATACCAACTTTACTCTTGCCGCAGCCTGTTCGTTCTTCGCTGTTTCCGTTGTTTTCGGTGCGGCATTTTTGGTGTTCGGAAGCTTTCTTATCTCAACTCTCGGCAAGTGGTTTATTCCCGTAGTCGTGCTTCTTGTCATATTCTTTGCGGCGGCAGTTGCGTCGGTATTTGTTTACCGTTCAAAAAACAGAGAGTTTGAGGCACTTCTTGAAAAGTGGGATGCAGAGGATATTTATACTCTTGAGAACGCTGTCGTGATGAAGCGTGAAAAATTCCGCTATACGAAAAAGCTGCTTGACAACATCTCAAGAATTGAGACAGTCCTTGACGAAGCGGTCTCCAAGCACGATAAGGGCATAGATAACGGCGTTTCCTATGCGGCAATTTTCGGCATAGAAAATAAAAACAACATCTTTGATACTCTTAAAGAAACGAAGGCGGCGGCAGAGGACGTTTGTTCAAGACGTGATACCATGTGGGCGAAGCTTGAAAGTGAAAAGGGTAAGCTCTCAGCACTTCTTGAGGAGGTCAGCGAGGACGAAAGAGCAGGGGCAGAGGACAGAGAAAAGGAAGCCCTTGAAAGTCTTGACCGACAGAAGATACTTGAAATGACCAAGGAGCAGTACGCAGAAGCACAGCGGGAGCATAACTTTGCCGCAAGTCAGGCGAGGGCACTCCGTGTCAGAGAGGCAGACGTGGAAAAGCGTCTTGCGGCACTCCGTGCGGCAGGCGAGGCACCTTCGGAAATTGCAGGAAGAATATCCTTTATCGACGGAAAGATAAAGGAGCTTACGTTTAAATACAATGCACTTGTGACGGCACAGAACGCACTTGAGGCGGCGGGCGAAAAAATGAGAGGGGACGTCATTCCCGAAATTGCCGAGAGGGCATCGAGGATAATGGCAAACGTCACTTCGGGCAAATATGCCGCACTTTCATCGGGCGAAGCACTTGATCTGTCCTTCACATCATCGGGTGAAAAGCGTTCTGTCGATTTTCTTTCCGAGGGTACAAGGGATGCGGCTTACGTGAGCCTTCGCATAGCACTTGTCAAAACCATGTACGGCGAGGAGCTTCCTCCCATGATATTCGACGATTGCTTTGCACGTCTTGACAAGGAAAGAGAAAGAGCACTTTCGGCTCTTCTTGCGACCGATAAGGTTCCTCAGACCTTCGTGTTCACCTGCCGTGACGTCGATCATAACGGAAAGACAATAAAGCTTGATTAGCATAAAAATCCAAAAAGGCATAAAGCCAAAACGGTGTAAAAATGTGGGAAAAATTTGACAAAGATTATCTGAAAAAAGCGGGACTTACCGTTTTCGGTATTCTCTGCTGTGTAGCTGTGGCTTTCTATATAGGGTATCACATCTGGCATAAGTTCACCTCCTTCGTCGAGTTTGAGCCTGCCGTTCCCTACACGGTAACTGTCACAGCCGAGGGCGAGGGTTACGTTTTCAGAGAAGAAACGGTCCTTTATTCAAATGAAGCGGGAAGCCTTGTTCCTACGCTGTCAGACGGCGAAAGAGTGGGGACTTACGCTGAGGTGGGAAGAATATTTTCCGATGCAGACCCCGAAGCGAGTCTCAGGATAGACGAGATCAATTCGCAAATCGAGGTCCTCTCCTCCGTGGTTTATGCGGACAACCTCACAACCAAGGACGTGGCGAAGCTGGACGAAGAAATATATGACGTTATGACCGAGATAAGCCGCTGTGTTGCGGCGGGCGACAGCGACGGTGCGGCGGCAAGACGCTCACAGCTTATGAGTCTTATAAATAAACGCTCCGTCGCATCGGGCGAAACTCACGATTTTGAGAGCAGAATAGCGGCTCTCCAAAGTGAGAGATCAGCTCTTGTCAGTACCTTCGGGGCTCTTCTTGAAACTGTATATTCCACCTCATCGGGCTGGTACTACAGCAAAACAGACGGCTATGAGGAAGCATTTTCTTCAAAAAAAATAGACTCCCTCACCTATGACGGCTTTAAGGAGTGCGTGTCATCACAGCCTGCTTCTACAAACAGGTCGGCGGGTAAAATGGTGACCGATTGCAGATGGTATTTCGTTTGTGAAATGACAAAGGAAAAGCTGAAGGATATGAACGAGGGTGAAAACCATACCCTCTATTTCCCCTATAACAGCTCACAGAAGCTGACCATGAAGCTTCACAGCATAAGTCTCGGCGAAAACGGCATGGGTATTGCGGTGTTCACCACCGATAAAATACCCACGGGCTTTGATTTTGCAAGAGTGCAGAGCTATGAGCTGCTTGAAAGTGAATACACGGGCTTCAGAATACCCAAAAGCGCTGTCAGAATAGTTGACGGACAGATGGGAGTTTACGTTCTCACCGGCGAGATAGTCAATTTCAGAAGAATAGAGGTCATCTGTGAGGAGGAGACCTTCTTCCTTGCCGCCATGACTCACGAAGAAAAGAAGGCTGACGAGACAGAGGAAACGGCAGACAGCACAGCCGAGGGCGAAACTGACGGAGAGGAAAAGCCCGTTCAGAAGATATACGCCTGGCTCGATCAGAATGAAAATATCATAACAAGCGGAAAAGGACTTCGTGACGGCAGAATTATCACGAACGTATATTGAAACTGCATATAATTTATAATGAAAAATTGTGCAGGATGCTGAAAAAGGTCAAAACATATGGAAAAAGAAAGAGCATTAATAATTGAAGAAAACGTCAGACGTGTGATGGAGAACGTGGAGAGGGCGGCGAAGGAACGCTCTATGGGCGGCAAGGTCAAAGTGCTTCTTGCCACAAAGACAGTCTGCCCCGAAGAAATTCTTTACGCGGCTTCTTTGACGGGAGATAACTGTATAGGTGAAAACAAGGTAACAGAGCTGACTTCCAAGTACGAAGAAGTCAAAAACGTGGGCGAGATACACTTTATCGGCCATCTCCAGACAAATAAGGTGAAAAACGTTGTGGGCAAGGTGGACCTCATCGAGTCCCTTGACAGCCTTCGCCTCGCTTCCGAAATAAATAAGGTGTCGGCGGCAAGAGGTATCGTCAGCGACGTGC
Organism: Eubacteriales bacterium; assembly: GCA_045535205.1. Classification (GTDB taxonomy): domain Bacteria; phylum Bacillota; class Clostridia; order Oscillospirales; family CAG-272; genus RUG14199. The sequence goes on from JAZSLF010000114.1 coordinate 18,284, forward strand.
TTGTGGAAATAAATATCGGAGAGGAAGAGGCAAAGGGCGGTATAATGCCCGAAGACACGGAAAAATTCTTTGAGGATATAAAGGCTTTTGAGAACATAAGACCGGTCGGAATTATGACAATGGCACCGAAATGCGACAAAAAAGAGGATTACAGAAGATATTTTAATAAAACTTATGCGATATTCCTTGACATTTCAAAAAAATATCTTTATAATATAATAGAGCCTGTATTATCAATGGGCATGAGCGACAGTTACGAAGAAGCAATTCTTGAAGGTGCGACACTTGTCAGAGTTGGAAGTGCGGTCTTCGGCGAAAGAAATTATGTAACGGCTGAAAAATAAAAAAGATAAAATTCTCATAAAAATAGCTTGGAGGAATTTCAAATGGCACTTAATTTTTTGGATAATTTCAAAAAGAAACCCGGAACAGAAGAATCTTATAACGACGGATACGACGATTACTACGGCGAGTTCGACGGATACGATGACGGTGCAAACGACGATGCAGGAATGCAGCAGGGTGCACAGAACATGGGCACGGTAAACGCAGGCATGGGCACTATGGGTGCAGGCATGGGCGGTATCAGCCTTTCCGGTTCATCTATCGAAATGAAGGTTCTCAAGCCCAAGTCTTTTGAAAGCGTTCCCCAGATCGCTGACCATCTTCTCAGCAAGAGAACAGTAGTTCTCAATCTTGAAGACGCAGATGCAGAAACATCACGCCGCATCATCGACTTCCTTTTCGGTGTTGCATACTCCATCAACGGCAGTCTCAAGAAGATCGCAACAAAAGCATACGTGGTAACTCCCAACAACGTTGACGTTGACGAGGCTAAGCTTACTTCCAAGAAGAAGAAACAGCCCGAACCCGAAGAGGAAGAAGAAGAAAAGACTTCCGCATTCGACGCTGAACTTTAAGCGAAAATTTTCAAACCGTGAGCTATGCCTTTACCGGCGTAGCTCCGGCATTTTTTATTTTAAAACACGGTACAGAAGCACCGCAGAGGGAGTCTGTTCCGTAATTAAAAGAAAGACAGAAGAATAAAAAGTAACGTTATCGGTAAATAATCAGCATACAGCTTTGTAAAGAGCAAGTAAGCTTTAACAGGTATAAAAATGGATTTTATCATATATGTAACATACAGATTTTTCTCACTCATTCTTGAAGGTATATCTCTTGCAATGCTGGTGCGTGCCGTGCTGAGCTGGTTTCCCTCGGTGGACCGCAGTTCAAAATTCATGCAGATACTGTATACGGTCACGGAGTTTTTTATAGCACCCGTGAGAGATATTATATGGAAGCTGATACCCAAGGCGAGAATGTTTCCTCTTGACCTTTCGTTTATAGCGACCTACCTTCTGATAAAAGGTCTTCAGACCCTTCTCATGTACGCATATCTGGCGATAGTATAAGCGATAAAGAAATCAGGCAAAATATGAGTTCAAAAGATAAAAACACACAAAAAACAGACCCTATGCTCAAGGGCCGTATATCCGATCTTATAACCGCTTCGGAGTATACGGTTAAGACGGGCGGCTTTCTGACTCCCCTTGAGCAGAGGATAGCCTTCGACACCGCAAGGAGCGAGGGGGCGGAATACAGATGCTTCTTCTGGGGAGGTGCGGGTGATGCCGAAAGGCGAGTGCTCGTCATGCTTCCCGATTGGCTGACCCCTGAGAAGCCGCTTCTCTGCGGTCCCTTTGACGAGGAGAGAGAGGATGCTCTCCGTGAGATAATGGCAAGCGGAGCTGATTCAGGTGAGATAAGAGAGGCTGTTTGTGCCGTTGAGATAACCTCAGGGAATTTTAAAGCCCTTGAGCACAAGGACTATATGGGGGCACTTCTCGGTCTCGGAATAAAAAGAGAGACGCTCGGTGATATAGTTCCTCTCGAAAGCGGAAGGGCGGTTGCGTTTTTGCTTCCTGCAGCGGCAGATTTCATCTGTCAGAATCTTGAAAAAGCAGGCAGGGAGGGAGTAAAAGCCGAGAAGGTCACGCTGCCCGACAGCTACAGAATACCGAGGGAATTTGAAACGCTGACCGATACTGTCATGTCGGTGAGACTTGACGGCATAGTGAAGGCACTTTGTAAGGTATCAAGAGAAGAAGCCAAGGAGCTCGTCGAAAAGGGCGAGGTAACTCTCAATTATATATGTGAGACGGAAAGTGACAGACAGATCTCCAAGGGAGACGTCATTTCCGTCAGAGGCTACGGAAAATTCATATACGACGGAGACAGAGGTGTAAACCGACGGGGGCGTATCCGTTTTGATGCAAGAAAATACATTTGACCCCGCAAGGAGAAGATTATGAACGAAAACAAAGCAGAGCCTATGGATCTTGAGTTCAAAATAGTCTTTAAGGGCTATAGTGTACCCGAGGTAAATGAGTATATTATGCAGCTGCGTTCCGAGATAGAGGATATAAGAAAAGAAAACGGGGAGCTTTACCGTAAGCTTGAATTTTACAGCACCGAGATGGAAAATTACAGGACTGATGAGGCATCCCGCAAGGAGATCATCCGACAGGCTAAGGAAGAAGCTGAGGAAATAATCAGCGAAGCAAAAAAGCAGGCGGCAAAGGAGGTTCTCAGAGGGAACAGACTTTGTTCAAGAATGGTTGCCGACATGGTGTCTCAGGTCGAGGAGCAGAAAAAGCTGTTTATTGCTACGAAAACTGAGGCGGCAAACTTCCGCCGTGAGCTTTTTGAACGCTACAGAGTACATATAGAGCTTATCAATGCCATGTCTGAGGCTACGGGAGTGTTTGACGGAAACGAGATAAGTGCTACGGAGCTTGAGGACGTAAAGAGACTTCTTGAGAGCACCGAGCTTGCTGAGGAAGGGGAAAAGCAGACTGTGGATATAAGCACGCCTGCTTCCTCGGAGGAGGGTACAAATCTCTTTATGGATGCTTTTTCCGATACGGCATCCTTCGGTGCGGTGGCAGCTCCCCTTAAAAATAAAAAAGGTAAAAACAGACGCTCCGTATTAAATCTTCAGAACAAAAAGAAATCGGAAAGCTCTGAGGAGAGCTCCGACAGTAAGCAGTCGCAGAAAAAGGCGGCAGGTGATACGGAAGGTGCCGACAAAACCAAGAGCATTTCCGAGCTTAGAAATGATACCATATACGGTGAAAAGGAGCTTTATCAGGAGTTTTCCGTTCCCGTTGACGTGCCGCAGGCAGAGCCTCTGCCCGAGGCTGAGGAGATAAGTGCCGTTATTTCCGAAATAGAAGCACAGCCTGAGCTGCAAGCGGCACAGGCAGCTCCTGAAAAAGAGGAAAATACAGCGGAGCTTCCCGTACAGCAGAGCGAGCCTCAGAAGACGGAAGAAAAACCCGAACAGCAGAGGACACCTCAGAAAACAGAGGAAGAAGCTAAAGAGCAGAAGGCGGAGAAAGCACCGGCTCAGCAGAGTGTGCCCCGTAAGGTACAGGAAGCACGTCCGATGAAAATACGTCCCGTAAGCAAGCCTGTCGAAGCGGTCAGAAACGATGCCTTCGTAATGACCGAGGAGGACCTTGATGAATTCGGAAATCCCGACGGAGACGTCATGGAATACGACAGTCCCGTTTCGGTGGACAGCGTTTTCAAAAAAAGCCCCTATAAAGATAAGGATTTTGAAATGCTTTACGGAGAGGTGGAAAAGCCTGAGGTGACAGAGCCTAAAAAGGCACGAAGCACACCTGCGGCGTCAGTCGAAGGCGTTGAGAGAAAATTCAACGGCTACGGCTTTGACGTCAGCCATATAGACGACCGCACCGATAAATACGATCCCGATGATGACAGCGATGAGTTCTACATGGAGGACGATGATGAATTTGATCCTGCGGCGGTTGACGGTGTTCCCACGGGAACGGTCAGCTCCTTCGGTATATCTGTGCCCGGCAGCACACAGGAGCGTCGTTGGAAAGTAAAAAGAAGCAAAAGCCTTACAGACGAATTTGACGTGATACAGGCACAAGAGGAAGAATAACAGAGCTTTCACAGATGAAAAAAAGAAACTATTTACTTCTGAGAATAATTTATCTTTTGGTAATGGCGGTGACGGTAGGTGCCGACCAGATAACGAAACATATGGCGACCGCCTTCTTTGAATATGAAGGAGACAGCATAACGGCAATACCTGGCCTGCTTGATTTCACCTATGTGCTCAATGACGGTGCAACGGCGGGAATGCTTTCGGGACACCGTTGGGTGTTCATGTCCGTATCTGCCGTTGTGATAGTAGCCGTGACGGCATATCTTATGCTTTCAAAGGAAGTCGGAGCATTCATGGGTATCTCCTTTTCCATGATAGTGGGAGGCGGTATCGGAAATATGATAGACCGCATTTTTTCGGGTGCGGTGGTTGATTTCTTCGACGTTACCGCAGTTGACTTTTTCCCCTTTAACTGTATCTTCAACGTGGCAGACGTGTTCGTTTGTGTCGGCTGTGCTCTGCTTGTTCTCTCTTATATAACAGAGGAAGTGAAAACGGCAAAAAGCAAAAAGCTCACAGAGGGTAAAAAGACGTCTGACGGCGAGGATGACGGCCCCGACAGTACGGCGGAGAAATGATGGAAAACGAAAGAATAATACTTAATGCAGAAAAGGAAGACGTCGGAGTCCGTGCCGACGTCTTCATAGCGGAAAAGGGCGGCATGACGAGAAGTGCCGCAGGCAAGCTTTGTGAGGACGGAAGCGTATTTCTGAACGGAAAGACGGTAGCCAAGAACTATAAGCTGAGGGGCTTTGACGTGCTTGAGATATTCCTGCCTGAGCCGAAGCCCTGCGATGCCCTGCCCGAAGATATTCCCCTTGACATCGTCTTTGAGGACGGTGACGTGATCGTTGTAAATAAGCCCTGCGGCATGGTGGTTCACCCTGCACCGGGACATGAAAACGGAACTCTCGTTTCGGCACTTCTGTATCATTGTAAAGACAGTCTTTCGACAGTCGGCGGTGTGTTCCGCCAGGGAATAGTTCACCGTATCGACAGAGATACGACAGGTCTTATTGCGGCGGCAAAGAACGATATGGCACACCTGTCTCTTTCGGAGCAGCTGAAGGACCACACCATGCACAGAGAATACCTTGCCGTTCTGGTGGGAAGACTTCCCGAAGATTTCGGAACGGTGGATAAGCCCATAGGCAGACACCCGACAGACAGAAAGAAGATGGCGGTGGGAGTCAAAAACTCAAGATGTGCCGTCACCCATTGGGAAAAGCTCGGTGAGGCAGGCGGCTTCACCCTTGCCAAAATGAAGCTTGAAACAGGCAGGACACACCAGATAAGAGTACATATGGCATCCATCGGGCATTCCGTTCTGGGAGATGCGGTCTACGGCGGAGATAAGACCTTGTTCCAAAAACAGCATAAAGCTCTTTTTTCGGGACAGCTTCTCCATGCCGAAACGCTTAAATTCATCCATCCGAGAACGAAGGAGCTTGTTTCGGTAAGCTGTGCTCCCCCTGAGAATTTCATGAGAGTCCTTGAGCTTCTGGGGCTTGACGGACTTTATCCGAATAAAAATAAATAAAACCGAAAGCTTTTCGTCTGATATATGATGAAAGGCTTTTTTGTTTGTTTTACTTGATATATTTGAAATATTATGTTATAATATATAAAATATAATGGCGTAGAATGTCATTGTTGCTTTTTTAAGCAGAAAACAAAGTAAAAATTATCCGTTAAGGAGAGGAATTATCATGGAAAAGAAAAGATACGAAATTGAAGTTGCAGGAGTACAGCTTGCAATCATTTCCGACGAGAACGAGGAGTTTGTTCTCAGAACAGTTGAAACACTTGACAAGGAGATAAGAGAAATAACTGCGGCTACAAAACGCAGCTCCAATCTTGATGCGGCTATCCTTTGTGCACTCGCTTACTACAGCGACAAGGTAAAGGCTGAAAAGCGTGCGAGAAATCTTGAAGCACAGATCTCTCTTTACGATGCAAACCTTCGCCGCTTCCGTGAAGAAAACATCGCACTTCGTGAAAAGCTCGATGCTCTCGAAGGAAATGCAGCTCCCGCAGAGGCGGAAGCTGAAGAAGTAAAGGAAGAAGCTCCCGTTGAAGCACCTGCTGAAGAAAAAACTGCTCCCTCCAAGGAAGACCCCAGAGCTGCAAGACTCCGTGCCATTGACGAGCTTCTCGGCAGAGGAAAGAAATAAGATAATAATTCAGAGTTAAGAGGTAAGAAGCGGTGGAAGCGAAGGACAGGTTCACAGACAAAAGAATACTTCCGGAGCTTCTTGCTCCTGCGGGACGGCCGCAGGCTCTCGAAGCGGCAATTGCGGCAGGAGCTGATGCTGTCTATTTCGGTGCGGGCGAATTTAACGCACGAATGAGGGCGAAGAATTTCTCCGAGGGAGAGCTTGACGGGGCATTGAAGCTGTGCTCACAGTACGGGGTGAGATCCTACGTTACCGTGAATACAAGGCTTCGTGACTCGGAGCTGCCTTCTGTCCTTTCTCTTGCGGAGAGCCTGTATGATAAAGGTGCCTGTGCACTTATCGTTGCAGACATCGGTGCGGCAAGGGTCATAAGAGAGCGTTTTCCCGACTTTGAGCTTCATGCAAGCACACAGGTGTCGGGACACAGCGTTTACGATGCGAAATGCCTTCAGGAAATGGGCTTTTCAAGAATGGTCTGTCCGAGAGAAATGTCCTGCGGGGAGATTTGCCGTCTTGTAAAGGAATCTCCCATAGAGATAGAGATGTTCGTTCACGGTGCTCATTGTGTCTCTTTTTCGGGACAGTGTATGATGAGCTACGCCATGGGCGGCAGAAGCGGTAACAGAGGAATGTGTGCTCAGCCCTGCAGACTTCCGTTCAGCATTGAGGGGGTCAGAAACAAGTATCCCTTGAGTCTGAAGGATATGAGTCTTGCCTCAAGCGTTCCCCTTCTTATAAAAAGCGGTGTTTCCTCTCTTAAAATAGAGGGAAGACAGAAAAGTGCAGAGTACGTGTACGGAGTTGTTTCCGTGTACAGAAGACTTCTTGATGAAAACAGAGGTGCATCCTCTGAGGAGCTTGAGTACCTGTCGGAGCTTTTCAGCAGAGACGGCTTTACCGACGGCTATTTCAAGCGAAGATATTCTTCCATGCTGGGCATACGCAGAAGTGAGGATGTCCTGTCCGAAAGAGCCGATCGAGAGGAAAGAACCTTTGAGCTGAAAAAAATACCTCTTGATGCCGTTCTCACACTTAAAACAGGCGAGAGGGCAAGACTTTTTGTGTCTGACGGTAAAAGAAGTGCCAAGGTCTTCGGCGATACCGTTGTTTTTGAAGAAGATAAAAAGCCCCTTGACAAAGAGGCGGCTGAAAAGAATATGGCACGGCTCGGCGGAACGGCCTTTGAGCTTTCCTCCTTTGAATTTGAGTCTGACGGCGGCTTTTTCACGCTGTCAGCTGTCAACAGACTTCGCAGAGAAGCTGTGGAAAAGCTCTGTACCGAAGAGAGACGGAGCTTTGAGCTTCATGAAAAAGCCCGTTTTGAAAGACCTGAAAACAAAAGCCTTCCTCCATTGAAAAAAGGAAGAAATAAGCTTTATACGGCGGAATTTCTCTCTTTCTCAAGGGTGAGTGAAAGGGCGAAAGAATATTTTGATATTATTTATATTCCCATAGATGAAATAAACGAGGCCGAGGGCGGCTTCTTTGTGCCGATGCTTCCTCCTCTGACCTTCGATGAGGAAAGGGATAGTGTCTTTGCCGTGATGAAGGAGTATGGAGAGAAATGCTCCGCACAGAAAAAAAGACCCGAAATACTTGTTCACGGACTCGGCCAGGCGGCACTTGCAAGGGAAGCGGGGCTTATTCCCGTATTTTCCTACAGAATAAACATAACGAATACAAGGGCGGCTCTTGCGGCACTTGAATACGGAGAAAACGTATGTATATCTCCCGAAGCACCCGCAGGACTTCTTAAAGATACGGGGAAAAATTCCTCCGTCATCGTTTACGGAAAAATTCCGCTTATGCATACCCAGAGGTGTATGCTGTCCGACGGAGCTTCCGTATGTGCCTTCGGCGGTGCGGGCGGCAGAATGTATCCTCCTGCGGCAAAGAAGCAAAAGAACGGCAGAGCTGTTTGCGACGGGAAATACTGCTATGGAAAACTGTCCGACAGAAAGAATGCAGAGTTTGGAGTCGTAGGCCTTCCCGACTGTACTAACGTGATATATAACAGCGTACCCATATATATGGGTGACAGAATGAACGTGCTTGATGCCTACAGAACAGAAAGACTTCACTTTATTTTCAGCGACGAGGATGCGGCTGAATGCGACAGGGTCATTGACAGCTATGAAAAGGGAAAAAAGCCCGATGACCTGCGTGGCATAAAGCGTCTGAAATAAAGGATAAACGAGGAGAAACGATGGAAATACCCGTAAAAATAAAGAAACTGAGAGAAGATGCGAAAATCCCGAAATATGCGACTGACGGCTCTGCTGCCTGTGACCTCTGTTATGCGGGCGACGGCGAGCTTGTGATCCCTGCGGGGAAGACGGTTGCAGTTCCCACGGGAATTGCAATATCCTTCGGCAGAGACGATATTGTTGCTCTCGTTTATGCGAGAAGCGGCATGGCGATAAGATCGGGAATTGCTCCCGCAAACTGTGTCGGTGTTATCGACAGCGACTACAGAGGAGAGATAATAGCGGGGCTTCACAACAGCTCCGATAAGGATTATACGGTGGCTCCCGGAGACAGAGTTGCTCAGCTTATGTTTGCTCCCGTGTACAGAGCTGTGTTTGAAGAAGCCGATGCTCTTGACGAGACCGAAAGAGCTGAGGGCGGCTTCGGTTCAACGGGTAAAAACTGAAACGGCAGAGGGCGAAATGAGAAAGATAATTCTGGCATCAAAATCACCGAGACGCCATGAGATACTGTGTCTCGGAGGCTTTGACCATGAGATAAAGGTGTCCGATGCAGACGAGAGTCTGCCCGACGGACTTACAGCCGCAGAGTCGGCAAGAGAAATATCAAAGAGAAAGGCTCTGGCTGTGAAGCAGGAGCTTACGGCCGAACAGCAGGAGGCAGTCATAATTGCCGCAGATACTGTGGTCGAGGTTGGCGGAGAGATATTCGGAAAGCCGAAGGACGAGAGGGAAGCGGAAATGATGCTTCGCACTCTTTCGGGAAAGGTGCATTTCGTGCACACGGGTATAACTGTCATAGACGGCGGCAGAGTGTACAGCGAGGCGGTCACCACGGAGGTTACCGTGAGAGAGCTTTTCGACGATGAGATAAAAGGATATATAGCAAGCGGCGAGCCTATGGATAAAGCAGGGGCATACGCAGTTCAGGGCAAGGGCGGAGCATTTGTCTCCTCTCTCAAGGGGGACTATTTCAACGTGGTGGGACTTCCCCTTTGCCGTATAAGCAGCATTCTTCGTGAATGCGGTATAATTCTGTTTGAACAGGAGAGAAACTAATGAGCAGAAGTATAGGAATAGATTTGGGTACAGCCAATACGATAGTTTACGTAAAGGATAAGGGTATTGCACTCAGAGAGCCCTCTGTGGTTGCGGTTGAAACGAGAAGCAAGAAGGTCGTTGCCGTGGGTATGGATGCAAAGCATATGCTGGGCAAGACTCCCGGCTCAATTATTGCAATGCGTCCCCTTAAAGACGGCGTAATTGCGGAATTTGACTTTACGACACAGATGCTTCGCCACTTTTTCAAGAAGGTGTCGGGCAATACCATATTCAGCCGTCCCAAAGTAATGATTTGCGTTCCCTACGGCGTTACCGAGGTTGAAAAGAGAGCTGTACAGGACGTAACTCTTGAAGCAGGTGCACAGAGCGTAGGTCTTATAGAAGAGCCTATTGCGGCGGCTATCGGTTCGGGACTCAAGGTCGAGTCTGCCAGAGGAAGCATGATAGTTGACATCGGCGGCGGTACTACCGAGGTTGCCGTAACAAGTCTGGGCGGTATCGTTCTTTCCACCTCTCTGCGTACCGCAGGAGACGAGCTTGACGAGGCAATTGTAAACTACATAAAGAGAAAATATAACATACTTATCGGCGAGATCACCGCCGAATATCTCAAAAAGAGTATAGGCAGCGTTCACCCTGCGGCTGACAGAGGAATTATGGAGGTGAGGGGCAGAAACCTTCTGAACGGTCTTCCCGCCATCATCACCGTAAATTCCGCAGAGATAAGAGAAGCCATGGGCGAACAGCTCACTCATATTATAGAGTGTATAAGAACCACCCTTGAAAATACTCCGCCTGAGCTTTCAAGTGATATTTACGATACGGGTATCATGCTTGCAGGCGGCGGTGCTATGCTTGCGGGACTTGATACGCTTATAACGCAGGTGACGGGCATAAGAGCCATGGTTGCCAAAAATCCCCTTGACAGCGTTGCCATCGGTATCGGACACGTTATCGAAAACGAAACGGGCGGCGTAAGCTACAGAAACAGATACAAGAGACTTTAAGATAAAATTGCAAATCTTGCAGAAAGGAGTAAAACGGATGAACAGTTTTTTCAAAAGCAAGGCATTCATGGTAATTCTGGTGCTCACAATAATTCTGACGGTAGTACCCTCTGTAATGAGTGCAGTCGGTGCGGGCGGATATATCAAGAACGCCGTAAACGTAATGGTATCTCCCATTCAGAAGCTTTTCGGCTACGCAACCGATGCAATATCCGGATTTACCTCCTACTTTACCGAATTTGACAGAATAGTCGAGGAAAACGAGGCTCTCAGAGAGGAGCTCAAAAGTCTGAAGGATAAAATATCCGATGCGGAACAGACGGAGCAGATGAACGAATGGCTCTACGGTTACCTTGAAATAAAGAGAGAGCATACGGATTTTACCTTTGCCGATGCCAACGTGACAGGACGTGAGTCGGGTAATTACATGACAGTATTCACTCTTGACAAGGGAACGGCTCACGGTGTGAGAAGCGGAATGCCCGCAGTAACCGAAAACGGTGTTGTGGGATACGTTTCCGAGGCGGGTCTTGACTGGTGCAAGGTGGTAACTCTCCTTGAAAGCGATACGGCGGCAGGTGTTTACATTGAAAGAACAGAGGAGACGGGCATCGTCGAAGGCGATTTTGCTCTTTCCTCCAAGGGACTTTGTAAAATGCTTTATATTGATGCTGAGTCTACCGTTCAGGCAGGGGACAGAATACTGACCAGCGGCTACGGCAGCGTTTATCCGAGAGGACTTCTTCTCGGATATGTGGAAAGTGTTGAGACAGATGCCAACACTCAGACTCTCATCGCATATATCAGACCTGCCGAGACGATGCAGAATATCAAACGGCTGATGATAATCACCGAATACGAGGTGATAGCCGATGAATGATAAAAATACAGGCTCACGGAATTTTCAGAACGGACAGAACGGACAGAACGGACAGAACGGTAAAAATCCCCGAAACGCTCAGAACAACGCTCAGAACAAAAAGCCTGTACAGAACGGCGGCCCCGTAAGATTTGAAATGCCCGACGGTACTTACGGTGTCTACATGGGCGAGACCGGAAAGGCACAGACCGACGGAATAAGACGTTCCGTACCAAACGGACAAAGACCGACGGGAGCACCCTCACGGAGAGAACAGCCGTCAAATACTCCCTCAGGCAGAGAAGCCGCAGGAGGCAGACGGTATGCCTTGTCGGAGGAGGAGAGACGGGCGATAGAACGCCGTCATGCCTACGACAGAGAAAGACGAAAGGCGGCCGCAGAGGGCAGAGTTAATAAGCGGCAGCGCGAAAAGGGCGTCGTGCCCGCAATTTCAGAGGGAATAGTCAAATATGTAAGCTATTATGCGCACAGCATATGGGACAGGATATACATGGGCTGGATGGGCGTTTCCATCGATCTGGATACTGTGATAAAGACCCTTATAATCGCAGGAATGATACTTTTGTTTGCGATGCTTCAGACGACCGTCTTTTCACGCTTTGCCCTGTTCGGTGCAACTCCCGACCTTATGCTCGGCCTTGTAATTGCCGTAGGAACAACGGAGGGCGAGCGTTGGGGCTCCGCAACGGGACTTGCGGCGGCATTTCTCATTGAAGCTCTCGGCGGCGGCGGACTTACGCTTCTTCCGCTTCTCTACGTTCCCGTAGGGTGTGCCGCAGGAGTTTTGTGTACCAATTATCTGAGAGATACGGTGCTCATAAGAATAATATATACGGCGGCGGCAGGAGTGCTGCGTGCCGTGTTCACATCGATATACGTCTTTGCCGCTTATAAAAAGGTTGACGTGGGACTTATGGTGAGTGCAATACTCATTCCCGAATATTTTTCAACGGCAATAATGAGCATACTCCCTCACGTGACAGAATGGTTTGCCCTGAAGGCGTTCCATAAGTCAAGAGAGGACAGAATTTCTTCTTAAATCTTTTTACGGAGAAAAATATAGAATAAATACTGAAAAAGGAGGCACAAAAAATGAAAAGAAAAAGAGAATTTCTCATAAGATATATTTTTGTAGGTGCTTTCTTTCTTGCATTTGCTCTCGTTTTCGTGGGAAGGCTTATAAACATTGAGGTCACGGGGCAGGGCTACGTGACGGATACCGCCTATACGGAATACAGAACGAGAGTGGAAAAGATACAGGCAATAAGAGGAGAGATATACGACAGAAACGGAAAGCCTCTTGTCACCAACGAGTACAGCTACGATCTCTACTTTGATGCGGGAAGCTTAAACGGAACCAACGTGGTTAAGAACCGCAGGATACTTCAGACCTTGAAGGCGGTGGAGGAATGCGGCGAAGGCGACAAGATAGTATATCCCACTCTCCCCTTTCTTGAAATAAAGAACGTTTCGGGAACAGAGACGAATTACGAATATGACAGTGCCTTTATGTCTACCGTCTACGGCACAAGACTTGAAAAGCTGCTCCTTGAGATAACCGAAAAAGAAGAGCTGCCCGAGGCTGCAGAGGCGGTAAGACTTCTTCTCAGAAGATACAACCTCATAGACAAGGAGGGGGTACTTAATTACAGCGAGGATAAGGTACGCACGCTGTTTGCGTTCCGTCTTGACATGGAGCTTAAAAATTTCTCCTATCTTGCACCCTACACCTTCCTTGAGGATGCCGACATGGCCCTTATAACAAGAATAAGGGAGGATGCAATAAGAGGTGTTGCGGTTGAAATAAAGGTGGAGAGAGTCTACAACTACCCCGGCTACGCTTCTCATATTTTGGGAAGAACCGGTAAGATACAGGCATCGAAGGCCGATTATTACAAGGAGCTGGGTTATCCCATGGATGCCATTGTGGGAATATCAGGTGCCGAGGAGGCTTTTGAGGAATATCTGCGCGGTGTTGACGGTGAAAAGACCATTATTGAGGACGAATACGGAAACGTGGTTGACGAATACGTTTCCAAGGAAGCCGTTGCGGGAAAGAACGTGTATCTGACCCTCGATATTGATATGCAGATAGCGGCGGAGCACGCACTTGCAAACAATATTCAGCTTATCGTTGACAATGCCGTAGCTGAGGGTGAGGAGCTGTCGGGCGAGGATGCCAACGCCGGTGCACTCTCTCTTGTAAAGGTTGAAACGGGCGAGGTGCTTGCCCTTGCATCATATCCCACCTACAATCTTGCCACCTTCAACGAGGATTATGAGACCCTGAGAGAAGATGAGCTGTCCCCCATGTTCAACAGAGCACTTGAGGGAACGTATGCTCCCGGCTCCACCTTTAAACCGGGCGTTGCGGCGGCGGCACTTCAGGAGGGGACTGTTAGTGTATATACGGAGCTTCCCTGCAGAGGTGTTTACGATTACTATAAAGACAGCGGCTTTACTCCTGCCTGCTGGATCTGGAACATGAGAAGGGGAAGTCACGGAATGATAAACGTGACCGACGCAATTCAGGTCTCCTGTAACTGTTACTTCTACGAGGTGGGAAGACTTCTCACCATCGGTACGATGAATAAGTACAGTAAGGCCTTCGGTCTCGGACAGCCCACGGGCATTGAGCTTGATGAAAAGACAGGCGTTCTTGCAGGCCCCGAATACAGAGAGGAAAACGGTCTTGAAGCATGGACTCCCGGTCAGACCATCACGGCGGCCATAGGTCAGTCCGACAACCTGTTCACACCTCTCCAGATAAGTCAGTATATTGCAACAATTCTGAACGGAGGCACAAGGTACGGTGCTCATATGCTTTACGAGGTGCGTGAGTTCGGAAGCGGCGAGGTGGTATATACACATACGCCTGAGATAGCAGACAATTCAGTCGCTCTTTCTCAGAGTGTTGTAAATACGGTTAAAAACGGAATGAAAAACGTTATGGAGGATGGCTCTGCGGCAAGTGTCTTCAGAGATTTTCCCATAACCATAGGCGGTAAAACAGGTACGGCTCAGGTTCGCTCCGACCGTTCGGATAACGCCATATTCACAGCCTTCGCTCCCTTCAATTCACCTGAGATAGTTGCTTCCTGCGTTATTGAGCAGGGTGCGGCAGGTGCCGATGCCGGCTATGCCGTAAGAGACGTTTTCAATTGCTATTTCGGTATTGAGACAGAGGACGGCGAGGAAACGGCGGAGGACGGCGAAGCGGCGGACGAAAGTGAAAACTGATATATATTTAAACAGAAAACAAATGAAGAACCAAAGAAAAAATCCGAGACTTACGAAAAAAGCACAGCTTGTATGCGAAAGGCTTGAGTCTCTTTATCCCGACTCCGAGTGTGCTCTTGAGTACGGCGGCGACCCATGGAAGCTTCTTGTGATGGCAAGACTTTCTGCACAGTGCACCGATGCGAGAGTGAATATTGTAAGCCGTGAGCTATTCTCTGAATTTCCCGATGCCGCCTCCATGGCGAAGGGAGATATTTCACGAATCGAGGAGCTTGTACGCCCCTGCGGGCTCTACCGTTCAAAAGCGGCAAGCATCAAAGACTTTTCGGCGGTGATAACCGAACAGCTCGGCGGCAGGATACCTGACACAATGGAAGGACTTCTCTCTCTTTCGGGAGTGGGAAGAAAGATAGCCAACCTTATTTTAGGAGACGTCTTCGGCAAGGGCGGTATCGTTGCAGATACCCATTGTATGAGGATATGCGGAAGGCTGGGCTTTTACGGGGAAGGAAAAAAAGATCCGCTGTTTACCGAAAAGGTAATGGACAGATATATAGAAAAAGACAGACAAAGTGATTTTTGTCACAGAATAGTATTTTTCGGCAGAGAATGGTGCAAGGCGGCAAGTCCGAGGTGCTCGGAATGTCCTCTTTCAGAGCTTTGCGATAAATACTCCAAAACAAAACAATGACCTGAAAGGAATGCACTTATGAGCAAGAAGAACGATAAATGCAGCAGTAAAGAAAAGAATTGCCGTCTCGGTAAGGTGGGCGGTCAGGCGGTGCTTGAGGGCATCATGATGCGTGCAGGTGAGAACACAAGCATCGCAGTAAGAAAGGAAGACGGAACGATAGTCGTCAAGAACAGCACCTTCACGTCAATAAGAAAGAAAAATAAATTCTTCAATATTCCCATAATAAGAGGCTGTATCAACATGGTGGAAATGTTCAAATTGAGCTATTCCACCCTTGAGGACTCCGCAAAGATGCTCGGTATGGACGAGTTTGAGGAAGAAACAAAGTTCGATAAATGGCTCAAGGATAAGCTGGGTGACAAGCTGATGAACGTGGTAATGTCCGTTGCGGCTGTTGTCGGTGTTGTGCTTGCCTTCGGTCTTTTCACCTTCCTTCCCGCCCTTATAACAAAATGGCTGAACAGCCTGGTTGAAGGCGGTCTCGGCTGGTGGCAGAACCTTATTTCAGGCGGTGTGCGTATGGCTATTTTTATCGGCTATATGCTTCTCGTTTCCCTCATGAAAGAGATCCGAACCACATTTGAATATCACGGTGCAGAGCATAAAACTATTGCCTGCTACGAAGCAGGTGAGGAGCTGACTCCCGAAAACGCAAAGAAATACACAAGATTTCACCCCCGTTGCGGCACAAGCTTCATTTTCGTGATACTTATAATCTCCATTCTCATTTTCTCCATCGTAAAATGGGATATGAACGTTTTCGCTATGGTGGCACTCCGTCTTTGTCTGCTCCCCGTTGTTGTAGGTGTCAGCTTTGAATTTCTCATGCTTGCAGGCAAGCACCCCAACTGGTTTACAAAGCTTCTTTCAATGCCCGGTCTTCTCATGCAGAGAATAACGACCAAAGAGCCCTCACTCGATCAGCTTGAGGTTGCAATAAAGGCACTCAAATGCTCCATGCCCGATGAATTTCCCGAAGAAATAATAAGCGAGGAAGAGACGGCGGAAGCAGAAGCGGCGGAAGCAGAAGAAACAGAAGAAAAAGCAGAAACAGAAGAAACAGAAAAAATCTCCGAAAACGAATAATGACCATAAGAGAAACGGAAAACAGACTCAGGGCGGCAGGCATTGAGAATGCCGCAGGCGAGGCACTTCTTTTGTGGGAGCATTTCACAGGTGTTCCCCGTTCAAGACTCATCATAATGAAGGATGAGGAAAGAGAGTGCAAGGAGCTTGAGGCGGCAATAAGCCGCCGTGAAGGCTTTGAACCCCTTCAATATATTTTAGGTGAGTGGTCCTTCATGAGAGAGACCTACGAGGTAAATCCCTCGACCCTTGTACCCCGTGAGGATACGGAGATACTTGTTTCCTACGCCATTGAGAATGTGGCAAGGAACGGGGTCTTTGCAGATCTGTGTGCGGGAAGCGGCTGTGTCGGTATTTCGACTCTTGCGGCAAGGGAGGATCTCTCCTGCGTTTCCGTTGAGCTTTACGGCGAAACACTTGAAACCGCAAAAAGAAATGCGAAAAGAAACGGAGTAGACGACAGGCTTTCCTTCGTACAGGCTGACGTTACAACGCCCTGCTTTCCCAAGGAGACTCTGTTTGATGCGGTGCTCTCAAATCCTCCCTACGTTACGGCACAGGAGTGGGAGACTCTTGCAGAGGACGTAAAAAAAGAG
The DNA here is from genome assembly GCA_045535205.1 of Eubacteriales bacterium. Classification (GTDB taxonomy): domain Bacteria; phylum Bacillota; class Clostridia; order Oscillospirales; family CAG-272; genus RUG14199. The sequence goes on from JAZSLF010000114.1 coordinate 35,218, forward strand.
CCGAGGGCGGCTCTGACAGACGGCGGCGACGGTCTTTCCGTAATCAGAAAAATACTTGAAATATATCCGAAGCATCTTAAAGGTGGCGGCTTTATCGCAATTGAAATGGGTGCAGAGCAGGGAGCTGCCGTTTCGGAGATCGCAAGAGACAACGGTCTTTCCTGCCGTATACTGAAAGACTTTTCGGGAAAGGACAGAGTGGCACTTTGTCACCTGAAATAAATATGAGAAAAATTTTAAGCGTATTCAAGGGACTTTGTCCCATCGGTACTGCCATAATTCTTTATCTTTGTGCAAGTGAGATATTTTCCGTCGGTGAAAATATACTTTTGTGGGTGCTGGCGGCGGTGTTTTCCGTTGCCGTTTCGGTGCTTTGCTGGGTGCTGGCGGCAATTTACGATAAAGTGACAAATATTGAGAGCTCACTCGGTATATATATTGATAAAGGCTATGAGCAGGAGGAAATTGAAAAAAAGGAATGTCCCGTATGTCACAGGGATATTGACATCGATTACGTGGTGTGTCCCTACTGTGAAAACAGACAGGAGACTTTGTCGGAGGGAAATCCCTTCGGTGATAAATTCAAATTCAACACAGAAGACCCCGATTACAACGGCACCGATTACAGCGGTGAAACTGTCGTAAGTGCCTGGGGCGATGCAGAAGACTCTTCTGCCGATAACGAAAGGAGCTAAGCGGTATGCAAAAAATCAAGCTTTGTATACTTTTCGGAGGAGCGTCCTCCGAATATGAGGTGTCCCTTATATCCTCTTACGGTGTGCTCACCAACGTTGACAGAGAAAAATTTGACGTCACCTCCATCGGCATAACGAGAGAGGGCAGATGGTATCTCTTTGAGGGTGACACGGAAGACATCAAAAACGGTTCATGGTGCACCTGCACAGATAAGCTTTATCCCGTTCTTTTCGATCCCGCACCCGCTTCAAAGGGCTTTATCGCTTTAAACGGTGACGGCTCGGTCTACCGCACCGTTATGCCCGATGCGGTCTTCCCCGTACTTCACGGTGCTTACGGTGAAGACGGAACGCTTCAGGGTATGCTCTCAATGGCGAAAATAGCATTCGTCGGTCCTGACCACACCTCAAGCGGTGTATGTATGGATAAGGCGTTTACAAAGCAGATAGTAGAATATACAGGTATCCGTCAGGCAAAGGCGGTAATTGCCGTTAAAGGTGAGTTTGAAAAGGATGGCGAGGCAGCTGCAGAACAGGTCGAGGCACTCGGCTATCCCGTGTTCGTAAAGCCCTCAAGGGCAGGCTCCTCCGTCGGTGTATCAAAGGTAAAGAGCAGAGAACAGCTTTACACAGCTCTTGAAAAAGCCTTCAAGGAGGACGAGAAGGTTCTCATTGAAGAATTTATAAAGGGCAGAGAGGTTGAGGTTGCCGTTATGGAACAAAACGGCATCTATACTGCATCCGCTCCCGGTGAGATCGACCCCGGCTGTGAGTTCTATGACTATGAAACAAAATATGTCAGCGACACGGCTTCTTATTTTATTCCCGCCCGTCTTACCGAAGAACAGACGGATTACATAAAGGAAGCGGCAATAAGGATATTCAAGGCTCTTGACTGCCGTACTCTCTCAAGAGTTGACTTCTTCGCCTGCGACAACGGTGAGCTTGTATTCAACGAGATCAATACTCTCCCCGGCTTTACGCCCATCAGTATGTATCCCAAGCTCTTTATGCACTCAGGCATGACCTACAGCGAAATAATTACCGCTCTCGTGCTTTCAGCGATGAAGAAGTGATTATTTTGGGGACTTTTTGAAAAAAGTCCCCAAACCCCCAAAAACTTTTTGGCGGTTAAGGGACAAGCCTATAGAGATATAATACAAATTACAGCGGCAATGGCGGCTTACAGAAAAATGCAGGTCCTTATGCCGCTGTTTCGTTATATCGCTTTTATTATAAATGAAAATATCGCATTAACCGTAAGGTTAATATATTGTTTTTTAAAAAGTTTGTCTGTTTGAAAACCTCTGATACGATAACCTCTGCTAAATTAATTTTTTCGTCAAATTTGCCAAAAAGCTTCCGTTCTTTTTGTATGCTTTCACATCTGTACACTTTCTCTAAGAATTGATATAATTTTTATAACAGAATATCATTTACAATTTAAGGAGAAATAATATGAAAAAGACCGGTGCAAAATTAATCGCTGCAGTTCTTTCTCTCGTAATGCTGATGCTTCCCCTTTCTGTATTTGCGGAAGAAGGCGTTACCTATGAGATCATGGGAGAGCTTGAAGTCGGAACAAAGACTTACGAGTCAAGTGTGCTTGATTATACCGTAATATACTTCGAGCCTGCCGAAAGAGGCAAATATACTATTTCAACGACAAACAGCCTTGTTGCCATTGTCAGCTATAACGGCCTGTGGATAACAACAGAGCCTACAGCACAGACTGTTACGGAAACAAGTATTATATTTGAGTGTAACGCTTTGGGACAGTCTGTTTTTGTTGCGGCACTTTCAAAAGCTGAGGGCATTGATATAACTGTATCTTACGAAAAAAACGAAATATATAATTATCCGATTTATCATTATGAAACCAAGCACCATCCTGAAGCGTTTGTGCTTGCGGGAAATGCTGATGAGCTTGAATACGTAAATGTTGAAGACGGAGTCGAGGATCTTGCCGTGCTCGGTGCAGACGGTTTTTATCACCTTAACAGCGAAAAGGGACCGATTCTTTACGCTTCTCTCGATGATCCCATGGTGTCATTTTATAATATGAGAGAACCGGGTCAGCTTTCTTCCGTTGTATACAAGGAAGACGGCACCGTTGACTACAAAGTAGACTATAATGCGGCATTTGATGAATACTGGGCTTGCTCGGATGTCAATACTGCACTTTATCCTCTGACAGCTGACCTTATAATCATGTTCTGCGATATAGGGTATTTTCATGGCTGGTACGGGGAAGACGGCTGGCTTGGCTCAGCAGATGAAGATGCTTGGATGTTCGCTTGTCGCTATTTTGAACCTTACGGTGATGCTGACGGAGACGGCGTTGTTTCCCTTAGAGACATATTGTTCCTTCGCCAATATATCTCAGGGATAATTGATGACGATGAAATAAATTCAGAGCTTGCAGACGTTGATGGAGACGGCTGGTTATCCGTAAAAGACGTTTTATATATCAGAAAATACCTTGCAGGTATTATTACAGAATTTCCTGTAAAATAATGATAAGCGGTATGACCGAAAGGGCATACCGCTTTTTACGTTTGCCTGTGGCAATTTGAGGCACAACAAACTTGAGGTCCCCTTAAAATTAGTTTCGGCACAGCTTAGCGTATAATATGGCTGTGTCGTCACCTCGTCAATCTCACCAAAAAGCATTATTCTTTTTTGTATAGTTTCACGCTGTACTCTCATTAATATTTTTGTTATAATAATGGTATAATATATTCATTATTAAGGAGAAGCAGTATGAGAAACAGAATTATATCCTTGATTTTAACTGTAATGATGATCATTTCGTCTTTTCCCGTTGTGGCAGTTACCGTTTCAGCTACAATTTATACCGGCTCTTGCGGAGATAATGTAACATATTTTCTTGATACCGAAACAGGGGTCCTCACCATCAGCGGCAGCGGGCCTATGGGGGATTATCGCAACACGGACTTTTGGGATGACGAAAGAGATTGCATAAATACCGTAATCATCGAAGACGGTGTAACAAGTATAGGAGACTATGCATTTGCTGGTTGCGTCTCCCTTACAAGCATTGAAATCCCCGATAACGTAACAAGCATAGGAGACTATGTGTTCCTCGATTGCAGAGCTCTTGTAAGCATAACGATTCCCGACAGTATAACAAGTATAGGAAAATCTGCGTTCGATTTATGCACTTCACTTAAAGAAATGATAATTCCGGATAGTGTAATAAGCATTGGGGACACTGCGTTTTCCTGCTGCTATTCTCTTGAAAGCATAACAATTCCCGATGGCGTAACAAATATAGGAGACGAGGCATTTTATGAATGTGTCTCACTTGCAAGCGTAACTATTCCCGACAGCGTAACAAACATAGGAGACTCTGCGTTCGCTGGCTGCAACTCTCTCACAAGCATAGCTATTCCCGACGGTGTAACAAGCATAGGGCAGGGTGCGTTCGCTAGTTGCGGCTCACTCACAAGCATCAGAATTTCCGAAAGCGTAACAAGCATAGGAAGCTCTGTGTTCTTCGGCTCCAATGCACTTGAAAGCATAACTGTAGAAGAAGCAAACGAGTATTATAAAAGCATAGATGGAGTTCTGTTTGATAAAAATATTACTACACTTATACATTATCCCGGAGGAAAAAAAGATTCCCGGTATTCTATACCTGACAGCGTAACAAATATAGGAGAAAAAACATTCTATCAATGCAGCTTTCTTGAAAGTATAACAATTCCCGACGGTATAACAAATATAGGAGACACTGCGTTCTTTTCCTGTACTTCTCTTAAAAATATAATAATTCCTGACAGCGTAATAAGTATAGGAGACTCCGCATTTTATGCGTGCACCTCTCTTGAAAGAATAACTATTCCGGACAGCGTAACGAGTCTTGGATACTGGGTATTCAGTAAATGCAGCTCCCTTGAAAGCATAACAATTCCCGACGGAGTAACAAGTATAGGCTACGGAGTTTTCAATGAATGCACCGCCCTCACAAGTGTATCAATTCCTGACAGCGTAACAAGAATAGGAGTATCATCATTCTTTGCCTGCTCTTCCCTTGAAAGTATTACTATTCCCAATGGAATAACAAGTATAGAATTTTTCGCATTCTCCGAGTGTACCTCTCTTGAAAGCATAACTATTCCGGATAGCGTAATAAGCATAGAAGATGGAGCCTTCGCATGTTGCACCTCCCTTATGAGCGTAACGATTCCGGACAGCGTAACAAGCATAGAAGAATATGCATTCTTTGAATGTCCTTCCCTTACAACTGTATACTACACCGGCACAGAAAAGCAGTGGAATGATATATCGATTGGCTTCGGGAATGATCCTCTTTCAAATGCAAATGTAATATTCAGTGGCACCTCTGTTGTTTATGGAGATGTTGGCGGGGACGGTATTGTATCCTTGATGGACGTGAATGTGCTTAGAAAATATCTTGCGGGTATGATTCCCGAAGAAGAAATAAAAATGGAAGCAAGTGATGTAGATGCAGACGGAAATATATCCGTAAAAGACGTTTTATATATCAGAAAATATCTTGCAGGTATTATTACAGAGTTTCCCGCAAAATAATGATAAGCGGTATGACCGAAAGGCATACCGTTTTCTGTTGTGATTTGAGAACGGGACTCTTATCAAACCGATGAAATAATCTCAAGCTGAATTAAAACAAGCCGCCAATCAAGGCAGATTGTATATTTTTATAATTACTTTTTAGGTGTGAAAGTGCCGTTGCAACTCGTAGGGGTCTTGGGGCAGAGCCCCTGTCTGACTGATGAATAATGAAGTAGCTTCGCTGATAACCGACATTATTCATTGGGGATGTAAAAAAAGTGCAGAGCGCATAAAACGAGAAAAACAAAGAAAACAGAAGAAAAAAAGAGAAGCAAAAGTTTAAAAAGCTCAAAAAAACAAAATATGGGTAAAATTTAAGTTTTATGCTATAAACAAACTTCGCC
>JAZSLF010000128.1:0-3699 GCA_045535205.1 Eubacteriales bacterium
CAAATCGCCGCAGGCAATTTGAGGACCCCTTGCCAATTAAAAACTCTCTGCTTCAATTGCAGAGAGTTTTGCTGTTTACAGGTAAATTGCCATGTCACATATCCATCGCATTCTCGTCAAGCAGGAATTGTTCAATTCCGATGTAGAAAATGCCGTCATCGTCATGCCAAGGAATGATGTTGTCTTTGACTACGACGATCTTCTTAAAGGAGTCGCCGACACGCTTTAAAGAACGGATCTCTTGCTCTCGCTTTTCTTCGTCTGCGACGGTCAAAGCTGACTGAATATAATATTTTTTGCTACCCTTATTGGCAACAAAATCTATCTCAAGTTGGGTACGTTTACTTTTCTTTTCTGCATCCTTATAGCAATACTCAACCACGCCGACATCCACGCTGAAATCACGAGTACAAAGCTCATTATAAATAATGTTTTCCATAATGTGATTTTCTTCTTGCTGACGGAAGTTAAGTCGGGCATTACGAAGTCCCACATCGCTGAAATAATATTTAAGCGGCGAGCCGATATATTTTCTTCCCTTAACGTCATAACGTTCGGCTTTATAAAGCAGGAATGCATCAATGAAATAGTCGATATATCTGTTAACGGTAGGCACACCGATATTCATTTGTTTTGCACTTTTGAAAGTGTTAGTGATCTTGTTGGCATTAGTAAGCGACCCAACCGAAGATGAAAGTATGTTAAGAATATCATCAAGCACCGATTTTTCGTACACAAGCTTATTTCTTTCCATAATGTCGCTTATATAAATTGCATCGAACAGAGATTGCAAATACTGTGCTTTTTCTTCGTGGCTCTTTTTAGTCATTACAAGAGGAAGACCGCCGTAGGTATAATACTCCCGCCAAGCATTACGCTTTTCGCCCTCAAAAGCATTATAGAACTCCGCAAATGAAAGGGGACTCACTCTGATCTCATCGCCACGTCCCCGGAACTCAGTGAGTATATCGGAGGACAGCATTTTCGAGTTGCTTCCGGTAACATAAACGTCAATATTCTCATGCTTCATAAGACCGAGCACGACATCCACAAAACCGACTTTATCCTCAACTCCTTCAATATACGGATTTTGAATGGTAACAACCTTTTGAATTTCGTCAAGAAAGACGTAATAATTCTTGCTTTCATCAGCAGTCAGGCTACGGATATGCTTGCCGAGCTCAAGGGGATTGCGGTATCGAATGTTCTCGTCATCATCAAGTGCAAGACAAATAATACACTCGTCATCAACTCCGATCGACTTCAAATAATCCTTATATATATTGAACAGCAAATAAGATTTTCCGCATCTTCTGATACCGGTAATAACCTTAACAAAGCCGTTCCTTTTTTTACTGATCAATTTTTCGAGATACTTTCTTCTTTCAATCACTACACATACCTCATCGAATAATTTTGCGTATTTACGCATTTTTGTGTTCTTATTATAGCATACCCCCATCTTCAAGTCAATATTACATCGAATAATTTTGCGTATTTCTACACAATTGTTCTTCGTATTGACAATATAATAACGTGATTTTGCTTTTCAACAGTACAATCAAGTGCAATCGTTATTTAGAAGTAAACGTTGTATTTATATTAACAGAGCTGTAGAAAATGCAATGCTTGCCGCAAGAAGATCATTTCGCTGTGCAGTTGGTTGCGGTCCGAAACAGATTGGCAAATCCACCAACATTGACCGCTTGTTTGAAGATAAATACAAAAAGGTAAAAGGGCTATGACCTCTTTGTGTCATAGTCCTTCTTCATTGTATTATGAAAACAGCAGGTATCAAATCGCTTGATACCTGCTGAAATCTTATTCGGCTGTTATTTAGTCAAGACTTTTCATTGTGGGGAAAAGCAGAACGTCGCGGATAGAGGAGCTGTCTGTGAAGAGCATTGTCATTCTGTCTATGCCGTAGCCGATACCGCCTGTGGGGGGCATACCGAGTTCGAGAGCATAGAGGAAGTCCTCGTCTGTGGTGTTCGCTTCATCGTCGCCCTGTGCAAGAAGCTCTTCCTGTGCCTTGAAGCGTTCACGCTGGTCGATGGGGTCATTGAGCTCGGAATAAGCGTTTGCCATTTCCCAACCGTTCATGAAGAATTCAAAGCGTTCTACGTATTCGGGGTTTTCGGGCTTCTTCTTTGTGAGAGGAGAAATTTCGATGGGATGATCCATTACGAAGGTGGGCTGAATAAGGTTATGTTCAACAAATTCCTCAAAGAAAAGGTTGAGAATATCGCCCTTCTTATGTCTCTTTTCATATTCGATGCCGTGTGCCTTAGCTGCTGCCTGAGCTTCTTCAAGGGTCTTTATTTCGTTAAAGTCAACACCTGAATACTTCTTTACTGCATCTACCATTGTGATGCGTTCAAAGGGCTTGCCCAGGTCCATTTCGATACCGTTGTATACGAGGGTGGTCGTACCTAAAACTTCGTTTGCAACGTAACGGTAGAGATTTTCGGTGAGGTCCATCATGCCGTGATAGTCGGTGTATGCCTGGTAGAGCTCCATGAGAGTAAATTCGGGGTTGTGTCTTGTGTCAACGCCTTCGTTACGGAATACTCTGCCTATTTCGTATACCTTTTCCATGCCGCCTACGATAAGACGCTTGAGGTAAAGCTCAAGGGAGATTCTGAGCTTAACGTCTTCGTCAAGTGCGTTGAAGTGGGTCTCAAAGGGTCTTGCAGCCGCACCGCCCGCATTGGAAACGAGCATGGGAGTTTCAACCTCCATAAAGCCCTGTTCGTCGAGATAACGGCGGATAGCCGTAATTATCTTTGAACGCTTAACAAAAGTATCCTTAACGTCTTCATTCATAATGAGGTCAACGTATCTCTGACGGTAACGAAGGTCTGTATTTGTGATACCGTGAAACTTTTCGGGAAGAACCTGAAGACTCTTGGAAAGGAGTGTTATGTCCTCTGCATGAATGGAAATCTCACCTGTCTTCGTCTTGAAAACGTAGCCCTTGATACCGATAAGATCGCCGATGTCCATCTTCTTGAAGCCCTTATATTCTTCTTCGCCGATGCTGTCACGGGCAACGTAGGACTGTATTCTGCCGGGAAGGTCCTGAATGTTACAGAAGGGTGCCTTACCCATAATTCTCTTGGACATAATTCTGCCTGCAACAGTTACAGTCTTACCCTCAAGCTCCTCAAAGTTTTCCTTTATTTCTGTGCTGTGATGAGTAACGTCGTACTTTGTTATAACAAAGGGATCGTTGCCTTCTGCCTGGAGAGCTGCAAGCTTTTCTCTTCTTATGCGAACCTGTTCGGTGAGATCCTGTTGAACAGGAGCGTTATTTGTATTTTCTGCCATTTTGTTTCTCCTTTAGTTGTTCTTTGCACGCCATACGTCACGAACGTTGAATTTAAGGTCTCCTGCGGGGGAGTGAACTATAACGTCCTCGCCCTTGTGTGCACCGAGGAGAGCCGCACCGATGGGGCTCTGGTCAGAGATCTTACCGTTCATCGCATCGACTTCGTTTGTACCTACGATGCTGTATTCGATCTCTTCTTCAAAATCGTAATCGTAAAGCTTTACGGAAGAACCGAGGTGAATTGTATCTGTGTCAAGCTCTGTTTCGTTGATAACTACTGCGTGGAGAAGGAGCTCTTCGATCTCCTGTATTCTTGTAACTACCTTTGTCTGCTCGTTTCTTGCTTCATCGTATTCGCTGTTTTCGGA
>JAZSLF010000150.1:0-20749 GCA_045535205.1 Eubacteriales bacterium
TTGATAAACTCTTCAAGGGAGTTGCAGGCAAATTCGGGAGTATTGGGGTCGATAAATGCTATATGACCTGCCCAGCCGGGACCTGAATAGCAAACATCTGCTCCGCCTTCGCCTACTTCACAGATAAGCTTGGAATAATCGTTAATGTTTTCGTTTGTGAAATAACGCATCTGCTCGATGGGCATACGGAGGTCTTCTCTGATGTTACTGTAGAAATACTTCATCGTGGAATGACCGAAGCCCGCTTTATATGTAATGGGGGCGATATTACCGTCCTGGTCTGCCCATTCGTCCATCGTAAAGATATTTACGTTACGGCAGTTTATATTCATTCTGTTAATGGTTTCGGCAACAGCTGCATAAATATCGGGAGCAGGATTGGGGAAGATCATTGTGCACTTCTTATCTTCATAGTCGGACTTGATGATACGTGCAACGATGTCACTTACCCAAATGCCGCCTACAGCGTTTGTTATGTGTATTCTGAAGTTAGGATTGGGATGCTTTTCCATATCCTCTCTTTTAATATTTCTGCATCTTTCAAGAACTTCTTCGTTCTGATAGGGCACAAAAGGTGCCGGTTTGAATTTGAACATTTTCAATTCTCCTTAAAGTTTATTATTTTAATGCTGTTCAGACAGCAAATCGTTCAATCTGATAAATTACGGTTCGATTATATACTTTATTTTTGCAGGAGCAACAGTACCGCCAGAGGCAAGTATTGCCGCACCTCTTGATGCTGTTTCGGGTGTATCAAGTATACAAACTCTGCATCCTGTTATCCTTGCTAAAATATCACACCAGATACGGCTCTTTGAGCCTCCGCCGAAGACTCGTATCTCCGATGCTCCGCCCATTTGTTCAATACGCTCGGCAGTTTCCCTGCATACGCCCTCATAAAGAGCATAAATCAGATCACCCTTGGTCGTTGAAAGAGTCATTCCTTCCATTGATGCTCCCGTTGAGAAGGATGTTACCATACTGACCCCGTTTGCACCCGCACACGACTGTTCCGCAAGAATGTCCATATCCTTATATGAAATATCGCCCATTATATGTGACAGCCATTTAAGAGCTGCCCCTGACGTTTCGGCAACGCCCTCGGACACGTAAAGGTCATCATTAAATCTGAACTGACATACTTCAGAGCTTTCATAGGCATCTTTGTGCATTTTCGTGACGGCGGTAGCTGTTCCGAAGGACATCGTACAGACGTTTTCGTCAAGTCCCGCACCTATAGCGGCTACCTTTTGGTCCTGAGCACCCATCACGACGTGACAGCCCTTATCGATCCCCATAAGCTCACAAATTTCGGGCAGAACCTCACCGATGTCGGTACCCATAGGACAAACGTCGGGCAGAATACTTTCGTCTATGCCGCAAAAATCAAGGATTTCTCTGTCCCAACAAAGCTCCTTGATGTTGTAAAGCATGGTGCCGCCCGCTATTGTATAATCGGTGACAAATTTCCCCGTAAGCTTCATATTGAGATAATCAAGGGGGAACAAAATTTTATAAGCTTTATCGTAAACTTCCCCTCTGTACTTCTTGAACCACATGATCTTAGGCAGTGAATAAGAAGCATCGCAAAGAATACCCGTCTTTTTGAAAAGAGTATCAACACCAAACTTTTCCGCAAGAACATCGCTTTCCTCTTTAGCTCTCATATCGAGCCAGTTGATAGAGTTATAAAGGGTGTTTCCCTCTTTGTCAACAGGAACAAAGGAAATTCCCTGTGTACTGATGCTCAGTGCTTCAACGTTTTCTCCGCACTCGGCTGTAAGCCCTCTGACAGCTTCAATGACCTTGCTCCACCACAGGTTAGAGTCCTGCTCGACAAAGCTTCCGATAAAAATCAGAGGGTATTCCTCGTTATATTCGGAAAGGACAGTCCCGTCCTTTTCGTACATTACGCATTTAAGACCTGTTGTTCCCAGATCTATACCAAGATACATAATATTCTCCTATAAAATCAAACTATATAATATTATATATTATTAAACAAAACTTGTCAATCGTCCGCCGCACTCTTTTGTGCAATATGCAAAACATTTTTATACAAAACGCACAAAAAAATCATTTAACTATTGGGCTTGACTTCAAAAAATACGAAGCGGCTTCTACGTTTTCAAAAAGCATCGTATAAAGACTGTCCGCAAAGGCCTGTCTTTCCCACTCTTCAGAGTAAGCTGCCGCTGACGGCTTCGTTATTATTTCAAGAGACCCTTTCTTTCTCATATCGGAAAGGACCGTTCTGCCGTTTTCATTCGCCGCAAGAAGTACGGTATAGCCGGGGGCTTTTGAAAGGTGTGCTTTTGTAATGCCGCAGAGTGCAAAAAGTGCGGCACGGCGTATTCGTGCGTCGGTATATTTTTTTGTTGACGCTCCTTCGAGCATTTCCCTTCCGTTTTTACAGCTGTTAGCGTATTTTTTTATTCGTGAGAGTATTCCGCTTTCGCAGTCAAACGTATTTTCCGCTACGTTACCGAGTCTGAAAGCTGAGAATTCGAGGTCTTCAAGCTTTGAAAGAAGTGCCGTATTATTTTTGTTTTCCTCAAAAATGTCTTTTACTGAGCAAGGTACGGAAAGCATTACTTCGTCAACTTTTCCTTCTCGCATATATCTTCTTATCGTTGAAGCACTCATATATTTATCATCGGTAAACCTTCTGACAGCATAATATTCACCGTTATAGCCGAGCTTATCACCCTTTGCGATATATTCAAGTGCCAGCATATCATTTGAAGTGCTGAACAGCTCTGCCGTCTCGGGAGCAAGTTGTTCAGCCGCACGCTCTCTTGCAACGGCAAAGCCGACATTCGCCTTATACTCATTTTCAACAGCCGTTTTGAATTCATTGGTTTTAGACATATAAGCAGCTTTTTTTAAAAGGTCGATATTTCCGCATTCGGAACCGAAAAAAAGGCTGTCAGCACCGATGGCTTTTACGATACTCATGGCACCAAGGGCAAAAAACTCAGCAGGTGCACAGCACCAGGGGAACGGAAGCTCCAGTACAAGATCCGCACCGCATTCGAGTGCCGCTTTTGCCCTTGCGTATTTGTGAAAAATTGCACACTCACCACGCTGTACAAAGTTTCCGCTCATTATTGCAACAAGGGTCGTATCTGTCTTTTTAACCTCGTCAAAAAGAAATTCATGTCCTCTGTGCAGAGGATTCAGTTCGCAAATAACCGCTGAAATATTACTCATCTTTAAAAAAAATCCTAAATAATCAAATTATACTTGTATTTTTCCGTTTTATCATATATAATGATACATGAATTTGAATTTAAAGTCAATATAACAGTTAATTTGGAGGATATTTATAATGAAAGTTCTTGTTGTAAATGCAGGCAGCTCCTCTCTGAAGTATCAGCTTCTTGATACAGAGACAGAAAAGCTTCTTGCTAAAGGTATCTGTGAAAGAATAGGCGGCGAAGGAAGTCTTATCGACCACAGAAAGATCGTCTGGAACGGCGATAAAGAAGAAACTATCAAGTTTGAAGAAGAAACAGACATTCCTAACCACTCCGTAGCTACTCAGCTTCTCGTTGATGCTCTCACAGATGCTGAAAAGGGTTGTATTTCCGATATCAGCGAAATCGAAGCTATCGGTCACAGAGTCGTACACGGCGGTCCTTACTTCTTTGAAAGCACTCTCGTTACTCCCGAAGTTCTTGAAACACTCAAAAAGTGCGTAAACTTCGCTCCCCTTCATACACCCCCTCACATCATGGGTATTGAAGGCTGTACGGCGGTAATGCCCGGCGTACCTCAGGTTCTCGTATTTGATACAGCTTTCCATCAGTCCATTCCCGACTACGCTCACACATATCCCCTGCCTTACGAAATTTATGAAAAGCACAACATCCGCCGTTACGGTGCACACGGTACTTCTCACAGATTTGTTGCAAAGATCATGAACGAGCTTCTCGGTAACAAGGCTGATACAAAGATCATCACCTGCCATATCGGTCACGGTTCCTCCATTTCCGCAGTGAGAGACGGAAAGTGTCTTGATACAAGTATGGGCTTCACACCTCTTGCAGGTGTTCAGATGGGTACACGTTGCGGTGACATTGACCCTGCTATCGTTCCCTACATAATGGAAAAAGAAAACATTCCCGTTAACGAGATCGCTGACTTCATGAACAAGAAGTGCGGCTTCCTCGGTGTTTCCGGTGTTTCCTCTGACAGCCGTGACATCGAAGAAGGCATTAAAAACGGTAACGAAAGATGTCTGCTTGCTGCAAACATCCTTGCATATCAGGTTAAAAAGTATATCGGCTCCTACTCTGCTGCCATGAACGGTGTTGACGCTATCGTATTCACAGCAGGTATGGGTGAAAACAACCCTGAGCTCAGAGAAAGAGCTCTTCGTAACATGGATTATCTCGGAATCGAACTTGATATTGAACTGAACGCAAAGACATGGCGTCAGCCCAACATCGTTGAAATTTCAAAGCCTACATCCAAGGTTAAGGTATATGTAATTCCTACAAACGAAGAACTTATGATCGCAAGAGATACAGCTGAAATCGTTGCTGCCCTCTGATTTGTAATAAAAAAGTAATGGAGCAAGTCCTGCGGACTTGCTCCGTTTTTATTTGTCGGGAGTCATCACGTTGTCACAAAGCGACTTGAGGTTCCAAGGCGAAGAGATAATAATTTCGTCGTGGCAGAAAACCATCTTCTGTCAACAAGTGAGATTAATGTATTTATAGTTAGGTAAAGACAGGGGAAGTTTAGTCTTTTTATTCGACTTCTAATACACACGTTTTAATCACAAAATTACCTACGGGAGAATCCGGGTTTACATCTTTATAGAATACTGTAAAACACAATTCCTTCACACTTTTCAAATCTTCACGGTTAAGATCTTTAAGGCTGAGCATATATGTTTCAAACTCATTTGTGGGACGCAGTATTTGTTCGTATTTAATGATATCACCTGTTCCATATTTCAATTCTAATGTAACGGCAATATCACCTTCGATTTTATAATCAAATTTCAAAGCACAACCAAGATCATAATAAATAGACCAATTATTTTCAAGAAGGTCACTTGTAACTGCCATAGTAAATGTTTTCGGTTCATAAATACTTTTACTATTCATATGAATATTAGCCGAGAAAGCTTGTTTTTGCGAGTAGACATCCTCGTTCTCACTATATCCATAGGAAATATCGATATCTTCCGCTTCACAAGCCCAAACAGATGCAAGATTTATATAAAACGTATTTGCTTCAATGAGCTCTTTAACAGCTTTTTCCAAAAGAACATCATGCTTCTCACTACTGTTGTCACAAAATATAACGTCTTGATTATTTTCAGTAGAATATTGATATTTCTGAGCCATTGAGTACTCCTGTCCACTCTCAACATCAGTATAAGCCAAAGTGAGAATAAGTTGCGGCTCTGAATCAGTTTTAAGGTAAGATGCACGGAGGTATTTGTAAATGGGCGTACCCGGAACAATCTCAAAATATATCTCCTGCAAAGATTTCTTTGCAACAAACGGAAATACCTGCTCTTCTGTTGTTACATCCTTCCCACACTTTGAAATTAGCGTAGCTGTGAGATTGTAAACATCCTTTCCAGATGTTCTGAATTTCAGTAAAGCCTGATTTTTACCTTTAATAATAATCTTAGGGATAATCTTAACTTTACTTCGCAAGTCAAAAAGATTTACAGTAAAAACAGAAGACAATAGTGTAACTGCAAAAAGTCCAAGAGTAGAGAACGCAGTTTGTAAATAATGATCTTTACTGTTAATATCGCCAAAACCGAGTAGATACAAAATGAAGTCAACCAAAGGAACTGCAGTTTCATCTTTTTCTAATGTAGTCAATTCTATAGCATACCATACCACAGCAATAAGCCCTAAAGACATAAAAAACACCAATAAGATTTTTAGTATTTTCGAAACAGCTTTCACGTTATCACCTCAAATATACAATTATATAATCCTATAACTTATAACACTTAAGAAACTTGATCCAAGGCTCTGAGCCGTTTGAGTTATTTACAACCAAAGCTTCAATCAAAAGTCTTCACTAACTAAATAGTACCTGCTGTAACTTTACTTACCTACGATTATACGTTTGAGTCTAAGACTGTCCATAGAATTGATCTTGCCGTCGCCTGTAATATCTGTGTTTGCAAAATTGAGTTGATCGATAACAAGCTTACCTGCCATATATTTTTTAAGTTGGAGCATATCTCTTGAGTTTACAACACCGTCATCGTTGGCATCACCGGGGATAATAACGGTTTCTGGCTCAGTTGTGTAACCGGGGATCTCAAACTTATTTGTTGTAAGACTGAAAAATCCCGGTACTGTACCGAATTTTATCTCAATTCTCATTTTACAGTATATATACTGATAGTGTACCGTAAGTTCATCGCCGACGGAATACGTTGTTTCGGGATGTAATTTGGATACGCTGTTTGTTCCGAGAATATAATTTCCCGTTTCCTGCCACTCATAATACCATTCATGAAACAGCTCATGCATAGCATACGTAGAGCTTCCGAGATATACTTCATCGTATCCGTCAGCCTTTTCATTCTGATTTGATGCATACCATTCAAGATGCATTTCAGGTGAGTTGGCAGTAAATGCGGAATAGTTGGAATTCATCGCCGTCGTTGTCATACCTGTTATATGGGGAACGTCGTCAAGGTCGGGTATGTACAGGGCGAGATCAATACTGTCGCCGTCACGTCTTGTCTCACCGTCTGCTTCAGAGGTATAATTTCCGTTCACGTCTTTATATTGTACAGACGTTGTAAGAAGGCTGAGATCATAGTTGTCCTTAACGAATGCTACGAGCTCTCTGAGAGAGGTCTTGGAATACTTTTCCTTTACATAAAAAGCATTGGCGGCACTTGATGCTGACGTTACTCCGTCATCTTCTGCCCTTTTAACGATGCAGTAATATCTTGAGAGCTGTTCAAGATCTACCGAGCCGTCAGCCATTTCCTTTGTAATAGGATCAAGGTCAATTGAAGGTTTCTGATAGATTGTGAACGTACAAACTACACATTTTACCCCGTCAAGCTCGGCTTCCGAGACAGCAACATAGCTGTTTGAATTATTATCGGCAGAGCATTCGGCCGTAATATATCTGTCAGCGGCGGAATACGTCTCTGTATCGACAACTCCGCAGAGCCATCTGAAGCTGTAATCGGATATGCTGTAGCCACCGTCAAGCTTAACGTAAACGCTTATTGTAGTATATCTGCCCTCTCGGTACGTACCGGGTGTATAAGGCGTAGTGAATGTACCGTCGCTGTCAGAAGAAAAAGCTTCGCTAAGCTCTGAGGTCGGAACTTCTCCGCCTTTCTTTTTTGCACCGTCGTAAAATTCTGTTTTAAGAATTACAATACCGTCATCTGCGGCACTCACTTTATTACTGTTAAGACCGGCTGCAGAAAATACGGAAAGGGTCATAATGAGAGCGAATAACCCACTTAAAATTTTACAGATGTTTCTTTTCATGGTTTCCTCCGTTTATTTTTATTTAACTCTGAGCTTTGCTATAAGCTCAGAGTCGGGTGCAACTCTTGCGGAATAGTTGGTGTGATATATAACATAGCCCGGCTTTGCCGCAGGAGGCTTTTTAACAAATCTGATTTTCGTATAGTCAACGTCAACGGCAGCGCCTTCCGAAGCCTTGGAATTACAAGCCGCAATAATTGCCGCTTCGGTAAAGTCAAATTCAGACGGTTCTTCGCCCTTGGGACATTGAAGCAGAACATGAGAGCCAGGTTGATTTTTTACGTGGAACCACCAGTCCTCTTTTTCCGCAAGCTTAAAGGTTATATATTCATTTGCAAGATTATTCTTGCCGCACAGAACGTTATACCCTCCCGACGTTACGAACTTAATATATGAAGGAGTCTGCTTTTTCTTTTCGGTATATCCCTTCATTTTGGAGGCGTATCCGCTATGGTACAGCTCCGAACGGATCTCGGATATTTCCTTTTCTGTCTCTGCTCTTGAAAGGCTGTCTGCAACGGTATATATATACTCGTATTCCTGCTCTGCTATCTTTATCTGATTTGTAAGATGCTCTTTTGCGGATTTTGTTTTATTGTACTTTTTATAATACCTTTGTGCATTCTGTGCGGGAGTCATTCTCGTATCAAGCTCTATGGTTACTAATTTCATATTATCATAGTAATTCTCAAGCTCCGCCTTTGACTCTCCCTTTTTCAGCCTGTAAATGTTAGCTGTTATAAGGTCTCCGTAGAGACGGTATTTTTCGCCCTCGTCACACTGGGCAAGCTCGTCAACAAGTATAGTCAGTTTCTTTGACAGTCTCTTTTCAGCGTTTGTTATTATACGCTGAACATCGGAGGCTCTGTGTGCAATACGTTCATTATTTGCTCTTGTAAAAAAGAATTTATCAATTAGCTCTCCGTAAGTTTCGCAAAAAGATATTACGTAGCCTGTGCCGTACTGTCCTATTTCAATATAGGAGTATTCAATCGGTTTCCCGTTATCCGAAAAGACAGCTGAAGGTTTACCTGTTCCGTTTTTTATCGTATCAATCACGGAGAAAAACTCTTTTTTGAGATTTCTCTCGCAATCTTTAAGCGTTGCCGACGTATCCTTTGCACAACGGTAAGCAATCTCTCTCGCAACAACAGGTGCAATACCGAGAAAGGATGATATTATAAACTTCTCGCATTTCATATCACCGTCTGCCGCTGAAGCAAGCTCAAGAAATTCTCTCTCGGTTATTACAAGAGGATCCCTTTTATTCTGAGCAGGGGGCATTTCATAGATCATACCCGGAATTATCTGACGCTTATGGCTTGTCAGCATATCTATGATTTTGGAAGCACCGAGTATCTTATCATCCTTATCCGTCAGAATAAGGTTGCTGTACGTTCCCATTATTTCAATTATCATGTGCTTATGTGACTGGAAGCCGAGTTCATCATAAGCATCAAAAGTTATGCGTACAGCTCTCTCAAAGCCGAGCTGCTCTGCTCCAACGACTTTCGCACCCTGAAAATGCTTTCTTAGCATCATGCAAAACATAGGGGGATTTGCGGGATTATCGGGCTTCATTGAGGTCAGATTGAATCTTGCGTTCGACGAGCCCACGTTTATAAGAAGCCTATGGGTAGCACCGCCGCTTCTTACGGCTAAAATTATTTCGTCCTTCTGAGGCTGATATATCTTTTCAACCTTTCCGTGTTTTATCGTTTCGTTGATCTCTTTTGTGACGAAAGAGACCATACCGGCATCAAATGCCATTGTACAATTCCGCCTTTCTTACGGTTCTTTAGTATTCTTTCAGGTAGTATACGAAGCTGTATACCTCTTTATCAATAGAGAGGCCGAGCTTTTTTGCAAGCATGACTGATGCTGTATTTGCTTTTTCACAGCAATAGGACACCCTCTCATTCTTTGATACTATGTATGAAACAAGGTGCGAAGCTGCTGCCCTTCCAAATCCCATACGCCTACAGTCTTCTTCGGTCTCAACATTTATCTCATACGAGCCGTCTTCGCTCAGATCATTGACTGCAGCATAAGAAACTATCCTTCCGTCAACAACGGAGGCAAAACAAACGTCAAGCTCATCACCGTCGTCAAGCTCGGAAAATATTCCTTCGGGAAGAATATATTTTTCAAAATCAGAGCTTTTTGTCAGCATTACGGTCTCTCCTGTCTTCGTACCAAAAACTTTCTGTACGGAGCTGTCTGAAAAATAGTAAAGCAGATTTCCCCTTTCCTCAGTGTCGCTTTCATAACCGAAAACATTCATATTATATGAAAGCTTATCTCGCACAAAGCGTATAGCTTCGTCAGAAAACAGAGCATTTTCATAGCCTTTTACGTATTCTTCGGCAACATCTTTAAAATCGGAAAAACATTTAACTGTTTTCTCCCCTTCTGAGTTTATAGTTACTTCAAAAGGAACGGAAATACACATTTCACCGTTTTTTACGGCTGTTTCAATTTCTTTATCTTCAAATATTATTTGCATACTTATCACAAAAACGCCCGCCGCGCCCGAATAACCGGACACCGACGGGCGCTTGAATTATTTAGTCTTTAATCACTTTTTACTTAGTCTTCGTTATGCCACAGAAGTGCGGCCTTTGTATAATCGGGTTCACCGACCTTATCCATGTATTTAAACTCCATGGGACAGATCATGTCATACATCTTCATGTATTTGAACTGAAGCTTGTTGTTTTCAATTACCTTCTGCATAGCTGCTTCGTACTCGTCAGCCTTGTCAGGATCACCGGCAAGAGTCTTTGCATACTCTTCAAGAGCAAAGAAGGAGTAGTTGAGAAGCTGAATTCTTGAGCATCTGATATGAGCGAGCTCATAATCGTTTTCTGCGAGAGCTTCCGCTTTGTCGAAAAGCTCATTTGAATGTCTCATAAATTCAAGCTTTGCGTCAAGCTCATTTTCAAAGCCTGCGGGTTTGATGTAAATGGAAGCGTTGTCGAAGTAAATTCCGAAGTGAGAATCCTTTGAGCATTCAAGCATATAATCTATGTATTCTCTGATATACTTGCCGCCCTTGCCGTAGTAACCGATAAGGAACTTATCGATTTCTGCCCAGTATTCCTCCTCTGTCATATAAGGATTCCAGAGAAGACGGGCAAGTATGTAGCCCTTAAGCTCACCAAATTCACCGTTATGGCAGAAAATGTTACCCTGTTCAAACACGCCTTCAACATTGTTATCTGCGAAAAATCTTACGTTTTTACGGAGAATACCGAGGTTCATGAAGGATGTTGAATAGTTTGTAAAGTCTGTTGTATAGTCCCAGATAAAGAGGTGCTTTGTACGCTTGGACCATTCGATAAGCTGGTCGGAGAAAGCTTCAATTTCATGCTCATGACCGGGAGTTTCGTGACATTCCTCGTGAGAGTGCCTGAAGCAGCTTTCGATAGAACAAAGACGAACGATAACGTTGTCTTCGGGCATAATTGTCTTGGGGGGCTTTCTTGTAAATCTGTAAGCAAACGTATCGAAAAGAACATCGGGATATTCGTCCTTGAGCTCTCTTGCAATGCGGTTTACAAAAGCAAGCATTGTGCCCATTTCGGATTCTTCACGTTCGTTTATCTCACGGCATTTGTCACATTTGCACGCTCCGCCGTCCCCGTCGTTCTGAGTGATGGACATGATCTTTGCTTCGGGACATTCCGTAAGCTTACGTCTTACGTGCTTGAGAACTGTCTGATACACATTTTCATCGGTAAGACAAGGCTGTACCCACGCTCTTTCACCCTCGGGGCACTGTTCGGAAAGATAACCGATCGTATGCTGGAAATCACCTGCGTAATATACGCCGCTTCCGTACTTCTTTGTAAGAACTCTGTCGGAGCATCCGTTGATCTTGAGCTTTGCACTAATGTCTTCAAACTTAACAGGATACCAGTATGAGTTTCTGGACATAAATACAGGAATTTCAGTATAATCCGTTTCGGGAATTTCAAGCTCTTCATTACGGGGAACAAGCTCATAATTATATGTCATAAACAGACATCCGCAGCATTTTTCAAGGAAGTCAAAGGCACCGTAGATCGCACCTCTGATGCCGCTTCCGAGAATATATATCTTTTCGCCTTCTGTACGAACGTTGTAGCCCTCGTCACCGAGCTTCTGTACAAGTGCTTCATCGTATCCGCCTCTGTTAGTATAGCCTACAACTATTTCTTTATCTGACACCGCACGGTTATCGGTAAATTCACAAAGCATGGCACCGGTTATTCTGAAAAGGTACTGCTTCAAATTCTGAACGGCAGTCTTTTCAGCCTCAGTAGCATCTTTTCTGTAAATAATTACGTAATCCGTAGCTTTATTGGTTGCAAGTCTGATCATGTAAATTCTCCTTGTTACTTCTCAGTATTTCATTACTATACTATCATACCAAATTTATATCTTTTTTTCAAGGTTACATCACCATTTTTTCTCATATATTTCAAATATTTATGTAATTGCCCGATTTACGTTTGGCAAATCTGTCAAAACGCAAAAAAATAAAAAAAGTGCTGGATTTTTTGAAAGTGTTATGTTATAATAATTTATTATAATGCGTAATTATATGCTTTTTAGCATTAACACATAATTGAAAGGACAATTCAGATGTCACAGGATATTTTTGAAAAAGATCTTCAGGGATTTTTTAATATAGCGGATATACCGGAGATTTCCGAGGGATTAAAGCTGCCCGTAGTTCCCATAGGGGCATGTGTTGTATTCCCACTTATTCCCGTAAACTTTGAACTGACGAGAGACGTTTCCATCGAAGCATATAACATGGCAAGTGCCTCTGATAAAACAGTATTTCTCGCTTTTTGTGAGGACTCCGATAATTATTCTCCTGCTTTAAGTGAGCTGTATAATATCGGTATTATCGCAAAAATAGAACAGTCGGTAAGTCTTTATCAGGACAACATAAAGGTAATCTTCAAGGGTATATGCAGAGGTCGGGCTGTTCGTTATATGGAAAATGAAAATGCTATCTTTGCCGAAATAATTCCTCAACCTTACGAGGAGACAGAAGAAGGAATTAAAGAAGAAGCATTCAGAAGACACATACTCGGAAAGCTTAGAGAAATAATGAAGCTGCTTCCCGCAGATAACAGAGGGATCATACAGGCAGCCAAGGAATTTACGGAGCTTGCACAACTTTGCGACTACGTTGCATATTCAACAATAGCACTTCATGAAGACAAGCTCAAGGTGCTTGCGGAATATGATGCTCTCAAGAGAGCTGTTATCGTTTCCGCCGCACTTGAAAAGGATATACAGGTATACAAAGAGGAAGTCAAAATTCATCAAAAAATACAGAAAAACATGGATAGAGCCCACTATGAAAACTATCTCCGTGAAAAAATGAAGGCTATCCGTGAAGAACTCGGAGAAGACGAGGACGAAATTACAGAGCTTGAGGAAAAAGTGAAATCCTTCCGTTTTTCAGACGATCCGGAGGTCGCAGAGGAAATAAGGGAAAAGCTTAAAAAAGAGATCTCACGTCTTGCAAAAACACCTTTCGGAGCTACGGAAGGCGTTGTGCTCAAGAATTATCTTGAAACCTGTCTTGAGCTTCCCTGGGACACGGTCACTACTGACTCCATAGATATTGAAAAAGCAAAAGAAATACTTGACGGAGACCATGACGGTCTCGATAAGCCCAAAGAAAGAATTCTTGAATATCTTGCGGTAAAGCAGCTTAATCCCAAGCTTAAAAACCAGATACTTTGTCTTGTGGGACCTCCCGGTGTTGGAAAGACCTCTCTCGGTATGTCGGTGGCGAAGGCAATGGGACGAAACTTTTCAAGAGTCTCTCTCGGCGGCATTCACGACGAAGCAGAGATCAGAGGACACAGAAAGACCTACGTCGGAGCTATGCCCGGACGTATTATTACCGCTATTCAGCGTGCAGGAAGCAGAAATCCTGTTCTCCTGTTAGACGAAATAGATAAAATGACAAAAACGGCACAGGGTGACCCTTCCTCAGCTATGCTTGAAGTTCTTGATGGTGAACAAAACAAAAGCTTCAGAGACCATTATATAGAGCTTCCCTTTGACCTTTCCGAGTGTATGTTTATCGCAACGGCAAACAATGCTCACGACATCCCCACTCCCCTTTATGACAGAATGGAGATAATTGAGCTGTATACGTACACGGATGCAGAAAAATTTCTCATCGCAAAAAATCATCTTATCCCAAAGCAAATGGAGAGACACGGTCTTAACAAAAAGATGCTTCGTCTCAAAGATGATGCCATAACGGAGATAATCGAGCATTACACCAGAGAATCGGGTGTGCGAAATCTTGAACGTGAGCTCGCTTCCCTTTTCAGAAAGGTTGCTAAAAAAATCACAGACGGCGACGTTAAGTCTGTTACCGTTTCAAAGAAGAACGTTGCATCATATCTCGGTGCAGCTAAGACTTCCTACGAAAAAACCGACAAGGAAGATCTTTGCGGTGTCGTAAACGGACTTGCTTACACATCCGTCGGCGGTGACGTTCTAAAAATCGAAACATCGGTCATGTCAGGCGAAGGAAAGCTGAAGCTGACCGGTACTCTCGGTGACGTTATGAAAGAGTCTGCTTATATTGCCATGAGCTACATCAGAGCAAATGCCGATGAGCTTCAGATCGACTCAGACTTTTATAAAAATCAGGACATACATATCCACGTTCCCGAAGGTGCAACTCCCAAAGACGGCCCTTCAGCCGGTATTACGATGCTCACAAGTCTTACAAGTGCTCTCAGCGGCAAAAAGGTAAGGCATGACGTTGCGATGACAGGTGAGCTTACGCTCACGGGACGGGTTTTACCCATCGGCGGACTCAGAGAAAAAACCTTTGCCGCTTATAAGGCGGGTGTAAAGACGGTGATAATACCCAAGGACAATCTTCCCGATCTTGAAGAGATAGACAAAACGGTTCTTGACAAAATTCAGTTCTGCCCCGTCTCAAAGGCCTCTGAAGTATTAAGAATTGCTCTGAACTGAAGATCTCACTTACAGAGGAGATAGATTATGAAATTAAATCTTAACAATACAACACTTAAAATGACAGCGGGTCTTCCCAAGCAGTTTCCCAAGGATGCTATCCCGCAGGTCGCTCTTGCGGGACGTTCAAACGTGGGCAAAAGCTCTCTTGTTAACTGCCTTCTTAACAGAAAGAATTTAGCAAGAGTCAGCGGTGAGCCCGGTAAGACCATCACCGTAAACTTCTACGAGGTCGATAAGAAACTGTTTCTCGTTGACCTTCCCGGATACGGATATGCAAAAAGAACCTATGAAGACAAGCTGAAGTGGTCAAAGCTGACTGACGGTTATTTCACCGCAAATCCCAACATCGACCTTCTCGCTCTTGTTGTTCAGCTCGTTGACAGCCGTACAGGTCCCACGAAGGATGATGTTGATATGCTGAATTTCCTTTCCGAATACGAAATTCCGCATATTATCGTAGCTACAAAATCTGACAAGCTTAATGCTACAAAGAGAAAAGAGTTTATCGAAATGATAAATTCACACCCCGCCTGCACATCGGCAGATGAGATCATCATGTTTTCTTCCAAGGACAAGGAAGGCAGAGATGCTCTTTGGGACTCTATTATCAAGCATTGCGAAAAATAATGATGCATATCTTTAGTTTACATAAACATGTAACACGGAGCTGATATAATGATCATTTCAATTTTCAGAAATTACCCTATCTCAATTGCCATACCGGTTGCACTTACTTCGATACTGACGGTATTGTTTTCACTTTCAGTCCATGAATGCTCCCACGGTCTTATGGCTTACGCTCTCGGTGATCCGACTGCAAAAAACAGAGGCAGGCTCTCCCTGAACCCCTTCAAGCATCTTCATCCTATCGGTACTCTTATGATGCTTCTCATGGGATTTGGCTGGGCTGAGCCTGTACCGATAAATCCCTACTATTTTAAAAACAGAAAAGCAGGTATGGCTCTTACGGCTTTTGCAGGCCCTGTTTCAAACATCGTTCTTTCCTTTATCGGACTTATTCTCTCCTTCGTTCTCCAGATGTTCTCCTCTGCTTTTCAAGGCTCGGAATTTATGTTAAACTTATATTCCGTTCTTTCGCTGTTTTTCTATTTCCTTCACATGATGAACATTAATCTTGCGGTATTCAATCTTATACCTGTACCGCCCCTTGACGGCTCAAGAATTCTTTTCATATTCCTTCCGTCAGAAAATTATTTCAAGGTGATGAAATACGAAAAATATATAGCCGCAGCTCTTATCGTTCTTCTTTATCTCGGTGTCCTTGACGGACCGCTGTCTTTTATCACGACGGGGATCTCAAACGGTATGAGCATGCTTATTTCTCCGATTTTTAAAATGTTCTTATAAGATTATGGATCAGATAACGTATAAACTTGAAGTTTTTGAAGGTCCTCTTGACCTTTTATTATCTCTTATTTCAAAAAACAAGATCAACATGAGCGATATTCCTATTTCGCTTCTGTGCGATCAGTATATGGATTATATTACAAAAGCACAGTCAATGGACATTGACCTTTCCTCCGATTTTCTCTATATGGCATCCGAGCTTATGCTTATCAAAAGCCGTATGCTTCTTCCGAGAAATGACGAAGAGGAGGAGGATCCGAGAGAAGCTCTTGCCGCAGCCCTTCTTGAATACCAGAGAGCCAAGCAGGCAAGCGGAATGCTCAAGATAAGATTTGACGAATTCGGGACACGAATGGCTAAGGAAACTGACGAGATCACTCCGGACAAGAGTTATGTTGCCGACCATGACAGCACGCTTCTTTACAAGGCTTTTATGAAGGTCATAAGCGAAGTAAAGATAACGGATACGGAAGCCAAGAAGAAATTTGAGCCCATACTTAAAAAACGAACTGTTTCCGTTGTTTCCATCGTTGAAAATCTTGCCAGACGTCTTCGTGGCGGCAGAAAGGTCTCTCTCGGCAGTTTTTTCAGAAGTGCAGAGGACAGGCTTGAGCTTGTCTCCATGTTTCTTGCCATGCTTGAGCTTCTGAAATCGGGACATCTTATTCTTGAGGAGACAGCAGAGGAAAATGAATACGGCATTATAGATGCCGCCTCCGACGTTGCAGTTTCCCTCGATCCTTCTGCCGATATAGCGGAGCTTACAAGAATAGTGGATCACAACTGACGTGCATATTTTAATTTCGATAACGAATAAAAACTGATTAAGGAATACAATAATTATGACAGAAGAAATCAAGGAAGCATCTTCCTCTGAAAACGATGCTTTTACAAAACACGCAAAAAGTGTTATTGAAGCCATTCTTTTTGCCGCAGGTTATCCTGTCAAATACGAAAAAATTGCACAGGTGCTTCAGATAGGGCTATCTGAAACAAAGAAAATAATCAAAGACTATATGAGAGAATACAACGAAACAGAAAACGGTCTTCCCAGAGGTATTCTTATGCTGATGTTTGACGATGCCTGTCAGCTTTGCACAAAAGAAGCTTACGGTCTCCACGTAAGAGAGGCTCTCGGCATAAGACGGGGCGGTAATCTCTCACCCTCATCAATTGAAGTTCTCGCTATTATTGCGTACAATGAACCCGTAACGAGAGCTTATATTGATACAGTCAGAGGGGTTGACTCAAGCTACGCCGTCACTTCCCTCTCGGACAAGCATCTTATTGAGGTTTGCGGTAGGCTTGACGTTCCCGGCCGTCCTCTGCTTTACAGAACAACAGATGATTTTCTCCGTGTATTCGGTATGCAGTCTCTGTCTGATCTTCCCGAAGTTTCAATTGCTACAGATGACGGAAAACAGCAGGTTCTTCCCATTGACGAAGCAGAAGCTTTGAGCTTGACCGATAACACGGCAGAGAATACGGCTTCTCAAAACGCTGAAATTGAAAAATCCGATTTACAAGAATAATTATCATAAGATAAACGCAGAAAGGATATATTATCATGAATGAAAACAGAATGAGTGAGATCATTGAATCCTCTGTAAACAGTCTCAAAAGCATGGTTGGTGCGGATACCATAATCGGAGACCCTATCAGATCCGACAACGGTACTACGGTTATTCCTGTTTCAAAAATGTCTATCGGATGTATAACAGGAGGACTTGACTATGCAGGTAAAAATCAGCCCAAGGACAACAAGAATAATTTCGGCGGCGGAGGAGGTACGGGTCTTTCAATGACTCCCGTTTGCTTTATTGTAATTCATACTGACGGTAAGGTTGAGATACTTAACATTACGGATGCGGCACGAATAGGAGCTAACCCCGTAGGTGACGTTGTAGGTCTCATTGAACGCTCTCCCGAAATTGTTGCTAAATTCAAGGAAGTTTTTTCTAAAAAAGAAGAAATCGACTTTGATGAAGACACTATCAAATTTTAATAATATTCCCTGAAAGTTAAAATTTTTCAGCATAGTCTGCCTGAAATCTAAAAAAATATAACTGTAAGACATTTATTACAAGAATATTTTTAAGAGGTATGTTATGCTGAAAAAATTATTTTGCGGCTTTTTTGCTTTGATTTTTCTGTGCCGTCCGTTTTCCATAAAAGCGTTAGCTTCAGCTCCTTCTGTTTCGGCAGAAAGTGCTGTGCTTTTCTGTGCCAACGATGACAGCTTTATTTTTGAAAAAAATGCCGACAGCCGTATGCCAATGGCAAGCACGACCAAGATCATGACCTGTATCACGGCTCTTGAAAGCTGTGAGCTTAATGATATTGTATGCATTTGTTCCGATTCGGTCGGAGTGGAAGGCTCTTCCCTGTATCTAAATGCAGGCGACAGACTTACCCTCTGTGATCTTCTGTACGCAGTTATGCTCAGAAGTGCCAATGATGCGGCATCTGCAGTTGCATACCACGTGGCAGGAAGCATTGAAGCCTTTGCGGATATGATGAATGAAAAGGCTGCCTCTCTCGGTCTTGATAACACACATTTCACAAATCCACACGGTCTTCACGACGAAACACACTATACAACGGCAAGAGATTTTGCAATTCTCACATCTTATGCTCTGAAAAATGCGGATTTCCGAAAAATTGTTTCAACGACCGATTATACGGTGGTCCTGAACGAAGGCTCCTGCAAGAAGCCTATTGTCAACCACAATAAGCTGCTTCGCATATACGAGGGTGCTAACGGTGTCAAGACCGGGTTTACAAAATCAAGCGGAAGATGTCTTGTTTCAAGTGCTGAAAGAGACGGTGTTTTACTCGTCGCCGTTACACTCAACGCTCCGTCTGACTGGAATGATCATATTTCCATGCTGGACTACGGCTTTTCACAGTACACAAGAACTACCGTTTATGAAACAGGTCAGCTTTCACGAACATTTCAAATTGTCGGATGCGAAAGTGTTGAAGCCGCAAATGCAGAGCCGTTTTCCGCCGTTATAAGAAAAGGCTCTGAAATATCGGTGAAAATAGAAGCAAAGCAGCTTATGTTTGCACCTGTATCGAAGGGTGAAACGATTGCGACGGCAACTGTATATGCCGATGGCAAGGAGCTGGGAAAAATAAATCTTAACGCCAAAGAAGACCGCATATTACCCGATGAGCCCACCTTTACGGATAAGCTCAAAAAAATACTGAATTTTACTGAATAATATTATGGAAAAAATCAGACTTCAAAAAATCTTTACTGATGCAGGTATAATGTCACGCCGGGCAGCCGAAAAGGAAATTTCCGACGGCAAGGTAACTGTAAACGGTGTTACCGCATCTCTCGGTGATAAAGCAGACGTTGAAAATGACATCATACTGTACAACGGAAAAAGGATAGGTGCCGCACCTAAGCGACACCATACATATATAATGCTCAACAAACCGATGGGATACGTCACGACGATGAGCGATGAACAGGGGCGAAAAAACGTCACGGAGCTGACAGCCGAGGCCGGTGTCAGAATTTACCCTGTCGGCAGACTCGATATGTACTCAGAGGGTCTTCTTATCATGACAGATGACGGAGAGCTCACAAACAAGCTGACCCACCCTTCCCATTCTATCGGCAAGGTTTACCTTGTCAAAGTGAAGGGACGGCTCGGTGACGATGCTGTCAGGGCACTTAAAGCACCGATGGAGCTTGACGGCTACAGGCTTCAGCCTGTTGAAGTCAGACTTGTTGCTTCCGGCAAAGAAGACAGAGAAAAAAATGTTTATTCCGTACTTGAGATAACCTTGTTTGAAGGCAGAAACAGACAGATAAGAAAAATGTGTCAGATCTGCGGTATTACGGTCATGAGGCTGAAGCGTATAAAAATCGGTGAGCTTTCTCTTGGGGAGCTTTCCACGGGAAAGTGGCGTCACCTCACGGAAGACGAGGTAGCTTATCTGAAGAACAGCTGACAGTCTCTTGCCTTCATATTCCCCCGTTTCCAAAAATTTTGGGGTTACTTTTCTCCTTTTGCATATTATAATGATAACAGAGTTTTTATGTACGGGAGATTTTTATGGAGACTGTTCTTATAAATAAAGATAAAATTAAAATAATGCTTAACCGCCACGATATGCAAAAGTATCATATCAGCTCGGAGCTTACAGGTTCTTCAAATGAAACTGAGCTTAAAATCTGGAATATTCTTGACGATATTTCCTCACTCACAAGCTTTGATACGCACAAGGGGAGCTTTTACGTACAGATGTTTCCGTCGAAAACGGGCGGCTGTGAGCTTTTTATTTCAAGAATCGATATTTCCTCAAAGCTTTCTGAGAATGAGAGCTGTAAAAAAAGCAAGACCAAGCTTTACATATATAAATTTCATGAGTTGTCACAGCTTCTTTCCGTGTGCAAGGCCATGGCGTACACAGAGCTTAAAATTGAAGCCTCTGCTTTTTACGATGAAGGCTGCGGTACATATTATCTTACATCCGCTTCAGAGATATTCTGTCCCGCAGAATTTTTCGGAGAAAAATGCAAAAGCGCAATAAAAGGCTATCTGAAAGAGCATTGCAGACTTATATCAGACGATGCGGCGAATGTTTTGTCAAAACTTGCCCTTTGATTTTTTCATGATATTATTTTCGTTTTTATACCATTTTATCAGCAAAAGTATAAAAAGTTATATAATATGGTCTAATAATCTATTGACCTTTTAAAAAAAATGTGTTATCATGGGGTGTAGGAATAAGAAAGGAAGAATCATATGAAAAAGATTTCTTTAATTTTAGCGTTAATTATTGTTATGAGTTGCGTTCTCACAGCTTGCGGCAAAAACTATAAGGCTGTACCCATCGAT
>JAZSLF010000059.1:0-5792 GCA_045535205.1 Eubacteriales bacterium
TTCTACTGCGCCTCCGATCTTTTTTGAGGCTGAAATACCCACACGGTTGATATTCTCTTTTAAAGGGTTTTCTTTTTTCAGTCTGTTTTTCGCATAGTCCTTCAAAACGTAGATCGCCGCCGTCGACGTAACGGCTTTGTCACGGCTTCTGTAAGCCTTTGCGAAAAGATGATTTTCTGTCAATGAAATAAATTTCATGCTATTCTCCTGAATACAGGAAGATCTACACCGCTTACACAGTATTACAAAAAACTCGTTTTTCCTCTACAGTATAAAACCTCCGACACCTATGGGAATCGGAGGTCAGTCACCAGATATGACTTCGGTGCGTAAATTCTTCAGAGCTAACAAAACTTAGTGAGTAAGTCTTGCTCTGCCTTTAGCGCGACGTCTCTTAAGCACTTTTCTGCCGTCGGCTGTTCTCATTCTCTTTCTGAAGCCATGCTCCTTCTTTCTCTGACGCTTTTTGGGCTGATATGTTCTGAGCATATTCGCACCTCCTTAATTTATTTAAGTGAAACTTTTTCGTTTTTAATAAGGGATCTTGTATCCCATACGCATAGGCAATACTTATTATAACTATAAAGACCCCGATTTGTCAACACTTTTTTGAAATTTTTTTCGTATAAATCAAAACATTTTTCCAAAATACGATATATGGTATGCACAGTCTTTTGCCTATACAACGCAAAAGACTGCGAGAGAAGAGTGAAGAGTGAAAAGAGAAGAGTTTCGGTTGATTTTCGCACCCAAGGGCGAAAATCTTCATTTTCTTTTCTCTCTTCTCTGAAATACTTTTAATTGACAAATCAATTAAAAGTATTTCTTATCAAGACTTCTCAGCTGTACGGCTTCGGCAACGTGCTTTGCCTGAATACTGTCAGAGCCGTCAAGGTCGGCAATAGTTCTTGCAACACGGAGAACTCTGTCATAGCCTCTGCCCGACATACCCATTGAGTCAAATGCCCTTTTGAGTATTGCCTGCGAACGCTCGTCAACGGCACAGTATTTTCTTATTTCCTTTGAGGTCATGGCGGCATTACTCTGAACACCGTCCGCCTTTAACCGTTCAAGTGCTCTCTGTCTTGCGGCACATACCCTCTCACGTACCTCACCCGAAGACTCCGCCTTTTCCGTCTCGGAAAGCTCATCAAAGCTGAGTGCAGCAACCTCCACCTGTATATCCATTCTGTCAAGAAGGGGCCCGCTGATCCTTGAAAGATACTTTTTAATGGCACTCTCCTTGCAGGTACATTCCTTTACACCTGAGCCGTAATAACCGCATTTACAGGGGTTCATGGCTGCCACAAGCATAAATGAGCAGGGAAAGGTCAGTCTGCCCGCAGCTCTCGTTACGGTGACCTCTCCGTCCTCCATTGGCTGACGAAGGCTTTCAGTTACCGTCTTTGTAAATTCGGGAAGCTCATCAAGAAACAGAACTCCGTTGTGTGCAAGAGAAACCTCTCCCGCCTTTGGAATAGCTCCGCCGCCCACAAGCGACACCGCACTCATGGTATGGTGAGGAGAGCGAAAAGGTCTTTTTTCAACAAGGGAAACACCCTCCTTCAGCGTTCCCGTCGCAGAATGTATCTTCGTCGTTTCAAGTGCCTCCTCAAAGGTCATGGGAGGAAGAATTGACGGTATTCTCTTGGCAAGCATGGATTTACCCGAGCCGGGAGGTCCTATAAGGAGAACGTTGTGCCCTCCTGCCGCCGCAATTTCAAGTGCTCTCTTGACCCTCTCCTGCCCCTTTACGTCGGCAAAATCAAGCTCTGCAGTCCCTTCTCCGAAAGCATTATACGAAGGCTTTTCGCAAGGCTCGATCAGAAGCTTTGCGTTTAAATGAGCAAGAAGATATGCAAGGTCCTTTACCGCATATACGGTGATGCCCTCCACCACAGATGCCTCTGCCCTGTTCTCATAGGGTACGAAAACCTCTTTTATACCGTTGTCACGGGCAGCAATAACCATGCTGAGAACACCCTTTACGGAGCGAACGGCACCCGAAAATGAAAGCTCTCCTATAAACATTTTATCGTCAAGCCTCAGCCCCGACGGAACCACCTGCTTTCCCTGAAGAACCGAAACGGCAATCGCAAGGTCGAGGGCAGAGCCCTCCTTCTTCATATCGGCAGGAGCAAGATTTATACGAACGTTGAGGTCCCCCTGTACTACACCCGTATTCAGCATAGCTGTGAGAACTCTCTGCTGAGATTCCTTTACCGCCGCATCGGGAAGCCCCACTATTTCAAAGCCCGGAAGTCCTTTTGTGCTGTGACATTCCACGGTTACGATAAAGCCGTCTATTCCCAAAAGTCCGGCACCCTTAGTTACGCTCAGCATACGTTTCCTCCTTAAATCACAAAATAAAATGCACTCAGTTCTGCTTTCTCACAAATTTGTACTCATCGTAAAATCTGAAATAGGGACAGCTTCCGTTATCCCCCTTGAGAAAACGGATAAGCTCGTCTTCATCAAGGTCGGCATTACACTCGTAAGCCCCGCTTTCATCATTCATATCGTAGTGCATACATTCTTCACAGTTGGTACTCTTTTTCATATCCACCGCCGATCATCCTTGGTTGGTTTTGTTAAATTATATCACAGAACAAAATAAAAAACAAGACATACAGGACTATACGGCGAGAAAGAAAAAAACACTTGTTGACAATTCAAAAAAACTGTGATATACTTTTTCACAGCGGAACAAGTCGCAGAAAAACCGATGTCTACAGAGAAGGTGCATTTGCTGAGAGCACCCGTCTATCATTTTTTGCGGTACCATCTGCCGTTCGTACACTGTTTAGGTCTATCCTGTTTTTTTGTACGGACAAATTAAATAGAATTGAGTTAAACGTTCAGGTGGAACCGTGCGGATATTTGTCCTCACCCCGAACAGCATTTCGCTATCGGGTGGAGGATTTTTTGTTTTCTCATGCCGAATACCGAAGCGAACAAAAACTTATATCTTTTTGAAAGGAAAAAAAACATGACAGTAAAATTTTTACAGGGTGTCACAGCAGAGGTTTTGGAAGCAAAATCCGTCTATGACATCGCAAGAGAAAACGAGCTTATCTCCCGCAGCGTTATTGCGGCAAAGGTAAACGGAGAGGTAGTTGACCTCACGCACGTTATTACAGAGGATGCAGAAGTAGCACTTCTCACATTTGAAGGTGCTCTTACGGACAAGGGCGTTGACGAAAGCGAGGACGGCGGCAGAAAGACCTTCTGGCACACAGCTTCTCACATTCTCGCTCAGGCAGTCAAGAGACTCTATCCCGAAACAAAGCTCACGATCGGCCCCGCAATCGACAAGGGCTTCTACTACGATTTCGATTCTGAGATCGCTTTCTCTCCCGAAATTCTCGAAAAGATCGAAAGTGAAATGAAAAAGATCGTAAAGGAAAACCTCAAAATCGAAAGATTTACTCTTCCCCGCGACGAAGCAAAAAAGCTTATGGAAGAAGCAGGCGAAGACTACAAGGTCCTCCTTATTGACAGAGTACCCGAAGGCGAAGATATATCCTTCTACAGACAGGGTGAATTCGTTGACCTTTGTGCAGGTCCTCACCTTTTCTCCACAGGTGCCGTAAAGGCATTCAAGCTCATTCAGTGCACCGGTGCTTATTGGGAAGGTAAATCCGACAACAAGATGCTTCAGAGAGTTTACGGCACCGCATTCCCCGCAAAAGATGCCCTCAAGGCATATCTTGAAGCAGTAGAGGAAGCAAAGAAGCGTGACCACAACAAGATCGGCCGTGATCTCGAATTTTTCACAACGGTTGACGTCATCGGTCAGGGTCTTCCCATCATGCTTCCCAAGGGTGCAAGAGTTATTCAGCTTCTCCAGAGATTTGTTGAAGACGAAGAAGCAAAGAGAGGCTACCTCCTTACAAAGACTCCCCTTATGGCAAAGCGTGACCTTTATAAAATTTCAGGTCACTGGGGTCATTACCGTGACGGTATGTTCATTCTGGGCGATCCCGACGACGAAGAAAAGGAATGCTTCGCTCTGCGTCCCATGACCTGCCCCTTCCAGTATCAAGTATTCCTCAACAGAAAGCGTTCCTACAGAGATCTCCCCATGAGACTGGGCGAAACCTCCACTCTGTTCAGAAACGAGGACTCCGGTGAAATGCACGGTCTTATCCGTGTCCGTCAGTTCACTATCTCCGAGGGTCACCTTGTTATCCGTCCCGACCAGCTCGAAGAAGAATTCAAGGGCTGTCTTGAGCTTGCAAGATTTATGCTTGAAGCTGTCGGTCTTGAAGAAGACTGCACCTACCGCTTCAGCCAGTGGGACCCCAACAACACGGCAAAGTACGAAGGTACTCCTGAGCAGTGGAACGAAGCTCAGACAGTAATGGGCAACCTCCTTGACAAGCTTGGTGTTAAATACACGGTCGGCATAGACGAAGCCGCTTTCTACGGTCCTAAGCTCGACATTCAGATAAAGAACGTTCACGGCAAGGAAGACACACTTATCACAATTCAGATAGATATGCTTCTTGCCAAGAAGTTCGGCATGGAATATACTGACAGCGACAACAGCCAGAAGACTCCCTACATCATTCACAGAACCTCTCTCGGCTGTTACGAAAGAACCCTCGCACTTATTCTTGAAAAGTATGCAGGTGCTCTCCCCGTATGGATCGCTCCCACACAGGCAGTTGTTCTTCCCGTTTCTCCTCTCTTTGAGGAATATGCCGAAAAGGTTACAAAGCAGCTTGAAGGTGCAGGCATCAGAGTTGAGCTTGACAACAGAAACGAAAAGCTGGGCTACAGAATTCGTGAAGCTCAGCTCAGCAAGGTACCCTACATGGTAACAGTAGGTGCAGATGAACAGGAAAACGGCACCGTTTCCGTTCGTGCACGTGTTGAAGGCGAAGGCGGCCTCATGAAGACCGAGGAATTTATCGCAAAGGTACTCCTCGAAACCGCAACAAGAAAGAAATAAATCACACAGCAAAAGAGCCTCAAGCTATTACAGCCTGAGGTTCTTTTTTAGTCGCAGCGGCAAGCTATGATTGCCTGCTCTCTTATCATCTGAGCTTTTCCATATATGAACGGAAGCTGTCTTTTTCTACTGTCACGTAATCGTACAGCTTTACTCCTTTAAGCATATTAAATATATCGTTTGCGTAATGCAGCTCCTCCATATAATCAGCCACGTAGCCGACCTTTCCGAGTATTACGTATTCAGCACCGATATACTCTGCCCATTTTTCTATCTCACTCACAAACAGCTCTTTGTTATTTATGAGTGAGATATGAGAAAATTTTGTATCAATGTAACGGTGTCTTTTATTAAGAGCTATTATATGAACTCTTGCACCCTTTCTCGTCATGCTGTCAAGAACAAGCATTGTTCCGTAAACAGATGAGCTTGAAAAGCTCTCATCTTTAAACTCTCGGGCAATTCCTCTGAGATAACCCTTGAGAAGTGGAGAGTACCAATCAATGTCACTTATTTCTTTGTTTTTAATAATACTGTTTTCCATCTCAGATCCAAACCTTAAAAGATTAAGTTTTACGTATCTATTTTACCACAAATCCGAAAAATAGCAAGTGGGGATGTAAAAAAAGTGCAGAGCGCATAAAACGAGAAAAACAAAGAAAACAGAAGAAAAAAAGAGAAGCAAAAGTTTAATAAGCTCAAAAAAACAAAATATGGGTAAAATTTAAGTTTTATGCTATAAACAAACTTCGCCGCTCGACGTACCTTTGTACGCCTTCGGGTATCCCAAAACAACGCAAAAGCGTTGTTTTGGCTCAGTTTGTTGATTCTGCGC
>JAZSLF010000052.1:0-44086 GCA_045535205.1 Eubacteriales bacterium
AAGTTTACCCTAATTCCTTTCAAAAGTTTTTGAAAGGGGTTAGGGGAAAACTTTTTACAAAAAGTTTTCCCCTGATCCTACCCAATCACACAGGCTTGTTGGTGGTTAAGGTTGAAGCTGTATTCTACGGCTTGTTTGGAATATTCGACGATACCTTTGAGGGGATCGGCGAAGATATAGGTATGATCGGTATAGCCGATAAGAACGAGACAATGGGAAGCGGCGAGCCAGCTTACATTTTTGCCGTTTATTTCGGCTTCCCAAACGACTCTTGATTTACCGTTCATATTGAGCGTACCCCAGATGATAACGGGAACACCGCTGTCGATATAGCTTGTATAAGATGAAAAAGACCTGTAGCTGACGTCGGTGACACGTTTTGAAGAGCCGACGGAAGCGAGGTAATCGTTACCTGTTTTGGTTACTACGGGAGCGAAGCAGCCGTAGCCGCCGGGATTAGCCCTTGGGTCACCCACGTAGGTCTCCCATGGGTCTCCGTCTTTAAAGGGAGATTTAGGCATAAAGTTATCGAACAGCCAGCCGGGGTCAACGCTGTAGCCGCTGTATTTCAGAGCGATAGCCAAAGAGACCACCTCGCAGCCGTTGGGAAGTGCGGGCTTCTGCATGATGCAGTCCACGTCAAGCTTCACGTAGGTAGGCTCACGAATGATTACGCTGACGGACACCTCGGCGGTATTGCCGCTTCCGTCAGTTGCGGTATATATGAGAGAATAAGTACCTGCCGTTCCCGTATCGACGGCGGAGGAGTCAACATTTACCTTAACGTCGCCCCAGACGGCATCGTAAGCGGTCACACCTTCGGAGAAGTCACAGCTTTCTCCCAAAATAAATGAAAAATCACGGTATCCGCTTATAACGGGAGGAACTGTATCGTAGTAGAAAACAACGGCGGTCGACTGCTCGGCAGTATTTCCCGCCTCGTCCGTTGCAACGACGGTAATATCAAAAGTTCCTTCCTTGTCTGTGTCCGGCACGTTTTTAAAAGAGAAGGTGACAGGCGAAGCATCGTCATAGTCGGAAACGAAATCCTTTGCCTTGGGAGCTGTTCCCGCAAGATAGCTTACAGAATGAACGGAGAAATCGGGAGCTGTAGTGTCTATAATATTTACGGTGACGGGAATTTGACCGAAGTCACCTGCAAGATACACAGTACTGTCACCTAAAGGAAGTCCCGAAAGGGCGTTCTGCTTTTCCAAAGCAAGAGTGTTTTTTGAAAAATCATCCTTGAAAATAAGACGCTCAAGCACATCGTCGGAGCTTCCTCTTTCAACAGTTACCTCCGTTTCAATATCGTGAATACGCAAAACGGCATCCGCTTCGGTGAAGTTGCCGAAGGCATCGGTGAAACGTATCTGAACTGTATGCTCTCCCTCCTTTTCAAAATCGGGGAAGGACAAAAATTCCGTAGTTACGGAAGAAAAATCATCAATGCTTATTATAAAATCCTCTTCGTTGAGAGCTTCTCCGAGAGCAATATCGAAGGAAGCCACCTGAACCTCGGGGCTTTTCGTGTCTTTTATCATGACCCTTACAAAATATCTTCCATTCTCTCCGTCTGTACTCAGAATATGCTCTCCGCAGTCAAATTCCTCGGGCATCTGAAGCTCAGAAATTCCTTCAAAAACAGATAAGACAGCCTCTCTTACCTCGTCAACGGAGACACCGTATTCAAAAGAAAGCTCTGCCTCCGTGTCAACAACGGTCAGCTTTTCGGAAAACTGAACAGCGTTCCCACCCTCGTCAACAGCTGTAATATCCACCGTGTATTCGCCGACGGACACGGGATTTTCAATATTCATTGAATAGGTGAGCTCCGTTTTGTCCTCCGCCTTTACTACGAACATTTCCGGCGTTACCTCGACGGATGACGAAGCAACAAGGGAGCAGCTTTCAATTTGAGGACTTACCGTATCAACCGCCGTCAGAGTCGAATTGATTCTTAAAAATCCGAAAAATCTAAGGGGTATCTTTATTTCTGACGGAGAGGAGGTATCGACCTGTGAAAGCTCCGTCTCAATTTTACAGAAAAAGCTCACAAAGCCGCTTTCCGTTATATGAGAATAATCGGGAGCCTCAAAGACCTCCACCGTCACACCCTTTGAAACAAATATAACGAAAAAAGCCATTCCGATGATAAGTACACCCAGTACTGAGGCGGCTATGTATATGTATTTTTTTATGTTTTTACTGTTTTTATCGGTGACGTCTTTTGTCACCGTATTTCTTTCTTTTACCATTATTCCTTTCCTTTAGCAGCTCCTCTGCGTTAAAGGGTCTTCATCACGTCGGCACAGTTAAAGCACTCGACTCCGTTTTTCTTTGCATAATTTGAGGTATAGGCACTTCCGCCTCTCGTTCTCGTAAGGTAGCTTATACATCTTGAGCTTCTGTCAACCATAAATCTGTTTCTTTCAAGCATACATCCGTCGGTATATTCTTCGTTTACGTAGATGACACGGTCGGCGGCTTTTTTTATTGTCTCGTATTCCGTAAGACTCTTTTCGCTTTTCCATTTCTCCGTCTGATTGATACAGGGGAGAGCAAGAACAAGCTCTATATCGCCGTATTTGTCTCTTGCCCCTAAAACTCTGAATGCCGCAACCGTATCGAAGCCGAGAGCTCCGCCTGCGATAAAACAGCGGTAGCCGTCAGCGTAAGCCTTTTCAATAAGGCTGTCAAGTGCCTTCACAAGCTTTCCCATATCTGCTGACGGAATTGATCTGTGTCCTGTAAAGCAAAGTGTCTTCTGTTTGTCAAAGCTGTACTGTTCCATATTATACTCCAATCAAATATTTTTAAAAAATCAGGTTCTTTTTGCAAAACGCTCAATAATGCTTATGGAAAGCTCTGCACTTTTTGCGGCGAAGGTGGGGAAATCAAGATGAGAAGAGCCGTCTGCATTGTCGGAGATCGCTCTGAGAACAGCGAAGGGAACGCCGTTCACGAAGCAGACATGACCTATAGCCGCACCCTCCATCTCACAGGCGACAGCCCCGAAGCTTTCCGTTATAAATTCCTTTTTTTCCTTCGATGCGATAAACTGGTCTCCCGAAGCAACAATTCCCGAAACACAGTTTACTCCAAGCTCCTCCACTATGGATATAAGCTTGTGTGAAACAGCCTTGTCGGAGGGTATCTCAACAACGTTTATGCCTGAAATAAGTCCGATGGGGTCACCTATAGGTGAGGTGTCCATATCATGCTGAACTACGGCTGAGGCAACGGCAACGTCGCAAACACCCAGATTTTCGGAAAGAGAGCCTGCAACACCTGTGTTGATGATGCAGTCGGGTGCGTATTTCAGTATCATGGTCTGTGTGCAAAGTGCGGCAAATACCTTGCCAACACCGCATTTTGCAACGACGGCTTCCGCACCGCAAAGAGTACCCTTTACAAATTCTATTCCGGAGACGGTACATATCTCCTTATTTTCCATTCTTTCTTTAAGGGAGGCGACTTCGACCTCCATAGCACCTATAATTCCTATCATTTTCCTATCCTTATTTAACAATGGTAGAGAAAGTCTGTTTCTCTGCCGTTCAGTATATCAAGATATTCCATTGCGATCTTCTTCGCAGCTTCAAGGTCAAGTGCACGGTAGTTTCCGCACTCAACCTCGGAGGCACCGAAGACCTCGCCCTCATGGGCAAGTATTTTTTCAAGAACGTTTTTCACTTCCCCAAGCACGTCGCAGTCGGGAACGTCGGAAACGAGAAGATAAAATCCCGTCTGACAGCCCATGGGGCCGAAATAGAGAACGCTTTCTGCATACTTTCCGTTTCTTACGTAGGTTGCGAACATATGCTCAAGGGAGTGCATTTCTATATGAGACATATAATCGTCTGCATTGGGCTTTTTAACTCTCAGATCGTAGGTGGTAACATTCCCGTCTCTCCTCGAAACGTAAAGTCCGGGAAGTATTTTCGTATGGTCAACCGTAAAGCTTGTTATCTTTTTCATTTCTTTTCCCTCTCTTTAAGGCTTTATAAATTTCCAATAGGTTTTCAGGTAGTCTATGCCTGACCAGAGAGTCATTACGGTCATGGCGGCTACGGTAAAATAGGAAAGAGGATGATACTTTTCGATAAAATCGAAGGGCAATACAACAGGCTCAAGGAATACAACGGCAATACAGGTCATCTGAGTCACCGTTTTCACCTTACCAAGCCAGCTTGCCGCAATTACCATACCCTCCTTGCCTGCGGCAACGAGACGAACTGAGGTGACCGCAAGCTCACGGAACATAACTATTGCCGCCGCCCAGATGAATACGTCTGTGAGATAGTCGAACTTAACGAGAATGGCAAGAAGTGCGGCAAAGACGATGAATTTATCTGCCAGAGGATCCATGAACTTACCGAAATCGGTGATAAGGTTGTATTTTCTTGCAATTTTTCCGTCAAGCATATCGGTGAGTGCCGTTATTATGAAAACAGCGGCGGAAATAATTCTTGAAAGAGTGTCCTCAAGGGGAAGTGCCACCGCAACCACCAAAAATACGGGCACCATTATTATTCTGAACATGGTCAGCTTGTTGGGAAGATTGAGTTTCATTTCAAATTATACCTCTGTATACGTTTTCTGTTATTTCAGCTCGACAGCACCGACGCTTCTTATTTTAAGAATGTGACAGGTACCCTTACCGAAAATTCTCTCAATATATTCTTTATAGCATTCTGTCTTTTCTTCGGGTATAAACGCCTGAACAGTTCCCGCAAAGCCGCCGCCGTGTACACGGCAGGCTCCGTTACCCTCGCATTCTCCCGAAATAAAGCCTTCGGAAAGAAAAAGTGCTGTTGAGAGCCCCTGCTCATCGGGGGCATTCGGGGGATACACATTCTGAAGATACTTATAGCTTGAATTTCCCGACTCCCTTATGCCCTCAAGAAATTTTTTCATATCTCTTTTGCGGCAGGCATCGGAAATTTTGTCAACACGTCCGTTTTCACGGAAGAAATGAAGGGCACGGAGAACTGCTCTGTCACCGCACTCCGAGCGAAGCTTTACGATATTCTCAAGAACGTCCTCTTCGCTTATCTCCCTCAGAACGCTTTTGCCGAAAAAGGCGGCAACCTTTTTCATTTCAAGGGGAACTGCGGCGTAATCGTCATTGAGGTCTGCATGGCAGCCGCCCGTATCGACGATGCAGAGAGAATAGCCGTTGTCCGTAGGCGAAAAATCAAGCTTTTCGACCCTTGGAGAGTCGGTATTCTCAAAATCGACGGCGATAACTCCGCCCACGGCACAGGCCGCCTGGTCCATAAGTCCGCAGGGCTTTCCGAAATAAACGTTTTCCGCATATTTTGCGATCTTTGCTATCTCCATGGGGGGAATTTTATCCTCGTTATAAAGGGCGGAGAGTATTTTTCCAACCGTCACCTCGAAGGCTGCAGACGAAGAAAGTCCCGAACCCTTGAGCACGTCGGAAACGGTGTACGCATCAAAGCCGCCCACCGCAAAGCCCTCTCTCTCAAATCCCTTTACCACCCCCGATATAAGAGAAGCGGAGGTGAAAAAGCTGTCGGCACAGGGCTCTGAAATTTCCGAGAGAGTCACTCTGTCCTCGTCAAAGCCCTCGCTTTTCAGCCTTATAATTCCGTCATCTCTCGGAGAGACGGCGGCAAGTATCGAAAGAGAAGCGGAGGCGGCAAGTATCTTTCCTTTATTATGGTCTGTATGATTTCCCGATATTTCGGTTCTTCCGCCTATGGAAAAGAGTCTTATCTCTCTGTTTTCTTCTGCGTTAAAATATTCTGAAAAGCTGTCAACGAGAGCTGTCAGCTTTTTATGGGTATTTTGAAGGTCACCCTTCAAAACGGCTGTCTTTTCCGTAAGAACGGAGTCAAAAGCTCCGTCATTTATAAGCTTTTTGATTTCAGTACAGTTCATTTTATCCTCAAAATCTTAATCTCCGATTACTATATGCTTGAAAGAAGCGGAGTCTCTTGAATTGATCTTATTGTCTTTGTTTATGTCGGCAAGGAATTTTTCTTCCTCACCGAAAAAGCCCTGAAGTGTTTTCTTAAAGACAAGGGCATCTCTTGAATTTATTTTGCCGTCGCCGTTCATATCACCTCTCATGAAGGTCTTATACTCAACGACTATACCGCAGTATTCACATTCCTTTATTCTTATGCCTAAAGTACCTGTTTGATAATCGCATTCCGAAAGAACGGTGAAGGCTCCGGCACGGTGACCCGTAGCTTCAATAGTTCCTCTTTCCAATTCACATGAGCATTCCGTACAGGCAATAGCCCAGATGCCCTCTCCCTTACAGGTCGCTTCCTCTATGACAGTCTTTTCCTCGGAGGGAGTGTGGGGAAGCTTTTCCATCTGAACGCTGTCGAAGGGCTGTTCACACACGGAGCAGAGCTTATAGATAAGACCGTTTTCGGCACAGGTGGACTCTTTGATGTACATACCTTCACCGTCGGGAGTATGTCCCGTTGCCGAAGAGGTGCTTAAAATGTCTGTGTATGAGCAGAGAGTACAGGTCCTGTAGGTCATACCGTCATCGGTGCAGGTTGCGGGAATGCTGATGCTCTGAGTGTAGGTGTGGTCTTTGGGAAGTATTATCTTCTCAGAAACGATCTCTCCGCAGTAAACACAGCTGCAAAGAGCCGTTCCGCCTTCTGTACAAACGGGATACTGTGCATACGCTCCGCTTTTATGAACACAAACAAAGTCAAATCCGTTCTCTTTTGCATATACCTCTGCGGCACTTCCTGCCGCACCGTATACCGTAAAGGGATACATGGGTGCGGGAGCAGCCTGTGAAGAATTATAATAACCGAGTGCATAATCACCTATCTCCGTAACGGAAACGGGAACTGTCACGCTGTAGAGCGAGGTGAGGTTATAGAAAGCCTTTTCGGAAAGCTTTGTAACCGTTGAGGGAATTACGACCTCGGTAACATTTGTTATCTGACCGCACACCTTGGGAGATACCGTCTTTGTCCCCTCGGGCAGAGTGAGCGTCTTTGAAGAAGCTGTTCCCTTATATGTGATGGCAATACCGTTCACAAGATTGAAGCCGTTTGGAAGTGCATTGTACCAGGGAGTCGAACAGAAGGCTGTATCGCCTATATGAGTTACTGTTTCGGGAATGGTCAGGGTTTTGAGCGTTGAAAGAGAATAAAAGGCACTGTTTCCTATATACTCAAGCCCGTAGGGCAGAGTCATTGAGGCAATACCGTTACATCCTCTGAATGCTTCTTCACCGATCCTTTTAAGGTTGGCGGGAAGCTCAAGAGACTTTATGTAAGCACAGCTGAGAAACGCCTGTATTCCTATTTCTTCACAGCTTTCGGGCATCACCACCGTGTTGAGATAGGTTGACAGTCTGAACATACCATCGGGAATTTCGGGAATACTTTCGGGTAAGGTAACGCTGAGAAGTGCGTAGCATTCCGAAAGAGTGTATGCTCCGATAGACTCAACTCCCTCAGGAAAATCCAGAGAGGTGAGCTTGATACAATGATAGAAGGCGTGGTCGCCCACCGTCTTCAGAGTATCCGGAAGCTCTATTTCAGTAAGTGTGAGAAAATCCGCAAAAGCGTAGCTTCCCACGTGAGTTATACCCTCGCCCACCGTCACGGTGAGAGGCTTTGATTTCTGGGAGTACCAGCCGGGTCTTGAAAGCGTGGTGTAATCGTACATTTCGCCCGTTCCCGTAAGGGTGAGCGTTCTTGCCGTCGTATCCAGCACCGCCGTGATGCTGTCACCGCATTTATACGTATATTCCGTAGCTGCGGCAAATGAAGGTACTGCAGCTGCAGCAGCCATTATAAGAACCATTATAAGACAAAGGATCTTTTTCATTTTAATTCTCCTTAATTACACGATAGGTTTATACGGATTTTTATGAAAAATCATGCCGAAAGCTTTTTGAGCTCCAAGCAGTCCTTGGCATCAAATCTGCCGTCACGGTTGAAGTCGAGTGCCTCCTCGCTGATGTCGGGAGCATTACCGATAATTACATCTCTTATGAAAAGCTTACATACCGCAACAGCCTCTCTGTATTCAACGGGAGATACTTCCTCACCGAAAACAGTAAACCATCTGCCCTCGGTGACCGTACCGCACCCGGTACAGTATTTTACCTCGTAGCCCGGTACACCGTCAACGGACTCCTTCACAACAGTAAAGAACTCCTGTGAAACGTGGCCCCTTGCCTTTTCGACTCTTATTTCAACCGCACCGTCACAATTTTTACAGTATTTTTCGTAAATTCCGTCAACCGTACAGCCGAGGGGCTGAATGACTCTCTCTGAGTCTGACAGCTCATGCTCTTTTTTCTCTATTTCTTTCTTTTCTTCGGTAAGAACACCGCATTTCACGCAGAGTCTTCCGATAATTCCGTATTCCTCACAGGTGGGCTCTTTAACCACCTGCCATACTCCTGCCGTATGACCCGTTGCCTTTTCGGTAATTTCATTGAAGCTGAAGGAGCATCTTTTACATTCTAAACGTATTTCTCCGTTTTTTTCGCACGTAACTTCAAATTCCGTTTCAATAATACTGTGATTTGAATAGGGTCTTACTTCTGTTTCGTTTATTCTGTCACCGCAGAAAATACATTCTTCAAAGGCTGTACCGCCTTCGGTGCAATCCTCAACGTCGGTTTTTTCTTCATATTCGTGGAGACACACGTAGTTAAGTCCCTGGCTTGCCGAATATTCCCATGCCGCACCGCCCTTTCCGTATACGGTAAAGGAGGGATCCAACGTGGACTGAGAGGAGCCCGATGCCTTGTAGCCGACAGCTCTCTGACCGATAAAGCTTACACTTTCCGGTATTTCC
Organism: Eubacteriales bacterium; assembly: GCA_045535205.1. Lineage (GTDB taxonomy): Bacteria > Bacillota > Clostridia > Oscillospirales > CAG-272 > RUG14199. The sequence continues at coordinate 8,824 of JAZSLF010000052.1, forward strand.
ATTGATTTAAGTGAGGAAAGTTTAAAAAATGCAAAATCTCCTATTCTTTCAAGACCCTCAGGGAGTGTGACGGAGGTGATATTTGAACAGTTGGCAAAGACAGACTCACCGATAGTCTTCACTCCGTCGGGCACAACAAGAGATGCCTCGCTGTAAGTACCCTTGCAAAGAAGTATCTCGCCGCAGATAATGTAGATGCCGTCATCTTTCGCCTTGTACCAGGCAGTTCCGTAAGCAAAGCCGGAGGATATGAAATCGGGAGTTCCGAGAAATTCAAACTCCGAAATACCGCTGCAGGCATAATAGCTGTTTTCACCGATATTCTTTATGCCTTCTCCGAAGGTCACCTTTTTGAGAGAGGAGCATGAGTTGAAGCTGTTTGCACTTATATACTCAACACCGCTAATATCTATGTCGGTAAGCTTTTTGCATTCATAGAAGGCGGAGTTGCCTACAGACGTACAGCTCTTTGGAATAAATGCCGCCAAAAGCTCGCCGTTTCTGCTGCAAACACCGTTGGGCAGAGACGTTATCCCGTTTGGGAATTTTATAACTCTCAGCTCCTGACAGGCGGTAAATGCATATTCACCTATAATCAGAACGCTGTCGGGTATGACAAAACGTGTAATTTCAATACAGTAGTTGAAGGCATATGCACCTATCTCCTTCAGAGAGCTTTCGGGAAAGCTCACCTCTGTAATGTGGATCATACCCGAAAAAGCATAGCTTCCGATATAGGTACAGCCCTCCTCTATCACGATCTTTTTTATTTCCCCTCTGTATTGACTGAAGGGAGCACAGTCGCTTGTATCAGAAAAATTGCTGTAGTTGTACATGGGCCCTTCGCCGCTTATTGTAAGCTGTGCCGTATTGCTGTCATAGCTCCAGTAAAGAAACGGGCCGCAGCACCCTGTGTCCGTATTCTCCGCAGAAACGGGAATACCGCTTAAAACCAATACGAGAGTCAGAATAAGAGAGACTGCGGCTCTTACCGCCATTATCTTTTTCATACCTTGCTTCTCCGTTCTGAATATATTATTTACTCTTATTTATTATATAGATATTCATTTTATAATAACATAAAAAAACACCCTTGTCTATCACTTTTCCGTAAATATAATTATTATCTCTTTACCGATGTAATAATTGCACAAAAAAATATTGTTGTTTTTGTGCAAAACGGTGAAATAAGTTGACAAGCTTTAAACATATGAAAAAAGTGGGTGACAGAATGAAGTATTTTTGGTAGAATAGTAAAATAGGATAGATATTATATGGAGAAGTTGAAATGAACAGTAACCATAATCAAAGATATAACGATCAGAAAGCTTATAACCGTCAGTACCAAAACAGAGGCACAGACCCACGTTCTGCCTACGGGACAAAGACTCAAAGCCCAAACGGCAGAGCACAGGGAACGTACAGAGCTCCCTCAGGCAGAGTGCCGGCAAGACCGGGTGTGAGAACCTATGATAACCCCTATTCAAAAAAGAGAAATAATCTTATTCTTCTTTCTATCTTCGGTCTTATTGCGGCAATCGTAATTCTTATTATACTTATCTCACCCAAAAACGTTGACGTGCCCCGTTTCGATGACCCCGTTTCCGATACCCCCGTCGATACTCAGCCCGTGACAGATGAGCCTGAGCCCGAAGAGGTCCTTCCCGTATATGCCGAAAGAACTGACAAAACGGTGACCCTCGGTTCTGAGGTATTTTCCTCAAACTGTATTATCATAGACGTTGAAAACTGGACTGTCGTTGCCGAAAAAGGCGGTGACGAACGGATCTATCCCGCTTCAATGACTAAGGTAATGAGCTGTCTTGTCGCCGCAGAAAACTTTGAAGACCTCGACGAAAAGGTGACCGTTCCCGCCGAGATAATAGACCCTCTCTATCAGGCAAACGCAACGGTGGCAGGCTTCTTCCCAAACGAAGAGGTTACAGTTAAGGACGTGCTTTACGGAATTATTCTTCCCTCCGGTGCAGATGCTACAGGTACTGCCGCCATCCGTATTGCAGGAAGCGAGGAAGCATTTGCCGAGCTTATGAATAAAAAATGCGAGGAACTCGGTCTTGAAAATACCCACTTCGTAAATGCCAGCGGTCTCCATCACGATGACCACTACACAACTCCTCACGATATGGCTGTCATCATGCGTGCCGCACTGGAAAACGAGCTTGTCAAAGAGGTTCTCGGTACATATACCTATACAACGTCGAAAACAGAGGCACACCCCGACGGCATAACTCTCTACAGTACCACCTTCTCCCGTATTCACGGCGAAGACGAATTTGATGAAAAAATATCACTTTTCGCAGGCAAAACGGGATATACGGGTGAAGCGGGACAATGTCTCGTCACCGCCGCAAAAGTCAGAGATACGGGAAAGGTATTCATTCAGGTGTGTGCAAATTCCGACAACAAGTGGAATACGGTTCTCGACACGATAAATAATTACAGACATCACCTCGGCATCGAATACGACTCCGATTTCGTGCTGAAAAGCCAGCGGTAAATAAATGAATAAATTCAATAGCTTCGGTATTCTTTCCTCTAATGCGGTAAAGCTTATCGCTTTAATTCTTATGACAGTTGACCATGTTGGAATGCTTCTTTTTCCCCATGTGAGAATACTGCGTATTTTGGGAAGACTCTCAATGCCCCTTTTCGCTTATATGATAAGCGAGGGCTGCCGTTATACAAAAAACAGAAAAAAATATCTTCTGAGACTTGTCCTTTTGGGATCAGTCTTTCAAGCGGTCTATATAATTTTTGAAAAGGATCTCTTTTTCAACGTTTTTATTACCTTTTCCATCGCTGTCTCCCTTTGCTTTTTCTGTGACTTTGTAAAAAAGCTCCTTACGGAAAAGAAATATATTGAAGCCTTCGCTTCCACAGCCCTGACAGCCCTTCTTGTCTGGTTTATAATGGTGGGACTCAATAAGCTTCTCCCCGTTCATGTCAGCTTTGACGGCGGAGCTTTCGGAATTTTTCTCCCCCTCCTTATCTACCTTGCCCCAAATAAACTTATAAAGCTTTTAGCTATGGCTCTCGTCTGTACTCTCATCTCCGTAGACTTTGGCGGCATCCAGTATTTTTCGATCCTCTCAGTATTTATAGCAGCACTCTATAACGGAAAAAGAGGAAAGCTTCCCCTTAAAAGCTTCTTTTATATCTATTACCCCGCACATCTTGCCCTGCTTTACGGAATTGATTATCTGATCGGATAGACTTGGAAATGTTTGCCTGACGGCAAACGCGATATATTGAACATAGTTCAATGCGATATATTTCATGCGATATACCGAAGCCGATGGCTTCGGTGCGATATGTTTGCCTTGCGGCAAACGTAATACAGCGGTTATGATGACTTGCATTTTTTTGCAGATCATCACAACCGCTGTTATTTTATAATGCCTCTGTAAGCTTTCCCTTAAACCCCGTTCAAAAGCTTTTGAAGGGGTTTAAGGGGAAACTTTTCTCGAAAAGTTTCCCCTTCTTCTCCTACTCAAATCTAAACACAGCCTTGCCGTCTTCGAGAACAAGGAAGGCATCGAAGGGCTTGCCGTTTTTGGAGACAAAGTTTTTAATTTTAGAGGTTTTACCTGTTTCAAGAAGGAGCTTGACGTTGGAGACGGAGATATTACGCTGACAGATACGGGTGCTTATATTAAACTTACAGCCGTCTGCATAGCCGCTGCAGCCGTAGCTGTACTTGTAGCGTTTTACCTCCTTATGACAGAGGGGGCAAACACCTACCGTATCGAGAAAGCAGCCCGTATCGGTATCGTCTTCGGGCGGCAGAGCCTTGCTTGAAAAGACCTCTGCTATTTCATTTTTGGCAAGGGACACGCTGTTTTCCACTGTCATTTCGCCTTTAAATACCTTTTTTAAAGCCTTGCCCATCTCGGCGGTCTTGTACTTATCCATTGAAATGCCCATCTGCATAAGGGACTCAATGAGGAAGATACCGCCGGGAAGAATAGTGTAAACGTCTTTTTTAAGCTGAATGTAGCCGCTTTTTCTTGCATTGTCGATAATACCTGTTCTTGTGGCCTCCGTACCCAGCTCAAGACCCTCAAAGAGAGCCTTGTAATCCTCGGAGTCATCGACACCGACAGCGTCTCTGTCCTCAACATCTGCACCGTCGGCATTTTCGGCGGCTTTGGCCGCCGCCTTTTCCTCTCTGAAAGGATTTTTCAGATAATTGTTGAGAGTCTCAATGGTGTAGTGACGTGGCGGAGAGGTCTCCTTTTCCGTAGGTCTGAAATCGATATTTACGCTGTCTCCCTTTTTAAGCGGAGGAAGGATTTTGTCTTTTTTGTCTGAGCTGTCGTACTTCATCCAGCCCTTTTCAAGAATAACAGTTCCTTTGAGAACGAAGTCTTCAAGCTCACCTACGGAGATAGTCATTTCCGTTTTGTCTGCAACGCAGTCTTCGGCACAGAAAACGGCAACGAAGCGGCGGAAAACTGTGGAATATACCTGCATTTCACGCTCGCTGAGCTTGTTTTTATCGGGAATTTTGTAGGTGGGAGTGATTGCAGAATGGGACTCTATCTTGCTGTCGTCAAAAACTGTCTTGGTATCCTTGAATTTCACGGGATAGCCGATGCCTGAGCACAGCTCAAGGATCTTTTTTATCTTGCCCTTTTCGGCTGTAGCAAGATATTCCGAATTTGTTCTCGGATATGTCAGATACCCCGCCTCGTAAAGCTTCTGAACTGCTTCCAGGCTGTCGGCCATTGACATTTTGTATTTTTTACCTAAAACATTCTGAAGCTTTGAAAGAGAATAGAGCTTTCCGGGGGGAATTACAGTCTTTTTTCTCTTGAGAGAGGTTACGGCGGCACCTGTCTGATTGTAGAGAGAACAAATATCTTGTGCCTTTTTTATCTCATTTTTATCAAACTTCTTCTTTGAAACCAGCTCTACGGGAACACCGCCTGTCTCGGCACGGCTGACAAGAGCAAAATACTTGTCGGGAACAAAGTTTTTAATTGCCATATCCCTGTCGTAAATTGCCTTTACAATGGGAATTATGACTCTGCCCACACGAAGCAGAGTACCTGTCTTCAAGGTGGCGTATCTTGTAAGGTTTACACCGTAAAGCCAGTCGATATAGGTTCTTGAAAAGCCCTCTGAGGCAAGGTTGTCATATTCCTTTTCGTCTTTCATTTCCGAAAGTGCCTGTCTTACCGTTTCGGGAGTCTGGTCGGGAAGCCAGAGCCTTTTCTGTGTTTTTTCGCCTTCGAGGGCGTTGCTTACGCAAAGACGAACTATTATCTCACCCTCACGGTCGGCGTCTCCCGCATTTACAATGGTGTCAACGTCAGCTCTGTTGCAAAGGTCTCTCAGTATTCCAAACTGCTTTATTACACCTGCATCGTTCTTCTTGTCAGCACCCTTTCTCAGCTCAAAGTGAAACTTTTCGGGAAAGCAGGGCAGATTTTCCATTGTCCACCCCGAAGTACCGTTCGGTGCAGGATTGTAGTATTCAATGTCGGCAAGGGAAAACAGGTGTCCGAATGCCCAGGAAACAATGTAGCCGCAGCCCTCATAAAAGCCGTCACATCTGTTCATTTTACCGATGGCGGCAACTATATTACGGGCAAGGCTGGGCTTTTCCGCTATTATCAGTATCATATATATATCCTTAGAGATCAGTTTTAATTCTTTATTACAGTATACTTCAAATTTTCGGTGTTCGCAAGTACAACAGCTAAAAATCACCTTATCATCATATAATTTAGAACTTTAATTTAAGTTTGTATGATAAAGTTGACACGAAGAATTATATGTTATAAAATTAATATATCAAAAGATTTTTAAGGTATAAGGAGGCATTTATGAGACTTTTACTTGCCGAAGACGAAGTTGAGCTTTCAAAAGCTCTGTGTGCCATATTCAAACACAATAATTATTCCGTCGATGCCGTATTCAACGGTAACGATGCTTACGATTGGGCACTTACGGGCAATTATGACGGAATTATCCTGGATATTATGATGCCCGGTCTCGACGGTCTTACCGTTCTTAAAAAGCTGAGAGCAGACGGCATTACGACTCCTGTCCTTTTCCTTACGGCAAAGGGTGAGCTTGAAGACAAGATAGCAGGTCTTGACGCAGGTGCAGACGATTATCTTTCAAAGCCCTTTCAGATAGAGGAGCTTATGGCAAGAATACGTGCTATGATACGCCGTAAGACTGATTTTGTACCGGGTGTACTCTCCTTCGGTAACATTTCACTTGACAGAGCTACATACAACCTTTGCTGCGGCGAAAATGCCGTAAGACTGGGAAACAAGGAATTTCAGATGATGGAGATGCTTCTCACAGGTCCCGACAGAGTTATTCCCACAGAATACTTTATGGAAAAAATTTGGGGCTTTGACTCTGAGGCTGAGATCAACGTCGTATGGGTATATATTTCCTATCTCAGAAAGAAAATAGCAAACATCGGTGCCAATGTTGAAATAAAAGCGTCAAGGGGAGTCGGATATTCCCTGTCTCTTACGGAATAATATTTTGCCATGACTGAAAAGCTCCGATACAGAATTACTCTTATCTCAATGCTCGCTCTTTCAATAGTTCTGACGTTAATGTGCATTTCTCTTTCGCTTTTTCTCCGTATCAACTATCTGAGCAGCACTAAGAATACTCTTGAATACATTTCCGAAAACGTTCATTCCTTTAAGGGAAACCGAATTCCTCCCGATAATACTTATGAAGATTTTGAAGAAGAAAACTTCTCGGAGGTCATAGGCTTCGGCTCGGTCATCAACGAAAATACTCTCAGAGGCTCAAGATTTTTTGCCGTTTTCTTTAATGACGAGGGTGAGATCTATAACTGCGATATTTCACACATTTCCGAAATATCACAGGAGCAGGCAGAAAAAAATGCCTTGTATATTTATAAAAAAGAAAATATAAGCGGGGAATTTCAGAATTACAGATATTTGAGGTCAAACGGTGAAAACGGCTTCTCCCATATAGTTTTTCTTGACTGTACATCTTCCCTCAGACCCCTTTATTTTGCTCAGTTCATGAGTATTGCCATCTCACTTTTTCTTATCGGTGCCATGACCCTTATAGTCTGGTTTTTCTCCAAAATGGCGGCAAATCCCTTTCTTGAAAATCTGGAGGCTCAAAAACAGTTTATCACCAATGCAAGTCATGAGATAAAAACTCCTCTTGCCATCATCGATGCCAACGCCGAGGTTCTGAAGCTCACAGGCGGCGAAAATGAATGGATAGACAGTATTCAAAATCAAACGAAAAGACTTTCCAATCTTGTGAAAAGACTTATGCTCCTCTCAAAAACAGAGGAGATCAGTATGGAAAAGCTTAATTTTGAAAAATTTTCTGTAAGCGATGCCGTACTTGATACGGTTGCTTTCTATAACGTACTTGCACAGCAGAAAAATATCTCTATCGTCTCCTACATATCTCCCGACGTTTTTACAAAAGGTGACGAGGCTTCCATTCGTCAGCTTATCGAAATACTCCTCGAAAATGCCGTAAAATACTGCGATGAAAAAGGTGTTATCGAAATATCTCTCAAAAACAAACATAAAAACCTTATTCTCGATATTTCCAATTCCTGTGATGATCCTCCCGATAAAAAATCACTTGACAAAATATTCGACCGCTTCTACCGTGACGATGACTCTCGCTCACGTAATACAGGCGGCTACGGTATAGGTCTCTCCATCGCCAAAGCTATAGTCGATAACCATAAAGGCAAAATTTCAGCCTCTGCCGATAAAGACAAAGTCACTTTCAACGTAGTGATATAGTCAATCAGGGGACGGTTCCCTGATTGACAAAAGATCACCTCTATGGTATAATGTCATAGAGGTGATTTTTCATGCCAAGACATATAAGAGAAAAGAGTGAAACCGGTATATATCATATAATGCTGAGAGGAATAAATCAGCAGCAAATATTTGAAGAAAACGAAGATTACGAGCAATTTATTGAAATACTCAAGGAATGCAAAGAGATAAGCAGCTTCGAGATATATGCCTATTGCCTTATGGGAAACCATATAGACTATTTATAAAGCACCTACCAAAAATCTATGGTTTATCGCAACAAACAGCTTGAAATTATACAAGAGCCAATTAGCAACTCCGTTGTTAATTGGCTCTTGTTTTACTCTTATTTATAAGTATATTGAGAATAAATTAAAATCTATTTTTGAAAAAACGACCAAAATACTTGCAGTATTGAGAATATTGTGGTATACTATAATAAATATGGAGGTATACCTATGGAACAATATATTCAACTGTTGAAAATGGGATGCTTTAGCCGTGAAGATGTTGCCAAGATTACCGGCAATATTCGCACGGCTGATAGTGTTTTGTATTCCCACAAAAAGAAGGGTGTCATTGTATCTATTCGGCGCAATCTTTATGCGGCGATTAGCCTTGAGACGAATCAGCCTGTATGTACTCCTTACCAAATTGCCTCCAGTATTTCGCCCGATTCGTATGTGTCACATCATTCAGCCTTTGAGTATCACGGAATGGCAAATCAGGTGTTTTCTGAAATCTATGTTTCATCAAGCACAAAATTTAATGACTTTGAATTTGACGGAAAACATTATACGAGAGTTCTTTCAAAAACAAACGAAGGCATAAAGAATGTTGGTAAGGTTCGCGTTACAGACATAGAGCGAACGATTGTTGATAGCATAAAAGATTTTACAAAAATCGGTGGATTGGAAGAATTACTCCGTTGCCTTTCCATGGTGACTTATGCATCGGAAAATAAACTGATTAAATATCTCAAAATATATGATAATCAGTTCCTTTGGCAGAAAACCGGATATATTCTTTCCTGCTATCCGAATATGAAACTAAGTGAGCAATTCTTTGAAACCTGCAAAACAAACAGCCAAAAGAGCGTTCGGTATCTTTACGAAGAACTAAAATTTGAGAATCCTGTATTTTCTAATGAATGGGGCTTATATATTCCGAACGATATTATGAAGTTGTTGGATGAAGGAGGAGAATCCCTTGTTTAAATATACAAAATCCGAACTTGCTGAAAAAGCGAATGAGCTTAACTTTGTGCGTGATACACTTGAAAAAGTGTTGCGTTTGTCTGAAATATTAAACTATTTGAATACCAACCCTCTGACAAAAGAACACCTTGTTTTAAAGGGCGGTACGGCAATCAATTTAACGGTTTTTAATTTGCCCAGACTTTCCGTTGATATCGACCTTGATTTTGCTCAGAATCTTTCCCGTGATGATATGATGAGCACAAGAGAGCGCATCCGCGAAGACATAAAGATCTATATGTCAACACAAGGGTATGCCATCAGTCCGCGAAGCAAAGCATATCACAGCCTGGATTCCTTTGTTTTTACATACACGAATCTCGGCGGTATGAACGATAACATTAAAATTGAAATCAATTATTCTTTAAGGGCGCATATTTTTGAACCTTCTCTGCGAAAAATGTCGGTTCCCGGAGTAAATGCCGATGCTTTAATCAAAACGCTTCCTCCGATGGAGCTTTATGCCGCTAAGATCAACGCACTTATTGGTCGTGCTGCCGCAAGAGATCTATACGATATTCACAATATGATCAAATTTGGCCTGTTCGATGAGAGCGAACTTCCTCTTCTTCGTAAATGTGTTGTTTTTTACACTGCGATTTCTCAGGATGAAATTCCGGATGAATACGATTTCAAGCGTTTTAATGCCATCACAAATCGTAAAATCAAAACAGATCTGTTGCCTGTAATTCAAAAAGGAGAGTTTTTTGAACTAGAAAACGTAAAGATTACAGTCGCTGAGTTTTTAAATGAGTTGTTAGTTCTTGAAGACAACGAACGCAAATTCTTGGATGAATTTAAGGCGAAAAAATACCATCCCGAACTTCTGTTCAATGACACAGATATTCTGGATAGGATTAAAGAACATCCAATGGCTTTGTGGAAGATTCAAAATAAAGGTTGAGAGGAGGTTGCCATTATGAAGATAATGGAGATTATCGAAAAAGAAACAAAGGGTAAAAGCTATCATACTTACAAATATAGTTATGATACTATTGGTTTGCCCTCTATCGATTACGATGATGATCCAAATAATATAATGAAATGGAAGGATTCTGGTGAAACAGGTTCCCCAAAGAAGCCGATTGACCTCAAGCCTTTGGCAGATCAACTGCAATCCGTCGGTGAATCAATCAGGGGACGGTTCCCTGATTGATTTTAAAAGAGAGGACGGTGATAGTAAATGAGTAAACACATTGATTTTAAAAACAGAGACAGGTTTATTCAGCTTGGTATTGCAATTGCGGCATTACGTAAAATGCGTGGAATGTCACAGGAACAGCTTGCAGAAAAATCAAATGTCAGTCGTTCTCATATAAGTGCAATAGAAGCACCGGGTCTTGTCCGTACCTTTTTTCTTGACGTATTTTTTTATATTGCAGACGCTTTGTAAATAGATCCTGCAGATCTTATAAATGCTGCTGTTTTTCCAGATAATATCATTGAAAACAAGTAATTTTCCCCGAAAAATCGGGGAATTTTTTATTATTCTTCATTTTTCAATCAGTCAATCAGGGAACCGTCCCCTGATTGAGATGAAAACTTAATATTTTTTTTAAAAGACCCCTTTTTTATCCTTGCATTTACTTTTAATATATGTTATACTAATATAAATTAGTATAATTATAATTATATAATATATAGGAGGAAGGAGCAAAGAATGGCGGAAAGAAACATATACGTTATATTTCAGCTCGTTATGGAGCGTATACAAGAAGATAATGCAATAACCTCGGCCGCATTCAAGCTGTGGTTTGAAAACTGCGGAATTTTAGATATAAAAGACGAAGAAGAGCTTGTTATTCTTACTGTTGAAAACGAAATAAAGCGTAAATCCATACTTTCTCATTACAAAGAGATACTCAGCGAATATTTCAGAAAAGAGCTTGGCTATCTTCCTGAAATCGAAATAGAGATAGACACGAGTTTCGTACCCAAAAAATTAAAGGGTGAAGGTGAGGAGGGTGTATTTGATTTTTCAAAGCCCGACGTATTTGAAAGAATAAAAGAGCAATACGAAAAAAATAAAACAAAAAGAGAACAGAATGACGGCTATCTGAAGCATGAAATGCTGTTCAAAAGAAATAACGACTACACCTTTAAAAATTTCGTAGTGGGTTCATCAAATACATTTGCGTACTCTGCCGCCAAGGCTATTGCCGAAAAAGCACCGCAGGAATTTAATCCTTTCTTTATATACGGTCCTTCGGGTATCGGAAAAACCCATCTGATGTATGCAATTGCCAACAGAACTCTTGATCTTTATCCCGAAAAAGTAATACTTTACGTAAAGGGTGAAGAATTTACAAATACTCTTATAGAGAGTATCAAAGAAGGAACAATGACCCATTTCAGACAGAAGTACAGAAATGTTGACGTACTTCTTGTAGATGACATTCAGTTTATTGCAGGTAAGGTATCCTCACAGGAGGAATTTTTCCATACCTTTGACGTTCTCTATGAAAATCACAAGCAGATAATAATGACATCGGATAAGCATCCGTCAGAGCTTGAGGCACTTGCAAAGAGACTTTCCTCAAGATTTCAAAGCGGACTTGTTGCGGATATTGAGCCTCCGGATTTTGAGCTTCGTCTTGCCATACTCAGAAAGAAGGCACAGAACTCAGGTCTTTGGCTTTCCGATGAGATACTTGAATTTCTTGCGGATAAGCTTCACTCCAACATAAGAGAGATAGAGGGAGTAATAAAGAAGCTGAGTGCTCTTAACTTTTTAAGCGGCATACAGGTCGATATGAAAATAGTAAGAGACATAGTAAAGGAATTTATAAGTGACGAGGATTCCGAAAAAAATCTTATCGATAAGATAATAAAAGAGACCTCCGAAAAGTTTGAGGTTCCCGTTGAAGAAATAATCGGAAGAAAAAGAGATAAGCACATACAGACAGCAAGAAACGTTTCAATGTACATAATCAGAGAGCTTACGGAATTTTCACTTCCCGAAATAGGTATGCTCTATCAGAGAAAGCATACGACGGTAAGCTCCAATATAGATACTGTAAAAAGGCTTCTCGATACTGACGTGTTCCTTGAAAAGAAGGTAGAGGAAATAATCAAGTCAGTCCGTATGTAGCTTTATATAAGCTGTTCAAAAGAAAATGAGTTTTCTACAGGTTTTGATAAGACGAAGAAAACCTGTAGAAAACCCGACCAAAAGCTTCCAAAAACAAATTAAGTTTCCGTTTGCCGTATGGCACGAAGGGCTGTATATATCATTTTAAGTTCAAATTCAAAAGTCTTGAAAACGGTCTTTTTTCACCCTTAAAATTGTGAAAAGATCAAAACTTTTCTACATTTGGCATTTTGTTCAAAAGTGAAAAAATCAAAAAATACGAAAAAAAGCGTTTTTTTCACAAAGCTTAAAAAGATAAACACAGCTTTTGAACAGGCTATTTTATATGTTTTGAACAGGCTGTTTTAAGCTGAAAGGCTTGTCCCGTAAGGCTTTGGACCACTTTTGAACAGTTTCTTCAGCCCCTACTACTATTACTATATCTATTCATATACATTATATCTATTTATGTATATGGCAAAAACGGTCATTTTTGCATTTTCAAAGAAAAAATTCCATATAGATAAACAAAGAAAGCCTTGAAAGGAGTTACTTATGAACTTCGTATTTGATAAAGAAAAATTGCTTGCGGCACTTATTCCCGCAGCTGCGGTAACGCCCAACAGAAACACAAACTACATTCTTGAATGTGTACTTTTTGAATATCCCTCAGACGTTGAGGGTAAATGCAGACTTACTGCATACGACATGGAAAAGGGTATGAGAATATACGTTGACTGCGAAAGCTCTTCCGAAGGCAGCTTTGCCGTAAATTCCCAGAATATTCTTCAAATAGTAAGAAGTATGCCCGACGGCGACATTTCCATTGAAATTGACGAAAGAAGCAGAGCCAAGATCTCAAGCGGAAGTGCTTCCTTTGAAATTGCGGCGGCAAACGGTGCAAACTATCCTGCACTTCCTCTGCTTGCAGGCGACAAGAATTATAAGATGCCTCAGCATATTTTCAGAAGTCTTATAAACAGAACTCTCTTTGCAGTAGCTCAGGCTGATATGGGAAAAGCATTCTCCGGCGTTTTCTTTTCAATTGAAAACGGAGAGCTTATCTGTGTAGGCTGTGACAGAAATATGCTTGCAGTTTCAGAATATAAGCTTGACGGAGAAGAAATTATAGATTTCGATTTTATCATTCCCGCAAAGATACTTTCCGATATAATGAGAAGCGTCAAGGATTCCGAAGATGAAATAGAAATTTCCGTTGCAAGAAAGCACGTTATTTTCAGATTTAACGGTTCCGTATATTTCTCACGTCTCATTGACGATGAATATTTCAATTATAAAAAGATACTTGCTCTCGGCGGTAATTCCCACGTTTACGTAAACTGCGGCGATCTTCGTTATGCAGTTGAAAGAGCGTCTATCGTAACCGAGGATAAGTTAGGCGGTAAAAATAAAAATTCTCTCATAATCAATTATAAAGAAGACGTTGTTGAAATTTCCGCAAGCTCCGCAAACGGAAGCATTTACGATGAGCTTCCCGCCGCAACTGACGGACTTGAAAACAGCATTACATTCAAATATAACTGCCGTTACATTTTAGGTGTTCTCAGAGCCTGTGAGAATACAAATACGGTATGTATAAATCTCGGCGGTCCTACATCGGGAACCAAGGTTACAAACGGTGACTCCGATTCAACGGATCCCGTAAAATATACCTTCTACGTAATGCCTAAGAGTAATCAAAAATAATAATAAAGAAAATTTCGCAGAATAGATTTTTAAAAGACAAAAGAAGAAGATTTTTGCTTGCGGCAAAAATCCACCTTTTCTCTTCTCTTTTCTCTCTTCTCTCTTCTCTGCGAAACGGAGTTTCGCCTATGTATTTACATTTAGGTGCTGACGTAATAGTCAGAAAAAGCGACGTTGTGGGAATATTCGAGCTTGACGGCAAGATAACTCCCAAGGTAACTGCAACCTATCTTAAAAATGCAGAAAAAAAGGGCAGGGTGCAAAGTGTTGGCTTTGACCTTCCGAAATCTTTTGTAATAGTAAAAAACAATGACGGAGAAAGAGTGTATTTTTCGCCTATTGCGGTATCATCTCTTCTCAAAAGGTGCGAATTGCCTTTTTAATTTCAGGAGGAAAATGAAAAATGACAGAAAACATGAATTCAGAAATCAATGAAAATATGAATTCTACAGTTTACGACGAAAATCAGATACAGGTACTTGAGGGTCTTGAGGCTGTAAGAAAAAGACCGGGTATGTATATCGGTACTACGTCTATCGGAGGACTTCATCATCTTGTTTATGAAATAGTCGATAATTCCATCGACGAAGCCATGGCGGGACGCTGCTCTCACATTGAGGTCGTGATCCATGAAGACGGAAGTGTTTCCGTACAGGATGACGGCTACGGTGTACCCAGTCAGATCCATCATAAGATGGGAATACCTACTCTTGAGGTAGTATTTTCAATTCTTCATGCAGGCGGTAAGTTCGGCGGAGAGGGCTATAAAATTTCCGGCGGTCTTCACGGTGTAGGTGCTTCTGTCGTTAACGCTCTTTCAGAGTGGCTTGAGGTCGATAACTGTTATGAAGGTAAAAGATATACTCTCCGTTTTGAAATGGGCAAAAAAGCACGTGATTTCAAGTGTGAGGGCGATTCAAACGGTAAACACGGTCTTTACGTTCGTTTTAAGCCCGATCCCACCATTTTTGAAGACACAAATTTTGTATACGATACAATTCTCACAAGAATGAGAGAACAGGCATTCCTTAACGCAGGTCTTTCAATTTCCATTAAGGATCTCAGAGTTACCGACGAGGAAGGAAATCATCCTGAGGAAAACCTCATGTACGAGGGCGGAATTATTTCCTTCGTTGAATATCTCAACGGACTCAAGCATTCAAACCTCATTCATCAGAAGCCTATCTATATGAAGGCATCGAAGGGTGATATTACCGCTGAGGTCGCTCTCCAGTACAACGACAGCTATTCAGATCTTATAGTTACCTTCGCAAACAATATGTGTACCATCGACGGCGGTACCCATGAAACAGGCTTCAAGAGTGCTCTCACGAAGGTAATAAACGAATATGCAAGAAAAACGAATATACTTAAAGAAAAAGATAAAAACCTTTCGGGTGACGACGTTAGAGAAGGTCTTTGTGCCGTTGTAAGCGTAAAGCTTCCCGACGCTCAGTTTGAAAGTCAGACTAAAGCGAAGCTGGGTAATTCGGAGATAAGAACCATCGTTGACAATATAGTAAACGAAAAGCTTTCGGAATTTTTTGAAGAAAATCCTTCCGTTGCAAAGGCTATTATCGAAAAGGCACTTGCGGCAAGCAGAGCGAGAGATGCTGCAAGAAAGGCGAGAGATCTTACGAGACGTAAGGGCTCTCTTGAAGGCTTCTCACTTCCCGATAAGCTTGCTGACTGTAACGATAAGAGAACTGAATTTACAGAGCTCTATCTCGTAGAGGGTGACTCTGCGGGCGGTTCTGCAAAGCAGGGACGAGACTCTCTTTTCCAGGCTATCCTTCCTCTCAGAGGTAAGGTCCTCAACGTTGAAAAGGCAAGACTTGACAAGGTTTATACAAGTGAACAGATAAAGCTTATCATAATGGCTCTCGGCTGCGGTATAGGTGAAGATTTTGATATAACGAAGCTCAGATACGGAAAGATCATCATAATGGCCGATGCCGACGTTGACGGCTCACACATTCAGGTGCTTCTTCTTACCTTCTTCTTCAGATATATGAGACAGCTCATTGAAGACGGACACATCTATCTTGCGATGCCTCCTCTTTATAAGGTATCAAGAGGTAAAAAATATCTTTACGCTTATACGGATGAAGAAAGAGATAAGTGTATTGAGGAGCTTGGTCAGGGTGCAGTTGCAAGCAGATATAAAGGTCTCGGTGAAATGAACCCCGAACAGCTTTGGGAAACAACGATGGATCCCGAAAAGAGAACCATTCTCAAGGTGACCATCGGAGATGCCATGAAGTGCGATGAGATATTCTCACTTCTTATGGGTGATGACGTTGAGCCCCGCCGACAGTTCATCGAAACAAACGCAAAATACGTAACTGATCTCGATATTTAATTTATGAAATATATTACGGTTACTCTTAACCCGACAGTTGACAGAATGTATACTCTTCCGTCATCTCTTAAAACGGGAACTCTCAACAGGGCTCTTAAAATGAGCGAGGTATCCTACAGCGGAAAGGGGATAAACGTTTCAAGGGAGCTTTTAAGACTCGGTGTTTCATCGGATATGCTCTGTATTCTCAGAGGCTCTGACGGTGAAAATGCCGAAAAAAGCTTTTTGGAGGAGGGACTTGTTCCCGTTTTTGTAAAAACAAAGGGAAAGCTCAGAAACAATATTTCATTTATAGATCCCGACGGCTGTGATACCGAGATCAATGAACCCGGTGAGCCTGTGGGATTTGAAGATATTGTAAGATTTCTTTCCATTTACGATAACGTTATTGAAACGAGAGAAAAAAAGGTAGTCATTATAAGCGGTTCAGCTCCTCCCGGCTTCAGAGACGATATTTATAAAATGCTTATTGTCAATGCTGAAAAGAATAAGTCGTATACAGTTCTTGATGCAGACGGAGAGCTGCTTAAATTCGGTCTTGAAGCATCTCCTTGTCTTATAAAGCCCAATGAGCATGAAATTGAAAGGCTGACGGGTATTAAGCTTACGGGAAACGATGAAAAGATAAGGCTTTCGGCACTTGCTGCATCCTCCGTTATTTTTGATAAGACAGGTACTGAGGTACTTTGCACTCTCGGCTCAAGAGGAAGCGTATTTGTGGGAAAGGAAGGACATTTTGTCTGTCCCGCAAGAAATGCTAAAATAAAACGCTTCAAGGGTGCGGGAGATATGTATCTTGCAAGATTTCTCTATGAACGCTTTGAAAAGCACAGAAGTATTTTCGATGCCATGAAGATAGCTTCTGATGAAACTGCTAAGAATTTAGAAAAATAAAGAAAAATATTAACCTAAAGGGGAAAGAATTTTGAAAGAACAGAAAGATATAACTTACGAAAATCAAAAAATAGTTCCCATAAATATGGAAGGACAGGTAAAGAATGCATTCATGGCGTATTCTATGTCTGTTCTGACCAGCCGTGCTCTGCCTGACGTAAGAGACGGTATGAAGCCCGGTCAGAGAAGAATTCTTTACGCTATGTACGAGGATAATCTGACCTCGTCAAATGCCTTCCGTAAATCTGCTACCACGGTAGGTAACGTTCTCGGTAGATACCATCCTCACGGTGACGCTGCCGTTTACGGAACGATGGTAAGAATGGCACAGGATTTCTCATACCGTTATCCTCTCATTCAGGGTCAGGGTAACTTCGGCTCTATCGACGGTGACGGTGCTGCTGCTTACCGTTATACTGAGTCAAGAATGGCGAAGATCTCCGACGAGCTCATGAGAGATATTGAAAAAGACGTAGTCGATATGAGACAAAACTTCGACTATACGAGAGAGGAGCCTTCTGTTCTTCCTTCAAGATTTCCGAACCTTCTTGCTAACGGTGCTGTAGGTATTGCCGTCGGTATGGCGACAAATATTCCTCCTCACAACCTCTCTGAAATAATAGATGCTTCCATTTACTATATGGACAACCCCGAGGCTGAGATAGGCGACGTAATGCAGTACATTAAAGGTCCCGATTTTCCGACAGGTGGTTATATCTACGGAACAAGCGGTATCTATAACGCCTATACTACAGGTAAGGGCAGAGTAGTAATGAGAGGTAAGGCTACCGTTGAGGAGGACAAGAACCGTATTATAATTACGGAAATTCCTTATATGGTAAACAAGTCTCTGCTTATCGGTGCTATGGCTGAGCAGGTAAAGGAAAAGAGAATTGAGGGCGTTACGGATATCCGTGACGAGTCCGACAAAAAGAAGGGTATCAGAATAGTTATAGAATATAAGAGAGATGCCAACGGTCAGATAATTCTCAATAAGTTCTATAAGTATACAAAGCTTCAGGACACCTTCCCCGTTAACATGATAGCTCTTGTAAACGGTGAGCCCAAGACTCTCACTCTCCTTGAGATACTTGATAATTATATCAATTTCCAGCAGGAAGTTATTGAAAGAAGATGCCGCTTCGATCTTGCAAAGGCTCTTCACGAAAAGCATATCTATGACGGCTACAAGCTTGCAGTTGACTATATCGACGAGGTCATCAGCATAATCAGAAGCTCACCCGACGTTTCAGGTGCTAAGGCTAACCTTATGGAACGCTTCGGTCTTTCGGAGGAACAGGCTCAGGCTATAGTTTCCATGACTCTCGGACGTCTTTCGGGTATGGAGCGTGAAAAGATAGAAAACAAGCTCTCCGAGCTTCGTGCGACCATCGACAGACTCAATGCTATTCTTTCTGACAGAAATGAGATAAAGGCTATCGTCAGAGAGGACCTTCTTGAAATAAAGAGAAAGTTCGGTGACGATAGAAAAACTGAAATTCTTGAGTCTCAGGACGATATTGATATTGAAGACCTTATTGAACGTCATGAATGTGTTGTTACGATGACAAATGCCGGCTACATAAAGCGTCAGCCTTCCTCTGTATATTCGGCACAGAGACGTGGCGGCAGAGGCAGAACAGGTATGAAGACTAAGGAAGAGGACTTCATTGAAAGTGTTATCGTTACAAATTCCCATTCAACACTTCTGTTCTTTACTAACTTAGGTAAGGTGTTTGCAAAGAAGGCTTACGAGGTGCCCGAAGCAAGTCCTATCGCAAAGGGAACCAATATCGTAAATCTTCTTGAGCTGTCCGAAAACGAAAAGATCTCAACTGTTATTGAAATTCCCGAATTTTTCGAGCATGAATATCTCGTAATGGTAACAAAGGGCGGTATCATCAAGAGAACTCCCCTTTCAGAATACAGCTATCAGCGTAAGGGCGGTAAAATAGCTATCAATCTTGACGAGGGAGACGAGCTTATATTTGTTTCCCGTACCGACGGTAACTGCGACGTGCTTATAGCAACGAGAGACGGTCTCGGTGCAAGATTTTCAGAAGACCGTGTTACTATAGTAGGCAGAACCGCAAGAGGTGTGAGAGGTATCAGACTCCGTGGTGACGATTACGTTGTGGGTGCTGCTCTTATTGTCAATACTGAAGAATGGCAGAATAAATACAAGCTGGTCACGATTACGGAAAACGGCTTCGGCAAGCGTACTGAATGCTCACAGTTCGACTCCAAGGGCAGAGGTATTCAGGGCGTTATCTGTCATACTCTCAGCGACAAGACAGGTAAGCTCTGCTCAATTAAAATAGTCAGCGAGGACCGTGACCTTCTTCTTATCACAGATACAGGTATCATCATCAAAACTCCCGCCGAGGATATTCCCGTATATGGCAGAACAGCCTCCGGTGTTAAGGTCATAAGACTTGACGATGATGCGAAGGTCGTAAACTTCTCCTCAACGGAGAAAATAAAGGAAGAAGAAAACGTTGAAGAAGCTGAAGGTACGGAAAATACCGAAAATTCTGAAAACAGCACTCCTTCCGACAATAAAGCCGAAGCTGTAATGCCCGAAGCTGATGCTCCCTTCGTTCCCACAGGACTTGAAAAGCTTCTTGATGCGGCAATGAGCGAGCAGGCTGAAAGAGAAAACAACGATAATAACGAGTAATGAAAATGAAAAATAAGATTTTTAAAGGTGATGCGGACAGAGTCTTTATAATCCTTATGGCTCTCTTTTCCGTAATTGCGGCAGTAGTGTTCGTTTTTACAAACGTTATGCTCCCCGCACCGTTTGCAGAGATCGTTTCCATCGGTTATTATTATTCAAATATGTCCGATCCTACGGTTCAGAGTGCATTTTCCGCTTTGGTATACGGTCTCCTTTATCTGATTTCACTTCTTGGCTGTGTTATAATTGCACTTTCAAAGAATAAGGGCTCACTCTGGATAAAGCTTGGAATTTCTCTCGTTCTTATATTTGATCTTATTATTCATTCTTACGCTTTTCTGTTTTCTTCGGGATATAATTGGAATTATCTTATTGCCGCTGTTCTTGAAGCTGTTATGACAGCTTGCATCTTCTTTAAAAGAAAAGAAAATAATATTTCATCTGAAAGGGAGTAAGATCATGAAAAAAAATATTCTGTCAGCGTTTTCTCTTTTACTTATCTTATCTTTCCTGTTTTCTCTTGTCTCCTGCTCATCGCAAAGTAAGGAGCAGCTGACCGAAGCAGCAGCAGAGCTTCTTCAAAAAAGCTGTGAGATAAACGAAATATTTTACGGAAAAGGTATTGAGCTTGACGAAAACAGCGTGGAGTATGCAAAGGAATTGCTCCTTCAGGAAACTGATGTTAAAATTGCTCCCTATGCAGAGGTCCATGCGGATTATAAGTATCAATGTGTTGAAGATATTAAGGCGGCTGCTCTCAGCGTCTATACCGAAAGCTATCTGGAGCCTGTTTTCGATATAGCCTTCCTCGGCCATAAGGACTCCGTGAACGGTGCCATCGTAGAATACGCACGTTTTATTGATAACGAGTACGGTATCCTTACCCAAAGAATAGATATTGAAGACGAAATAATCTATAACGGAAGAACCTTCGATACTTCTTCAATTCAGATAATTAAAAAAAGACCGTCATATGTGCTCTTTACAGTAACTTCACTCATTGACGGGGAGCCCTCCGATACAATGAAGATCAAAATGCAAAAGGACTCAGGCGGTAACTGGAAGCTTGATACACCGACGTATTAAAGGGGAAGGGTAAACTTACAGTGATATAATAATAGGCGGTATGTAGTCTACAAAATTTTGCAGATCTATATACCGCCGTTAATTTAATTATATCTCTGTAAGTTTACCCTTAACCCCCTTTCAAAAGCTTTTGAAGGGGTCATAGGGGGAACTTTTCTCGAAAAGTTCCCCCTGGTCAATCCTATCTTTCTCTAACTTCAATATTATAAACATCAGCGTAGGTAGCAATTTGAGAGTCGGGGGAGCAGATGAAGTAGAAATCGGAGGAGAGGTCTGAGAAGACGTTATCGCCTACGTCTGAGATATTATCGGAGAGGTCGAGGTATTCAAGGGAAGCACAGCCTGCGAAGGCGGCATCACCCAGCTTGGTAACGGAGCTTGGAATGTTCAGAGTTTTAAGGCTTTCGCAGCCTGAGAATGCATATTCGCCTATCTCTGTCACACCGTCGGGGACAGAAAAGCTTTTGAGGGAGCTGCAGGAAGCGAAGGTATAAGGCGGAACGCTTTTAATACTTTTGGGAAGAGCAGTATTTTTAAGGTTGTAGCAGGCCGAGAAGACGTAGCCGCCTAAATTTTCAACCGAATCGGGAATGACGGCTGTTTCGAGAGCTGAGCAGCCGCAGAAGGCATAGGGGTCAATGGTTTTAAGGGAAGAGGGGAAGGATGCTTCGATAAGTGAGGTACACGCATAGAAAGCACCCTCGCCGATGGCTTCAAGCTTTGAAGGAAGAACGAGATAGGTCAGAGCCGTACAGTTGGCGAAAGCACCTACGGGAAGCGTTGTAATATTATCGGGAAGAACGAGAGTTTTTGTTTTTTCACATTGATTGAAGGCGTATTCACCGATAGAGGAAAGGCTCTCTGCTTTTTCAAGATAGATCTCGCTGACGTTTGTGCAAACGGAGAATGCGTGCATACCGATGGAGGTTACCTTGGGGCCGATATTTATGGCACTCAGAGAGGTACAGCCGTAGAAGGCGTAGTCATTGATTATTTCAATATTATCGTGAAGTGCGGCAGTGAGGGAAGCACAGTTATAGAAAGCACCCTCACCTATTTTTGTGACGTTTTCGGGAATATCGGCTGCTGCGAGGAGAGCACATTGAGAGAAGGTGCCTTCTCTTATCTCAGAGATGGTGCTTGGCAGAGTCACCTTTTTCAGAGCCGTACAGGTGTTGAAGGCATAGCTCTGAATGACGGTAATGCTGTCGGGAACCGTAATTTCTTCAATATCATCGTTGAGATAGAAGGCATCACAGCCTAAAAACGTTACGGGAAGACCGTTAATTTCAGATGGAATTTCAAGGCTCTTCTTGCCTGAGCCCTTGTAGGACTTAATAAATACGGTATTTTCTGCTGTAACGCCGTAATCGAAAAGACCGTCGGAGGTGGTGCCTTCGCTTACGAAGGAAACTTCTTCGTCTGTCGGTGAAACGTCCATCGGAGTATTTTCGTTTTCAGCGGGAGTGTTGTCCTTACTGCAGGAGCAAAGTAATAGACAAACAATGGCAAATAAGGAAAAAATTCTCTTAAACATAATATTCAACTCTTTGATTAAAATTATTTAGTATTATCTGTATCAAATGAAAGGGAAAAGCTTACAGCGGCGGAAAGTCCCAGACTGAAAAGCAGAATATAGGGAGTCAGAGAAACTGTGTCGTTTGAAGCGATGTAGGAATAGAGAAAGCCTGCGATAATGAATATCACAGAGGAGAAAACAACAAGAAGTGCTCTTGTAATTCTGTTTTTCTTTGAAAAAAGGTATGACAGTATGGAAAGGATCGTAACACCGATAAAGAATACGGCGGCATATCTTACATATACGAAATACATATCAAGTGCCCAGGAGATATATTCTTCTTCAAGACCTGAGCCGTTCAGTCTCAGCTTCAGCATGAGAGAGACAACGGAGGACAGGAGAATGCCGAAAACGGAAAAACACAAAATTACGGTCTTAACAGGCTTTGCCGCCCTTTCTCTGTTTGCACCTTTAAAAAACAGATGCCGGAGGGATAAAAAAGTATTTACAATAATTATTAGTGCGGAAAATAAATAAAACATAAAATATTACAGAACCCCCAAGCAGACAAGTCTTGTCTGCTTGGGGAATTTCAGCTTTCTATATTATTCTTCGACAGCGGTGGTGTCTTCACCATCTGCTTCTTCATCGGATGCTCTTACGGGAACACCGTTTTCATAATAGCCCTCGTAGGTTCTGCCGTTGTGGTCAGTTGATACGCCCTTTCCGTGAAGCTGACCGTTCTTGAACTCGCCTGTATAGGAGGAGCCGTTTGCCCAGGTCATAGTACCTGTGCCTGTACGCTCGTCATTTACGAAATCGCCCTCGTAAACGTCGCCGTTTGCCCAGGTGTATTTACCCTTGCCGTGTTTTTTATCTTCGACGAAGGGACCTTCGTAAACTGAGCCGTCGGAGTATGTGAATTTACCGTCGCCGTGTTTCTTGCCGTCAACGTAAGTTCCTTCGTAGGATGCACCGCTTGCCCAGGTGTATTTACCCTGACCGTTCTTGAGGTTGTTTTTAAATTCGCCCTCGTAAACGTGGCCGTCAGCATAGGTGTACTTACCTCTGCCGCCGATGGCATCATTGGAAAATTCACCCTCGTAAACGTCACCGTTGGCATATTCAATTCTGCCCTGACCGTGACGGAGAAGGTTCTGAAGCTCACCCTTGTAAATAGTGCCGTCTGTATAGCTGAGCTCACCTGTTTCGGAATTTACGTAAGCGGTGAGACCGTTTGAATAGTAAATTCTGCCTGTTACGGGGTAATCCTCTTTGTTTACTGTTCCGAGAAACTGAACTGTAGTGCCGTCGTCAAGGGTATAGTTCATGTATCTGTAGCCGAGAAGATACAGGGCGAGAACGATAATACCTACACAAGCGATGATGCTTGCGATAACGGTGATTACTACGCTCTTTGTATTGGCAACGGGCTTTTCGTCTGCTTCCTGCTCAAGCTCTGCCTTTTCTTCGCTGTTTTCAGCTTCCTTTACTTCTTCATCAGCCTTTGCCGCATCCATTTCGGCGTTTTCCTGAACAGCCGTGTCCTTTTCAAGCTCGGAGCTTACTTTTTTGTTATTCTTTTTTCCCATTTTTTTATTCCTTATTATAAAATATTATTAGCGGTTTTCTGAAATTATTTTAAGAAAATTATCAAGCATCGTAAGAAGCTCAGGTATAAGGTAGCTGATGCCGACGGCAAATGCCGTCAGAATTATTGTAAGCAGAATAAACGATCCGATACCTTCATTTTTCTTTTCAAATGCCACGTCTGCTTTATATTTCAGTTCTTCCGGTATATAAAGCTTTATTTTTGAAAAATCGTAAATTAAGGGGTTTTCATCAAGACCGAAAAATTTTCTGAGCCTTATTCTGTTTTTTGATATTTCCTTTATTGATACGGGAGAGGTGTCGCTGAAGCTGATGTACCGTCTGAGTGCTCCCCTCTCTTTCAACGCATTTTTATAAAATACGCCTGCTTTCAGCCCCGCTTCCTCAAGGGTGAGGGCTGACTCCTCGGAGAAGGCCTCTGACTTGAGAAGCTTTCTCACAAGAGTACCGAAATATTTTTTTCTGAAATAGGAGACTGCAATACCGATAAGTATTCCGGCATATATTCCCCAAATGACCATTTTCAGAGGAATTATGTCGCTGTGAAATTCAAGATAGGTATATTCGCCTGCCGCAAGAAAATTGTAATTCATATTACTTTATGGGTTTTATAACGTCAATACCGAGGTACTTACGGAGAACTTCGGGTACTGTTACGGAACCGTCTGCGTTCTGGTTCTGTTCAACTATGGCGGGGAGAATACGGCTTGTTGCAAGTCCTGAGCCGTTGAGAGTGTGGAGAAATTCGGGCTTTGAGCCGCCGTCTCTCTTAAATCTCATCATGCCTCGTCTTGCCTGATAGTCTCTTGCGTTTGAAACGGAGGAGACCTCCTTGTAGCCGTCCATTGAAGGAATGTGAATTTCAATATCGTAAGTTCTTGCCATAGATGCAGAGCAGTCTGCAGCCGCAAGCTTAACTGTTCTGAAATGGAAGCCGAGCCCCTTAACGAGAGCTTCTGCCTTGCCTACGAGCTCTTCAAAAGCTGCATCGGAGTCTTCGGGCTTTGTGTACTGAACCATTTCAACCTTGTTGAACTGATGTCCTCTTACCATACCTCTTTCGTCTGCTCTGTAGGAGCCTGCTTCACGGCGGAAGCAGGGTGTGTAGGAGATGTACTTTCTGGGAAGGTCAGCCTCTGTTAAAATTTCGTTTCTGTGGAGAGATACGAGTGCTGTTTCAGCTGTGGGAAGCATGAAGCGGCGGCGTTCGTCCTCTGCTGTATCAAGCCAGTATACCTCGTCTTTAAACTTGGGGAACTGACCTGCCGTAAGGCCGCATTCGTAACCGAGCATATGGGGAACAAGTACAAGCTCGTAGCCGTCTGCAAGGTGTGTGTCGATGAAGTAGTTGAGAAGTGCCCATTCAAGTCTTGCACCGAGACCTCTGTAGATCCAGAAGCCGTTACCGGAGAGCTTTACGCCTCTTTCATAGTCTATAAGACCGCAGGAAGTGCAGAGATCAACGTGGTTCTTGGGTGTAAAATCAAATACGTGGGGTTCGCCGTAGTATCTGTCAGGCTCGTTGTTTTCCTTGCCGCCGGGCTTCAGATCACGGTCGGGAAGATTGGGAAGGCCGAGCATAAGCTCATTGTATTCGTTTTCAACTTCGGCAAGCTTTGCTTCACCCGCTTTAACCTCGGCTCCGAGCTCCTTCATCTTTGCAAAGATGGGGGCAACGTCCTTGCCTTCCTTTTTAAGCTGGGGAACAAGCTTTGTCTGCTTGTTCTGCTCCGCTTTCTTATTTTCTGTTTCAGCGATAAGTGCTCTGCGTTCTTCGTCAAGCTCAAGTATTCTCGCTATTTCTTTTTCTGCATCCTTACCCTTTGCCGCAAGTCTGGCAACAACGTCGGAGGGATCTTCTTTTATAAGCTTAATATCAATCATTGTTCTATACCTCAATTACCAAAAAATGTAAATTATTATTCTAAAATGGATTTACCGCAGAGCTTTGATACAATTTTTTCAAGGTCACGGTCATCTGTATATTCTATCTGAATTACGTGCTTTGTTTTGCCCGTTCCTATCTTGATTTTTCTGCCTAATATCTGGGTCGCACGTCTTTCAAGCTCCTCGTAGTAGTTTACGGTGAAAGCATGAACGGGGGGGATATTATCGGTGCGTTTGCTGATTTCCGGGGAGTTGATCTTTTTAATTAAGGTTTCAACCTCTCTAACCGAAAGATTTCTCTTTATGATCCTGTTTGCGATTTCCTCCATGTTTTCCTTTTTCTGAAGACCGAGAAGTGCTCTGCAATGACCTGCACTCAGTTCGCCGTTTGCGAGAAGGTCCATGATTGCGGGAGGGAGATCCATAAGTCTCATACTGTTGGTTATTGCTGAACGGCTTTTTCCCACCTTAGCGGCTACTTCCTCATGGGACATTCCGTAATTGTCTATAAGTGCCTTATAAGCTTTAGCTTCCTCCATGGGATTGAGATTTTCTCTCTGAATATTCTCAATGAGTGCCACCTGTGCCGCCTGAAGCTCATCTGCTTCTATAATAATACAGGGGACTTCCGAAAGACCTGCGAGCTTTGACGCTCTGTATCTTCTTTCTCCTGCAATTATTTCAAATGCACCGTTCTTCATATCTCTTACGATTATGGGCTGGAGTACACCGTGAACTGAAATTGAATTTGCGAGCTCTGAAAGAGCTTCGGCGTCAAAATTCTTTCTTGGCTGATTTTTTCTGGGTGTAAGACTTTCAATGGTAATGTGTACTATGCTGTTATTGTTTTCAAGGGTGTTATCTCCGAATATTTCTCCGAGACCCTTGCCGAGAGACATTTTCTTAGCCATTTACTTTACCTTTCTATGTTTACATTATTCTTTCGAGCAGTTCTTTTGCCACGTCCATGTAGGCGAGACTGCCCTTGGAGTATTTATCGTAATAAATTACGGGGGCACCGAAGCTGGGAGCCTCGGAAACCTTTACGTTGCGGGCTATGGTTGTTCTGAAAAGCTTATCGGCATAATATTTTTTAAGCTCCTCAGATACCTGTGCCGACAAATTTAGTCTGCCGTTATACATAGTAATAAGTATTCCCATGATGCACAGGTTTTTATTGTATTTCTGTTTTACTTTTTTAATTGTTATCATAAGCTGTGAAAGACCTTCGAGGGCAAAATACTCACATTGCATGGGAATTACGACGCCGTCACAGCAGGTAAGGGCGTTTATTGTGAGCATACCGAGCGAGGGAGGACAGTCTATAATAACATATTCAAAGGGGATGGAAAGACCGGAAATGACTCTTTCAAGACATCTTTCTCTGTTCTGAATGTCAATAAGGTCGATCTCCGCACCTGCAAGATTTATTGTTGAGGGCATTACCCAAAGGTTATTCCATTGGGTTTTAATGACCGCAGAGTCGGGTGTGCATTGACCGAGAAGTGCTTCATAAGAGGAACGCACGACACCTCTTTTGTTTACACCGACACCGCTTGTTGAGTTGCCCTGCGGATCAAGGTCACATAGCAAAACGCTGTGACCGAGTGCACCGATGGCTGCGGCTATATTTACTGCAGAAGTTGTCTTACCGACACCGCCTTTTTGATTTGAAAAAGCAATAATTACGGGTTTTGACATTTTATCTCCTATTTTTTATTCGGTTGTCATATATTTGCTGTAGTTTTTTATCAAATCTCAGAAATGTCTGTGTTTTTGATGATTTCATAAGATTACTTGTATATTATATATTATTTATTTGCACGTGTCAATTGTTAGTCCGATTTTTTCTCAATTTTTCCTGCATTTTAATGTTTCACGTCAAACAATGCGTCAAATGATGAGGCTTCATGTTTCAAGTGAAACATCTTTGCCAAGGGATCCTCAAGTATTCTGTAAGGAATGCTTGGGGTTCTCTTGTCATTGTGAAACAACAAGTGCGTTATGTAACAGCATTATTAAATATCTATTATCCATTATCCATTCCACGTTGTTTTTTTAAGAGATAAAAAGAAAAAGCAAAAAACAAAAGGCTTGACCGTTTTGGTCAAGCCTTTTACTACGTTAGAGGGAAAAACGCTCTCAAAGCAGATGTGGCGGGCTTTTGCCCGCCTTTTCAATGTCAGATAGTTTTATCAAGAAAAGTTTGCTTTATAAAAGTTTTCTCACTCACATCTGCGTTATACCGAGTTTGTCTTCAGTCTGAGGCTTGACCGTTTTGGTCAAGCCTTTTAGTAAGTGGTTCTAACGTAAAACGACATATCTCCGCTTCGGAGTGTCACTTATATATCTTAATGGTATAGTTCACGGAGGTGCGGTCCTCATTCTTGTTGAGCTTCAAAAGAACCCCCATGCTTCCTGCCGAGCTTGTCAGCTTGTCTATTGATCTCATCGTTCTGCTGATGTTATCATCAAGGTAGGTGCTGCAGGTCAAATTGACATCGGAAAGGCTGTCAACGTACTCCTCCGTTTCACTCACGGTCAGCATACTTTCGATCACATGGCATATGGCGGCGGTACAAAGCTCCGGGCTCTTTATCCTTAAAAGTGTTCTTGCGTGACGTTCGCTGAGGTCTCCGTCAATTATC
This sequence comes from Eubacteriales bacterium, assembly GCA_045535205.1. GTDB lineage: Bacteria > Bacillota > Clostridia > Oscillospirales > CAG-272 > RUG14199. The sequence goes on from JAZSLF010000052.1 coordinate 37,364, forward strand.
ATCTTTATCTGACTCGGTGTAAATTTAAGCAGTCTCAGCTTGTTTGCAACGTAGGACTGACTTCTGTCAATTATTGCCGCAACGGCATCCTGCGTAAAAAGGTGCTTGGAGGTAAGCTTTTGTATTGCTTTTGCTTTATCGAAAAAATGGGAAAAATCAGATTTTGCTGTGCTGATGTGAGCTATATATGACGGAATATAGGTGTTTTCCGCAAAAATACACGGCACATACTCAAGGCCGAGTCTGACGGCGGCATAATAACGCTTCCTTCCGTCACATATGGAAAATTCATCGTTTACCACCAATGGATCTAAAAATCCGTACCTTTTAATGCTTTCTGTAAAGGCTTCGCCTTCCTTTTTGGTAAGGCTCAGTTTATTTGCGTGGAGCTGTCGGACGGGGTAGTAGGTGTGCTCATCGTGTATCTCTGTATGTAATTCCTGTATTGTTTTCGTCTTCATTTTTCTCTCCGTTTTTGTAGTAAGCCAAGTATATAACCATTCAGCTGAAAATATTGGCAAACGGTGAGTAAAGATTATGTCGCTTAAACAGTTCTTTTACAGGGTAATAAGTGCATTGTATGGGAATTAAAAAAGACAGTCTAAGAAAGTTTCATATCTTCCTATATTGATGATTAACAGCATTAATTATTGCTACACTTTATATGGTATGAATTGCTGAAGATTTATGTCGAATAGTGTCGATTTACATTAATTTCCAATAAAATTACCGAAAACTGTAAAAAATTTCAAAAAACACTTGCAATTTATGGTAATTTGGTATATAATGTAAATGTCAGGAGGGATCAAAGCCTGTGAGAGCAAGTATTGCTTTTTCGACAGCATCCTTAGCATCTCCCCAGGGTTCGTTTTCGTATCTGTAATCAAATTTCTTCACAAAGAAGGAAACGTTATCCTTAATTCGTGCAATATATTTTTCTTCCACCTGTGAGAGCACCTTATAAAGCTGTGCGAAATCCTTCTGTTTCATAATAGCCTTGCCCATCGAGAGAAATTCTGCGTAGTGCTCAAGGCAGAAGCAGGGCTGCCCGGCACATTTTTTTCTGAAATCTGCATCTGAGAGGAACATGGAAACGGCATTATCCATCATATGAGTGAAATTTCTTTCAAGTCTTTCGCAAATATAGCAGGTGTCAGACAGCTTTGTAAGAGTTTTTGCCGAGCTCTTTCCGCTTATTGCGGGCAAAAGCTTGTTTGTATGAAGGCTCTTTGATATTTCATCAAGGTGGCTTTCAAGAATGAGGGCAAGAGGAAGTCTCTTTCCCGCATCGTACATCATTTTATAGTGTTGTGTGCAGAAGCCGAGTTCATTGGTTTTAATGCGAACGTCGGGCTCCATCATTGATGCTCCGAGTATCAATGACAGCTCGTTTTCCTCAAACTGCTTCTTTATAATACAGAAGGGACAGCCGAGAGAGTGGTCTGCCGCACTTTTTTCAAAGGCTTCGTTTATCGGTATAGTATATATCTGTTCCATATGAGACTCCTCTTTTTTACTTTTATAGTATTATTATTACATTTTTTTCAGTTTTTTTCAAGAGAAATTTTCAACACGGAATTTTGTAAATAACCGTTTGGTTAAATATAAATTTATAAAAGGAGATATTTAATAATGAAAAAATCCGGAATTGTAAGAAAGATCGATGAGCTCGGAAGAATTACACTCCCCATCGAAATGAGAAACAGCCTTGATTTGTCTGCAGGCGACGGCGTTGAGATCTATTTTGAAAACGATGCCATCCTTCTTAAAAAATTTGCCCCCTCCTGTATCTTTTGCGGCGATACCCTTGAAGTATCCGAATTTAAAGGCAAAAGAATTTGTAAAAAATGTAAGGAAGAAATCAGTAAGTAGTATAGTATAGCCGGGGAAAACTTCACCTTGATAATATTATGAGACAGGGTACGGCTCTGTGTCTTTTTCGGTAAGACACAGAGCCGTACCCTGTCTGACTCTGTCCGATCTACTCATCGGGTGTATCGATAATTATAAGATTGTTACAATGAGGGCAGTATACTTCCATATTATCATACATGGTATTTCTGTCGAAGGACATGGCACCGTCGCAATAGGGGCAGTATACTGTGTGTTCACTACGGACATCTGTGTAATATTCCGTATTGCCCGTCTCAATGGGAGAAGCTGTATCGCGATCGATAAGGTCAATGTGGTATGATATTCCGACCTTCTGCGAAAGCAGCTGTACGGCCTCATGAACGTTTTCAACCGAGATCTTATAAGTTCCCGCAGGAGAATATACCGTGAGATCCTGTAGCTCGTTTTTATCGGTGCAGACCACAATCTCTCTTATTTCGTCATATCCTAATTCAAAATACTTTTCGCTGTGCAGCTCATATATATTCTCATATCCTACTCCGCAAAAGCAGTTTTCCTTAAACTCTACGTAGCATTTTGATATATTTTTACGCAGTAGGGACAGCTTGTTGATTTTATTTATACTTATGAAAAAAACCAATATGGCATTTACAACTAAAAATGTTCCGAAATTAAAACCGTTTTCAAAAACGTTGTAAAAATCCTTTTCAAGAATATCCGTTTCGATCAAGCCGTTGATCAGAATGGGTGTAATTATCTGAACCAGGATGTTTGAAGCTATGAGTGCTCCGATGCGATTACCTAATTTTTCGGAATATTCATCGTTATATTTGAAGAACATAGATACGTCTCCGTAAAATAAATTTGATTTTGTTGCGATAAAGCTTTTCAGCTTTTTACTTCCGCTGTCTTTGCGGTTTTCTCCGAGCTTCTTTTTATCATATAGAATACCTGATAATATGCAGAAATATATAGAATGAAAAGAACAACTACGGAAAGGGGATAAAGTATGGGGTGTCCGTTTACAAGCTCAAAGAGTATATCGTAGGGTGTGCCGTCACCTCTTGAAAGGAACATATAGTTTGCGTCAGTAAAGATGTTGGCGATATACGCCGCAACGCTGAAGAAGCCCAGAATTATAATGGTGATGGGGGTATTCTTCTTTTTCATACTTGTCATTCCCGAAATCAGTATGTAAAGGGAAGTGAAGCCGGAAATACAATGTGTAATTCCCGAAACGACGTTGTCGAAGGAGATCACGGGATATGTTCCGTAGTTATTTCCTGCAAAATATGTGCCGAGAAGTGCACCGAGAATTCCGAAGATGGTTACAAAATCGAGGGCAGCCTCTTTAATTCTGCCCTTGGAGAATGCCGCAAGGGGAATTGTGATAAGCTGTATACTGCAAAGGAACAGGGGCAGATCGTAAAGAAAGTGGAGAGGATCGCCGCCTCTGAAGGACAGAAGGATTATTTTGAATATCTCAAAGGAGTCGATGAGAATTGCCGCTGTGATTATGACCCTGTTTTTTTGCTTTTCGTCCTTGTTCTTGTTTTTTCTGCCGAGAAGTACGGCACAGAAAAACATTATAACAACAAGGGAGGTTACGAATAAAATATGCTGCCACGACATATAGCCTTCAGCTGTTCGTGTGTAGCCGCCAAATCCGAAAAATTCTTTTATACCCATATTTTTGCCTGAGTACAGGCTCACCTTCTTTCAATATAATATATTAACGGTGTTAAAAATTTGTTATGAGAAGCTGACAGGTGCCCGAAAGCTCCGCTTTTGTATCCGGGAAAATCAGGGCAGTACAGCCTGTGCTTACCGAAAGCTTTTCTGAAGTGCAATTGAGTTCCAACATGCCTTCAAGAACGGTAAGGGAGAGAAGCTTATTGCTTCTGATCTCAGATGCTCCGTCAAAACGGGAAACGTATGCGGAAAAGCCGTCACGTTCCCAAAGAGCCGTCACGCTTCCTTGCGGTGTCGGAACGCCGCAGAGCTCAAGCTTTCCGCTGTCCGTGTCGGTGCGAAGCACCTTTTCTGCCTTTTCAAGATGTAAGGGTCTCGTATTTCTGCCGTGATCGTAAAGTCTGTATGTTATATCTGAGCTGTCCTGTACTTCGGCAAGGAAAACCCCGTTTCCGATTGCGTGGGGACAGCCGCAGGAGATCTTGAATGCATCGCCTTTTTTAACTCTGTGAGAAACAAGGGCATCTTCAAGTGTTCCGTTTTTTGATGCTTCAATTATACTGTCTTTATCGTAACCGTTCTTGACGCCGCAGTAGATTTTTGCGTTTTCTTCATTGTTTATTATATACCAGACCTCGTTTTTTCCGATACAGCCCTCATGCTTCAAGGCAAAGGCATCGTCAGGGTGAACCTGAATTGACAGCTTTTCTTTTGCATCTATGAGCTTTACTATATGGGGAAGTCTTTGAAAGCCAAGCTCTTTCAAAACGGCTGAGAGGGGCATACCCTTGTATTTACCGTTCATAACGGTACAGTCTCCGTCCTCTCTGTCAGAGAGAACCCAGCTTTCCGCAATTATTTGTTTTTCAATGCCGTAGAGCTGACAAAGGGAGCTGCCGCCCCAAACGTAATTTTTAAAGGCGGGCATCAGTAAAAGAGGATACATAATATCACCTCCGAAGCTATAAGACAGTATAACTCAAAAGACGAAGTCTTTCAAGCGTTTGCTTTCAAATTTAATATTTTTTTATGTCTTTCTGTCATATTAAGGCATGATTTTAAGTATTTTCACCAAAAAACAAGGAAAAAATAAAATTATTCTTGACAAATCTTTCAGTTTGTGCTACACTCTTACCATAGTTTAATAACAGTTTATAAAGTGATGACCGGAAACAAGTAGCTCCCCGATGGACCGTTCAGAAAGCTGCCGTTTGATGCGAGGCAGTCGGAGTCGGACAGTGAATACATTCCGCAAGCTGCACGGTAAACACACAGAGTCTTGTGCCAAAGCCGTGACGGAGGCTGACCGTAAAACAGCAGGGCATGAAAGTGCCTGATGAGGCGTAGCCTGCAAAGGCTTCGTAAACTGAGGTGGTACCACGATAAATTCGTCCTCTGTACTTTTGTACAGAGGATTTTGTTTTTATAATTATTAATTAAAGAAAGGTCAGACAAAAATGCCTATTACCGATTTTCTCGAAAGAAATGCAAAAATATATCCCACCGATACGGCTATAGTTGAGGTGAACCCCGAAAATCAGCCCGAAGCAAGCACAACGTGGCGTGAATTCAATCTTATTGAAACTGCAAGCGACTCCGAAAAGTACCGCAGAGAGCTTACCTGGAAGGAATTTGACGTCAAGGCCAACCGCTTCGCAAATCTTCTTTTCACAAGAGGCATCAAAAAGGGAGACAAGGTTGCAATTCTCCTTATGAACTGTCTTGAATGGCTTCCTATCTATTTCGGTGTTCTCAAAACAGGTGCTCTTGCAGTTCCCATGAACTACCGCTATTCCGCAGATGAGATCAAATACTGTCTCGATCTTGCAGATGCGAGAATGCTTGTGTTCGGCCCTGAGTTTACGGAGAGAATTGAATGTGTCTATGATGAGCTTTCAAAAATAGATGATTTCTTCTTCGTCGGTGACAAGGATAAGACTCCCGATTTTGCCGACAATTACGCTCAGATGACATATTATTGCTCAACAACTGTTCCCCCCGTTGAAATTACTGACGATGATGATGCGGCTATTTATTTCTCATCGGGTACGACAGGCTTCCCCAAGGCGATACTTCACCGCCATTCAGCCCTCGTTTCCTCCTGTCTCACAGAACAGAACCATCATTCACAGAAAAAAGACGACGTTTTCCTCTGTATTCCGCCTCTTTATCATACAGGTGCCAAGATGCATTGGTTCGGCTCTCTCCTTTCAGGCTCAAAGGCAGTTCTTCTGAGAGGTGTTAAGCCTGAATGGGTGCTTCAGACGGCTTCTGAGGAAAAAGCAACTATCGTTTGGCTTCTCGTTCCGTGGGTGCAGGACATTCTTGACAGTCTCGAACGAGGAGATCTGAAGCTGGAGGATTACCGTCTTTCCGCCTGGAGACTTATGCACGTTGGTGCACAGCCTGTTCCTCCCTCCCTTATAAAGCGTTGGAAAAGCGTGTTCCCCAACCATGAGTACGATACGAACTACGGTCTCTCCGAGTCCATCGGCCCCGGATGCGTTCACCTCGGTGTTGAAAACATTCACAAGGTGGGTGCCATAGGCAAGGCGGGTCATCTTTGGGAAACGGCTATCGTTGACGAAGAAGGCAGACCTGTTGAAAAGGGAAAGGTCGGTGAGCTTGCTGTCAGAGGGCCCGGCGTTATGAAGTGCTATTATAAAAATCCCGATGCTACAAATGAAATACTCAGAGGAGACTGGCTTCTCACGGGAGATATGGCTAAGGAAGACGAGGACGGCTTTATCTACCTCGTTGACCGTAAAAAAGACGTCATCATCAGCGGCGGCGAAAACCTCTACCCCGTTCAGATTGAAGACCACCTGAGAGCCCATGAAAAAATTAAGGACGTTGCGGTTATCGGTCTTCCCGACAAGCGTCTCGGAGAAATTGCCGCAGCTATCATTGAAGTTAAGGAAGGTATGTCCTGTACCGAGGATGAGATAAATGACTTCTGTCTCTCCCTTCCCAAATATAAGCGTCCCTGCAAAATTATATTCGCTAAAGTCCCCCGCAATCCAACAGGCAAGATCGAAAAGCCCCGCCTTCGCGAGATATACTGCGGCGGCGTAACTCTCGTCGAAAGTCAGATAACAAAATAGTTAAAAACACCGTATATTGATTTCTCAACGTCACAAATAAACAGTTCAGCATAAAACAAAATAATATAAGGAG
>JAZSLF010000119.1:0-22094 GCA_045535205.1 Eubacteriales bacterium
ATTCGGCAACCGACGGCAGCGGCAACACAGCCGAGGTTACCGTTCAGGTAATTATAAGTCAGCCCACCTACGTCAAGCTTGACGTGGACTGTATTCTTCAGAAGCCCGCTCTCCCCAACGGCTGTGAAGTCGTTTCTCTCGCAATGGTTCTGGGCTATAACGGGCTCGGCATCGATCCCGGACAGCTCTTCGACGGATTTATGCCCTCTTCCCCCTTTAAAGAGGGCGACCCATGGGAAACCTACGTGGGCGACCCAAGATCCAAGCAGTACGGCATCGGCTGCTACGCTCCCGTCGTCGTTAAAACGGGTAACGACTACCTCGCTTCCGTGGGCTCGTCTCTGCACGTTGCCGACGTAAGCTACAGACCCTTCTATTCCTATACGAGCTTTATCGACAACGGTACGCCCGTTATCATCTGGGGTACTCTTAATATGAACGGCAAGTCCAGAGTTACCTGGGAAGCCGAGATCAACGGAAAAAATATCCGCTGGCTCTCTTCCTCCCACTGTCTCGTGCTTATCGGCTACACGGATTATACCTACATCTTCGCCGATCCCCTTAAAGGTATCGTCGAATATTCCAAGCAAGCCGTGGAATACAGCTTTAACCTCAACAACCAACAAGCCTGTGTGATTGGGTAGGATCAGGGGAAAACTTTTTGTAAAAAGTTTTCCCCTAACCCCTTTCAAAAACTTTTGAAAGGAATTAGGGTAAACTTAAAAACAGATAATTAAAAAAACAGCGATATGTTGATTTACAAAATTATGTAAGTCTTCATATCGCTGTTATTATATTTTTATCACTGTTGAAGTTTCCCCAAATATTATTCCTCAATTGTAAACGTTTTAGCGCTTGTGCATTTGCCGGAGTCGGTGTCTATTTCAAAGATAGCACCGTGGAGTGCGAGATTTCCTGTAGCTTCTTTGAAGCGGCAGGGTGTATGGACTGTGAATTTATGGAGGATACAGGATGTTTCGACACCGAGGACGCCGTTCATTGATCCGCACATACCGACGTCTGTGATATAGCCTGTACCGTTCGGGAGGACTTGGGCATCGTTTGTCTGCACGTGGGTATGAGTACCGAAGACAGCGGATACTCTGCCGTCGAGGTACCAGCCCATAGCGATCTTTTCGCTTGTTGTTTCTGCGTGGAAATCGAGGATAGAAACGTCGAAATTGCCTTGTTCGGCATCGAGGATCTTATCGGCACATTCAAAGGGGTTTGCCACGTATTCTGTCATAAAGGCGTTACCTGAAAGGTTAAAAACGAGGACACGGTAGCCGCAAACGTCGGCATAGGTATAGCCTCGTCCCTCGGCTTTGCCGGGGAAGTTGGCGGGTCTTACGAGACGGCTGTCATCTTCAAGCATTGTATAAACTTCTTTTCTCTGCCAGGTATGGTTACCGCCTGTAATAATATCGACTCCTGCATCGAAAAGGCTGTTTGCGGAATCGGGAGTCAGACCGTTACCTTTTCCGCTGTTTTCACCGTTGGCAATAATCAGATGAATACCCTCTTTGCTTCGTATTCCAGAAAGAAATCCGGGACGGCATAGCCATCCCGTACCTGTTTCTCCCACCGTATCGCCCAGTGTAAGAATTTTAATTATCATAAATACCTCAAACCGATGTTCTTCTTCTGCGGTTGTATTCGCTTCTGGGATTGACTATTTCACGCCAGTCAAGGTCGCCCTTGTCGAGAGCACAGATAATGACCTCCGCTGTTGCAATATTTGTTGCAACAGGGATATTATGAAGATCGCACATACGAAGAAGCTCGTATTCCTGTTCATGAAAGCTATCTCTTGCTTCGGACGAACGGAAGAAGATAACAACGTCGATCTCATTGTACTGAACTCTTGAAGCTATCTGCTGAACACCGCCCTGCTTGCCTGCAAGAAGTCTTTCTATCTCAAGACCCGTAGCTTCGGAAATCATTCTGCCGGTAACACTTGTGGAGCAGATATTATGCTTTGTCAAAATGCCGCAGTAAGCAATACAAAACTGAGTTAAAAGTTCTTTTTTTGCATCATCGGCAATGAGTGCTATTTCCATAAGTTCCTCCTGATATATGTTATAGTGAATAATTATATGATTTTGTTTCTTTTGATTTTTTTCATGCCGTCGAAAAGACGGACGTCCTCGCCGCAAATTCTGGCGGCAATATTTGAAAACGCCTTGTGAGATACGCAGCCGTCGGGGAGCATGGTGCCCTGCTCATGACTGAGAAGCAGAACTCTGTCATACGGAATTATCCCTATAAGCTGAGCAGACGATGAGTCTATTATCTCAAGGACCCCTGCCCTTGTTTCCTTCCATGCCTCATCGATCTCGTAAGCTGTTATTATAAGACGCACGTTTTTGACGTTATTTTCCTCAAGGAGCGAAACGGCTCTCTGAGCACCTCTGCAGGAGGCAGGCTGATGGGATGCGGTGACAATTGCATTGGCATCTCTGAACTTCTGAGCTAATATGACCGGTATCTGATGTCCTGCGGCAGTATCGAAAATAACGTAATCCGGTTCTTCTGCTTTTATGACTTCTTTGAGAGCAAACGTAAGCTCTGCGGGAGTTATCACATTGGCTCCCTTAATGGTGCTGACGGTGTAGCCTGTGGGAGCCGTTATGAAGGACAGACCCTTTCCGTTTCGTATAATTGCTTTTTCAGCGGAGACGAGACCCTTCGCCACGTCGGCAATATTATAAAGTGAGACCTGTTCAAGCCCCATAAAAAATTCAAGACATTTATTTTCAAAATCAAGGTCACAGAGAAGAACCTTGTTTCCTCTGTCTACAAGAGCACTTGCAACTCCCAGAGCAACGGTAGATTTACCTGCGCCGCCCTTTGACGAAGCAATTATTATTTTGCGGGCCAAAACCGTTCCTCCTTGTTGATTTTGTACAGTAATCTGTGTAAAAACACAGTTATTCATGTATAATTATATCACATAATATTTTATGTGTCAACAAATTTGAACGCATAAAAATCAAACAAATAGGGAACAAAAGCGTAATTTTTCTTTACAAAAGCCCATTTTAACCGCAGTTTATTTATAAAGAATATAATATGAAAATAAAATTTAATAAAATTCCCTCAAATGATTGACAAGCCTTATCATTTTGGTATAATTATTAGGTAAGTATTTTTAACACAAAATCTTGTATTTATACAGCGGAGGCACACTATGAAAAATGTAGCTGTAATAGGATACGGCGGAATGGGACAGTGGCACGTTGCTCACATGGAGGGACTGTCTTATTTCGGTTCTAAGGCACCCAAAAGCGACGTGGTACGTTGCTGCGGCATACACGATATCGATCCTGCCAAGGAGGAGCTTGCCCGTCTTTACGGACTCAACGTATATTCATCACTTGAGGAGCTTCTTGCAGATGACAGTATCGACCTTGTTATTATAGCCACCCCCAATGACGTTCATGAGGAGCTGACTGTAAAATGTCTTGCGGCGGGCAAGAACGTTGCCTGTGAAAAGCCCATAACTATGAGCAGCGAAAGCCTTGAAAGAATGATAGAGTCTGCCGAAAAGCACGGCTGTCTTTTCTGTGTTCACCAGAACAGACGCTGGGACGATTACTACGTAACAGCAAAGAAGCTGAAGGAAAGCGGAGACATCGGCGATATAATCAGCGTAGAAACAAGAGTTCACGGCTCAAACGGTGTTCCGGGCGACTGGAGAAAATATAAAAAGTACGGCGGCGGTATGCTCTATGACTGGGGCGTACATATGATAGACCAGGCACTCTGGATGAACGGCTACGACGTAGACAGAGTTTTCTGTCACCTCGATATGCTCACAGGCTGTGAAGTAGATGACGGCTGCTTTATCGACATCTTCCTCAAAAGCGGAATACGCTGCAGAATTGAAATAAACACCTACAACTTCATTTCTCTGCCCCTGATGTACATAAGAGGAACAGAGGGAACAGCCGTAATCAACGATTGGATGAGTGACGTTGAAATAGTACGCTGCACACAGTGGAGAGAAAACGACATAAAGCCCATCAAAACAGGAGCAGGTCTCTCCAAAACAATGGCACCCAGAAGCGAACGTACAATTGAAAAATACACAATGCCCAAGGTAGACGTTGACGTTCACGACTTCTACCGTAACTTCTGCGACGCTATTGACGGAAAGGACTCACTCGTTGTCACCCACGATCAGATGCGTGTCGTAATGAAGGTCATCGAAGCGGCATTCAAATCTGCCGAAACAGGCACAGCTGTTAAATTTGACTGATTCATACCCCTCCCGAAAGCTTTCGGAAAGGATAGGCCGGGCAAGAAAAATATCATAACAACAAACTGCGGTATGCGACTACATTAATTGTAGAGCATACCGCAGTTTCAGACTGAAGACAAACTCGGTATAACGCAGATGTGGGTGAGAAAACTTTTATAAAACAAACTTTTCTTGATGAAACTATTTGACATTGAAAAGGCGGGCAAAAGCCCGCCACATCTGCGCAGGGGTCCTCAAGTTGCCTTCGGCGACTTGGGGTTCTCTGCTTTGAGAGCGTTTTTCCCTCTACCGTAGCGATCTATGGCGTGAACCCCAAACAGACAAGTCTGTTTGAGGACCCCTTAACGCCGACGAGGAAAAAAGCTCTCAATCTACCTTCGTTTCTCTCAGTCTGGGTCAGAGTGTAGACTTTGTCTACACTCTGAAACTGCGGTATGCTGACTACATTAATTGTAGAGCATACCGCAGTTTTTTATGATTTTTCAAGCTCACTCTATTATCTGTCAATCAAATCAGCCTTAGTTTTCAATTGCTTTTTGATCTTATCGGTGTTTTCGGGGGATAAGCTTGCTTCGAGGGCAAAGCTATTCCATTTGTCTATGGCGGTCAATACTTGATTTATACATTTGGTAGCGGAGGCTTTTTTAATACCGGCCTTTTCAGCAACCTTATATATATCAGCAAATGTAATGTTATCCTCCTTGCCGTTTATGAGCATTTGGTGTCCTCTTACCCACACACTGTTTTTTTTGTATGAAAAAGTCATATCATAAGCAGGAGACAATGACCATTCTCCTTTCTTGTTCATAAGAAAAGCGATGTTTTTTGTGTGATCGTCATAATTTTTGGCAAAATCATTAAACAGCATACGCAAAAACAACTGTATGAAGTCATGGCTTCCAAGCTTCAACTGTTTCATTATGACGAAGGCATCCTCGTAGGAATAGGTTCTCGGAGAATTAAAGTCCATATGTGCCATTGCACATAAGCTTTGCATATGAACCTTTTCACCGTTAGGGCCTTTTCGGTCAAATCGTTTGGTCATGAAATGAAAGCGGCCGTTTTCTTTGTGAAGACGACACTCGCTCATTTCAATACCTGCTGCCGTAGCCATCAGATAATAAGCATATTCAATTTTTGTATATTCCTTATCGTCGGGAGTTTTGTCCTTATCCTTGTTATTTTCTATACCGTCAAACTTTAAAAGCCAGTATTCATAATCAGGTCCGGCATTCACCTGTCCCGAACGAATATCATTTGTTTTGCGATTCCATGCAATTAAGGTTTTTGCTCTTGCTCCACCTACAGATGAGCTGCATTGCATCAGCTGTGCAACCATGGTATCGTCATACTGTAATTTGAAGCTTTCTTTTTCAGAGAGGATGTCGGAGGCTAATTTCGTTAGGGCATCAAGGTCAACGGTTTCATTCGGGTCAAAAAATTCCGTTGCGGGTTCATATTCCAATGCACCCATTCCTCTCTTGCCCGTATAACAAAGCTTTTCAAGTGCAGTTAAGCTGTCTTTATCTCTGCCGTTGCTTTCCAGGTACTTATTGATTACAACTGTACCGAATTTATCGGGCAAAGAGTCGGCAAGCAATCCGGGCAACCCTTTGTAGGTTTCTTCATTTAACGACGGAAAAGAATAAGTTATGTTCGACAGCGGCATTTTAATCGGAGATATTTCCATACCTCCGGGGATAAAATCTTCATCATACTGAAAACCTATGAGTCCGTTTTCCTGTACATGAAGGTAGCCTATCGTTGATCCCCACATTTTAACTTTAACAGTTTTTATACTCATAATATTCCCTTATTTATCGTCTCCCCAGGCCCAGTCGGTTTTCTTCTTGATCATCTTCGCCGTTGCACGCTTTCTTTGGGGCTTTTTTTCAAAAATTGCTTTAAAACTCGGCTCTGCTTCGGGAATTAAAATATTCAGATTGTCAAGTATGTTCAAAACAGACAAAATCTTAATATAATTTGATAATTTGGAATCCTCACCGTTTTCAATGCGGACAGCGGTGCTTGAAGAAATACCGCATTTGTCTGCGAAATCGGCTTGTGTGATATTTAAAGCTATTCTGTGTTGCTTTATTCTTTGACCTATTTCTTTTAAAATCGCCTTTTCACTTTGATTTTCACTGATCTTCACGGTAATACTCCATAAAATTAATTTATCAAATATGCATAATTATATTAACATATCGGGTCTAATTTGTCAAGTATGATAAATTAAATTTTGTCCGCCTCACCAATCAGAGAACCGTCCCCTGATTGACCTTTAAACTCCCTCAAAGAAGTTTGAGGGGGTTTTAGGGGGAACTTTTCAAAGTTCCCCCTAAAAAATATCACTCACCAAGTACTATTTCAAGCACTCTTTCATTTGTGTATTTGTTGTAGCCGTAGGTGTCGATGCAGGTGTCTACAAGAGCCTTGTAGTTGTCTGCGAAACCGGGGTGGCCGTTGCTGATGAAGATACAGGGAGTATCGTAACGCATCCAGCCCTCCATCATATTGCGGGCAACCTCGCCTGTCAGCTTAACGGAGTTAAGACCGTAGGAGGGGAAAACGCCTGCCGTAACGAACACGTAATCGTAGCCGCCGTACTTGACGGCGTCTTTTGTTATCCAGGGACGAGGATCGTCGATAACGTCAACAGTTCCGCAGATCGCTCTGAGTCTTTCGGTCAGATCCTTGGGAGCATCCATGGGATAATCTATCTGAGTGATTATAACGTGGAGTACCTTTGAATTTTTATCGAGCTTGATGGGAAGAAGGCCTGCTCTGTCACGGTGAACGGTAACAGCCTTTTTAGCCATTGTCTTTGAGCATTCCTCGGCCGCTTCTCTGTCAAAGTCGGAGGCGGGAGTGTAGGAGTCGAAGTATTCACGGGAGAAGCAGAGATTTCTGTATGCTCTGTCCTTCAGGGTCTCCATAGAAAGAGTACCGTTATCTATCTGCTTTTTCATGTTTTCCATGTATTCTTTGTCATTGTGCTGGAAAAGGAGACAGTCACCGCCTGCTTCAAGGAACAATGCGTTTGCTCTGTAAAGATTGGTGTAGCCGCAGAAGCCGCCCATGTTTACGGCATCGGAAACGATGATGCCCTCAAAACCAAGCTCCTCACGGAGAAGACCTGTCAGTATTTTCTTTGAAAGAGTTGCGGGGGGATACATACCCTTTTCCTCATCTATATCATCAAAGGCGGGAAGTGAGATGTGACCGGGCATTACAGCCATAGCACCGTCTTCAATAAGAGTTTTGTAGACCTTGCCGAACTGTGCCCACCAATCCTCTTTTGAAAGGGGGTTTTCGGGAACTGTCAGATGCTGGTCGTCAAGACAGTAGCCATCGCCGGGAAAGTGCTTGAGTGTTGCTATAAGACCGTTGTCCTGAAGACCTCTCATGTACGCACCTGCGTATTCTATGACCGTATCTGCATCGTCGCCTGCAGCTCTTACGGAAACGATGGGGCATTCGCTGTAGCCTGTTATGTCAACGCAAGGGCCGAAGGTCCAATGGTAGCCTGCGCCGCGAAGTTCCTTTGCGGCGTGCTCGCCCATTTTGTAAGCAAGCTCAGGGTCGCCTGCCACAACAGCGGCTCTCATGGAGGGGAAGTGGACCGCACCCTTGAGGGCACAGCCTGCACCGTATTCCATATCGGAAACGATGAGTGCCCTGTCCTCTCTGCCGTCATTGAGCATGGAGGCACATTCTATGCAGTCCTCAGCCTCGGCGGTAAATACGAAAACGCCGGGAGTGTCTCTGAAGCACTGACCGTCTTTGGGTGTAAGGTGAGGAACTACAACGCTTGAAAGCAGCTCCTCTACCGTCATATTTTCAACTTTTTCTCTTATTGCGGGATAATCCTTGACTTTGTATTTCATATGATCTCTCTTTATATATAAATAATTTAGTTTTCGATGTCTGTGCGGAAGGTCATTGCACCGTAATCGGTGAAATAAACCACCTCTCCGTCTGAATTTGTTTTGGCTGTCATGTAGCCTGTAGCTTCTTCAAAATAATATTTTACACCGTCAGCGGCAACGTGCCAGCCCACAGTTATTTTTCCGTCTTCATAATATTTAAGACCCAGCGGTGTTTTGATAAAACCGCATATCAGTCTTCCGTCAAAGCCGAAATAACAGCTTTTGCCGTCAATTTTTCTTTCACCTGTCGCCATGAAGCCGTTTTCATCAAAATAATAGATGCTCCCGTCACATCTGAGCCAGCCGACAGCGTACCGACCGTCATTTTTGAAATATTTCATGCCGCTTTCTCCGAGAGAGAAGCCGACGGTACGTACAGCTCTGAAATCAACGGAGACATCTTCGGAGACCTGCTGCTTTGATGCGTTTTCAAAAGCGGCAGAGAGCTTGAAGCTCATGGTGAAAAAGCCGTCCGGCTTACCCTCACCCTTCAGTACGGGAGTTGACGTTCCCGTAAATGTTATTCCGTGAACAACGGAGCCTTCGCTGAGAACGACGGAGCTTTTGCCGTCAAAGACAGTCCAGAAATAACGTGCCGCCGCCGCTTCTTCACAGGCGGGGTTTATTTCAGCGGTAATAGTAAAGGGCTCACCGTAGGAGAGCTTTGTGTCAGCGTTTAAGCTTTTTATAAAAGGAGCGAGAACGTTTATTTTAAACACCGGGCTGTAGCCTTGGGCGATCTCATCTCCGTTTGCATCGACGGAAACGGCACGGACTCTTGCTGTGTAGACTCCGAAGCGGGACAGAAGCTTTGCTCCCTTGCCGGTAATTATCTTTATGTTTACGGACGAGCCGCTTTTTCCCCTCGAATAAGTATCCTCGGAAACGAAGTCGATGCCCTTCAGCACCTCAAGATAATATCTTATCTCGGTCTTTGTGTCGCCGAATACGGATGCACAGGCTCTTGCAACACCCGACGTTCCCGAAATAAAGGTAACGTTTTCGGGTGCAAAGGAGAATACGGGTGCCTTGACGGCAGAGGCAAAACAGGGAACGAAGGAGACGAAGCAAAGGCTCATAATTATAAAAGCTGAAAACAGCCTGAGAATAAAAATACTTCTTTTCATGTCCGTCTCCTTTCGGTAAATTTGTTTTAGTTTTTAAGACTCTGAATGGGAGCGGGAATTCTGCCGCCTCTTGAAATAAACTTTTCGGGGCTGTAGCGGCTCACTTCCATAATGGGAGCGTAGCCGAGAAGTCCGCCGAACTCCAGAACCTCACCCGCCTTCTTGTCAATTGCGGGGATAAGTCTTATGGCGGTGGTCTTTGAGTTTATCATGCCTATTGCCGCTTCGTCGGCAAGGATTGCGGAGATGACCTCTTCGGGTGTGTCACCGGGAACGACCACCATATCAAGTCCCACCGAGCAAACAGCGGTCATAGCCTCAAGCTTTTCGATGCTGAGAGCACCGCAGGCTGCCGCAGAGATCATGCCTGCATCCTCAGATACGGGAATGAACGCACCCGACAGACCGCCCACGTGGGAGGATGCCATAACGCCGCCCTTTTTAACTGCATCGTTGAGCAGGGCAAGACAGGCGGTAGTACCGTGACAGCCGCACTTTTCAAGACCCATTTCCTCAAGTATGTAAGCGACCGAGTCTCCTATTTCGGGAGTGGGAGCGAGAGAAAGGTCAACTATTCCGAAAGGAACGCCCAGCATTTCCGAGGCTCTCTGACCTACAAGCTGTCCCATTCTCGTTATTTTGAATGCTGTTTTCTTAACGATGTTTGCGATCTCAGTTATGTCGCAGTCTCCCGCCTTTGCGAGAGCCGCCCTTACAACACCGGGACCCGAAACACCCACGTTTATAACGCAGTCAGGCTCACCTACACCGTGAAAAGCACCCGCCATAAAAGGATTGTCCTCGGGAGCGTTGCAGAAGGCAACGAATTTCGCAGCCCCTATGCAGTTTCTGTCCTTTGTAAGCTCAGCCGCACGTCTTATAACACCGCCCACCAGCTTTACGGCATCCATATTGATACCGCTTTTGGTGGAGCCCACGTTTACGGAGGAGCAAACGTGCTCCGTTTCGGCAAGGGCCTCGGGAATACTCATAATGAGCTCACGGTCGCCTGCGGCAAAGCCCTTGTGAACGAGAGCGCTGTAGCCGCCGATGAAGTTTACGCCTGTTGTTCCCGCAACTCTTTCAAGAGTCTTTGCATATTTTACGGGGTCACCGCCCGAAGCCGCAACAAGCATGGCGATGGGAGTTACGGAAATTCTCTTGTTGATTATGGGAATACCGAGGGTCGCTTCAAGCTTTTCGCCTGTTTCAACAAGCTTTTCCGCTTTCCTCGTTATCTTATCGTAGATCTTATTGCAGGAAGCATCAATATCGGAGTCGGCACAGTCAAGCAGGGAAAAGCCCATGGTTATGGTGCGTATGTCCAGATTTTCTTCCTCGATCATTTTTATGGTTTCAAGAATATCGTCAACGTTGATCATTTGGAAATTTCTCCGTTTTTAGTGTTTATATTTATATACGGTGCATTGAGTTGAAAATATCCTCGTGCATCGCATGGATGGAAAGGCCCATTGCCTTGCCCTCGTTTTCAAGTGCCTTTGCAAAATCCACCATGTCAACAGACAGGTCGGTGATGTCAACGAGCATTACCATGGCAAACATATCCTGAAGCACAGACTGAGTAACTTCAATTACGTTTGCATTAAATTCAGCACACTTTCCGCTTACCTTGCAGAGAATGCCTACCATATCTTTTCCGACAACAGTTATTACAGCTTTCATTTTTTTCTCCTGAAATACGTGCATGTCCCGGCACATAATGATCCATTTTATTTATAGATAATTATATCATATATAACATTAAATTGCAAGATAAAGCTTATTTATATTGCAATAAATAAATATTTATGTTATAATATAAACTGAGCCTGTATGGGCAATTTTTGAAAAAAACGGGAGGTATCGGAATGAAAGTTTTGAAATTATCCGAATATATAAAGCTTCTTGAGAAAACGGGACTTCTTGTGTCCGTTGAAGGCGAAAGCGGAGCTGACAGCGAGATAAAGGGACTTACCTTCGACACAAGAACACTTACGGAAGGCTCTCTTTTCGTATGCAAGGGTGCACACTTCAAGGTTGAATACCTTGATTATGCCATGGAAAACGGAGCCGTTGCCTACGTCAGCGAAAACAAGCTGTCGGACAAGTATACCGGACTTATCGTTTCCGATATAAGAGAGGCAATGCCCCACCTTGCAAAACTGTTTTTTGATGATGCCCCCGAAAAGATAACCTCCATAGGTATTACGGGAACGAAGGGAAAGAGCACAACGGCTTACTATATGAGAAGCGTTCTCGACAAATGGCTTGAGAGCGGGGACAAGCCCAAAAGTGCAATTGTTTCCTCCATTGATACCTATGACGGAATTAATAATTTTGAGTCTCATCTTACGACTCCCGAAGCAATTGAATTATACCGTCACTTTGACAATGCGGTCAAGTCGGGAATTTCCCATCTGACCATGGAGGTCTCAAGTCAGGCACTCAAATACGGCAGAACCACAGGTATTCTCTTTGACGTGGTCTGCTTCTCCAACATCGGAACCGACCACATAAGCCCCATTGAGCACGTCGATTTTGAGGATTATTACACCTCAAAGCTTCGTATCTTCGACAGCTGCAAATATGCCTGTATCAATATGGATGCCGACCACGCCGAAAGAACTCTCAGAGCGGCAGAGGGCAAGTGCAGAATTATAACCTACGGCTCAGACGAAAGCTGCACGGTCTACTGCTCAAATATCGAAAAAAGAGGAGACGCCACCTTCTTTACGGTCAGAACTCCCGAATTTGAAAGAGAAATGTGCATCACCATGCCCGGTCTTTTCAATGTTTCAAACGCCCTTGCGACTATCGCAATGTGCTACTGTCTCGGCGTTCCCGAAAAGTACGTTTACGAGGGACTTGAATGTGCAAGGGCAGGCGGCAGAATGCAGGTGTACAGAAGCCGTGACGATAAGGTCATCGTTATCGTTGACTACGCTCACAACAGAATGAGCTTTGAAGCTCTGTTCAGCTCCGTGAAAATAGAGTACCCCGGAAGAAAAATTATTGCGGTCTACGGATGTCCCGGAAAGAAAGCCCACCTTCGCCGTATTGATCTGGCTGAGGTTGCGGCAAAGTACGGGGACTACATAGTCATCACCGAGGAGGATTCAGGAGAGGAGCCCTTTGAAAGTATTGCGGGCGATATTGCCGCAAACATAAAGGACTGCGGCTATGCGGTAATAGAGGACAGAGGGCTTGCAATAAAGCACGCCGTAATGGAATACGAAGCAGACAGAAGAATAATCCTGCTCACAGGTAAGGGTGAGGAAACGAGACAGAAGAGAGGAACGGAGTATATCGACTGTCCCTCCGACGTTGAATACACCCTTCAGTATCTTGAGGAATACGACAAAGCGGAAGCATTTGCCAACTGATAATTAAGGAGAAATATATCTATGTGCGGATTTATCGGATATTTTTCAAATGACCCTGTCTCCTATGACAGAGAGGCTGTTCTTGACAGAATGGGCGAGGCGATAGCTCACAGAGGACCCGACAGCAAGGGCTCCTTCCTTGACGGAAAGGCGGCTCTCGGTTTTCGCAGACTCAGTATCATCGACCTTGAGGGCGGTCATCAGCCAATTCACTCAGAATGCGGCAGATACGTAATTATCTTCAACGGCGAGATATATAATTACAAAGAGCTCAGAGAAGCTCTTATAAAGGATTTCGGCTGTACCTTTGCGACCAATTCCGATACGGAAACTATCCTCCAGACCTATCTTAAATACGGAAAGAAAACGGCATCACGGCTTCGTGGAATGTTTGCTTTCGTTATCTACGATAAGGAGAAGCAGAGCTTTTACGGTGCAAGGGACTATTTCGGAATAAAGCCCTTCTATTATGCACACATGAACGGCACGTTTCTTTTCGGTTCGGAAATAAAGGGATTTCTGCCTCATCCTGCCTTTGAAAAGGCGATAAATCCCGATGCTCTGAAGCTGTATCTTGAATTTCAGTATTCTCCCATGAAGGAGACCATGTTCAAAAACGTCTTCAAGCTGACTCCCGGCTGCTATTTCACATACGAAAACGGAAAATTTGAGGAAACTCCCTATTTTGAAGCTACCCTTGACCCTGTAAAAAGGAGCTTTGACGAAGCTGTTGCCCTCATTGATAAGGCTGTGCTTTCCTCCGTTGAATATCATCAGATAGCAGACGTCGAGGTGGGCTCATTCCTGTCAGGCGGTGTTGACTCAAGCTACGTTGCCTCCACGGTCCGACCCATGAAGACCTACTCCGTAGGCTTTAAGGTCGAGGGCTTTGACGAGACCTCTCTTGCAGAGGAGCTTTGCAAAACTCTCGGTATGCCCAATAAGAAAAAGGAAATAACTCCCGACGAATTTTTTGCGGCACTTCCCCACGTTCAGTACCATTCCGACGAGCCTCACGCAAACCTTTCCGCCGTACCTCTTTACTATCTTTCACAGCTTGCGGCAAAAGACGTTAAGGTAGTTCTCAGCGGCGAGGGTGCAGACGAATTTTTCGGCGGCTACGACTGGTACATTCAGAGTGGTGCTTCAAAAGCTTACAAAAAGCTCCCCGAAGGCTTCAGAAAATCAATGGCGAAGCTTTTCTCAAAGTGCCCCGTGTCCCACGTAAAGCATTTCTTCAAATCAAATGCCGAAAGAGTCGAGGACACCTATATCGGTCAGGCGTTCATCATGAAGGATGAGGATGCCGACAGAATTACAAGTGACAAATACAGAAGCAAAATAACTTATAAGGATGTCACCGCCCCCTACTATGAAAAGGTAAAGGACTGTGACGACCTCACCAAGAAGATGTATCTTGATATGCACCTGTGGCTTCCCTACGATATTCTTCTCAAGGCTGATAAAATGACGATGGCTCACTCCCTTGAAGCGAGAGTTCCTTATCTTGACAAGGAGGTGTGGGCAGTTGCCAGAACCCTTCTGTCAGAGCAGAAGATGAAGGGCAGACACACAAAACGTGCATTCAGAAAAGCGGCTCTTTCGCACATTCCTCTCGATTGGGCAAACCGCAAGAAAGCGGGCTTCATGGTGCCTTTCAGAGTTTGGATAAAGGATGAAAAGTTTGCTTCTCCCATAAGAGAAGCCTTCGGAAGCGATGCGGCGAAGGAATTTTTCAATTCCGAGCTTCTTCTCTCCATGCTTGAACAGCATATCAGGGGAGAAAAGAATAACGCACGTGTGATCTATACCGTTTACTCCTTCCTCCTTTGGTACGAACAGTACTTTTTGCTGAGATAACTCAGCAAAAAGAAGAGAAGAGAGAAAAGAGAAGAGAGAAAAGAAAATGTCGATTTTTGCCTTACGGCAAAAATCCTCATTTGAAATTTTCTTTGAGGTTTTTTATATGGCAAAGAAAGAATTTATACCTATAATTTTAGGAAGTGACGAAAATGCTTACGGCACGTCACGTCTATTCATAGAAGCTTACGGCATAAAGCCCCTTTTAGTGTGCACCCGTCAGCTCATTCCCACAGTTTACAGTAAGCTTTTTATATTGAAAAAGGTGGAGAATTTCGACAGAGACGACGTATTTCCCACTGAGCTTCTTAAAATACTGAAAGAAGTTAAGGAAAGCTATGAAAAAGTGATAGTTGTGCCCTGCTCAGACTATTACTGTGCCATGCTCAGCCGTCATTATGACAGGTTTGAGGGTCTTATTGAAAATGAATTTATAACGAAAGAGCTTCTTGACACCCTTGACACGAAGGACAAGTTTTATTCTCTTTGCGAAAAGCACGGCATGGACTACCCTAAGACCTACGTTGCAGAGCGTGAAGACAGAATTTCCGCAATAGACAAGCTCCCCTTTGATTTTCCCATCGTTGTCAAGCCCGAAAACAGCAACGCCTACGAGTATCTTCATGCGGAGTTTGAGGGAAAGAAAAAAGTATTTTTCTTCTCGGACAGAGACTCCTACATAAAAGTCATGGAGAGCATGAACAGAAGTGACTATGCGGGAAAAATGATAATACAGGAGTTCATCGAGGGCGGCGACGATGCCATGAGAGTTATGAACAGCTATTCCGACAAGGACGGAAAAGTTCGTGCCATGTGTCTCGGTCAGCCGATCCTTGAGGAATATGCACCGAAGACCATCGGCAACTATGCGGCAATTATTTCAAGAAGCGACAAGGCTCTTTACGAAAAGGTGAAGAAGTTTCTTGAAGACATCGGCTACGTGGGCTTCTGCAACATCGACATGAAGTACGACAGAAAAGCGGGCCGCTACGTTATGTTTGAAATAAATCCCCGTTTGGGAAGAAGCAGCTTCTTCGTAAGGGGTGCAGGTATAAACATGATGAAGGTGCTCACCGAGGATGCCGTATTTGAAAAAGAAAACGGTTGTATTTTTGCAGATAACACGTCTCTTTGGGCGAACGTTCCAAAATGTGTGATTTCAAAATACGTTTCCGACAAGGCTCTGAGAAGCGAAGCAAGGGCACTTATTAAAGCGAAGAAGTATTCAAGAACTCTTGACTGCAGGGGCGATTTCCACGTAAAGAGATTTTACTATATCAAAAGATATTATTTAGGTCAGTACAACAATTTCAGAAAATATTATTTTGAGAAAAACGAAGGACTTCCCGCAAACCAATGACAGAAAAAAGAAAATATATGCTCTGTGAGGCACCCGTCTGTGTAGGCTCGCCCACGGTTGGTACGGAAGAAGCCTATGCCTGTCTCAAGGGAGCATTTTTGAAAGAAATATTTGGGCAGAGAGCTGTTTTCTCGGATTTTGAGGGTGAAAGAGTTTTACCTGAGGTGCTGTGCGACAAAAGGCTTATCGGATATGAGACGGTAATGAACGTTTGCAGAGAGCTTCGTAAAAAATTCCTTTTTGCTTTTGAAAATTCTCTCACTCCCATAACAGTAGGCGGTGACCATTCCGTTGTTATGGGAAGCCTTGCGGCTCTCGGCGAGACCTACGGCTCTGAGAATACTGCTCTCATATACATTGACGGACACACCGACATCAACACGGAAGAAACCACACTTTCGGGCAGAATACACGGCGTACCTCTTGCCGCCGCCATGGGTCTTTGCACACCGCTTCTTGACGTGGGCAAAAACAGAGTCGATCTGCTCGGTAAAAATACGTATATAATCGGTGCTCACAGCATTGACCCCGAGGAATGGGGCATAATGGAAAGACAGGGTGTGACCCTTTATTCTCCTTATGACGTTCGCCGCAGAGGTCATGAGAAAATCATCGGCGAGGTGCTTGAAAAGGTAAGGGGCAAAAAGGTACACGTCAGCTTTGACGTTGATGCCATTGACGGCTCGGAGTTTTTTGCGACCGGCTATGCCATGCCGGGCGGTCTGTCCTTTGACACCGTTTACAACATGCTGAAAACTGTAATTTCCGAAGATGCCGCAGTATCCTACGATATTGTTGAATACAATCCCTCAAGAGACAGAGAAGAAAAATGTCTTTCCATGCTTGAGAGTGTGTTCAGGCTTTTTTGAGAATAAATTTATCGCAAAATAATAATTTCCCATCTATTTCCCCCGCCAAAGTGCAGGGAAACGCATGGGAAATTTTTTTGTTTTGTTTTATTTTTCCCTCTTTGCGTTTCTACCGCTTCAATCGTCAGAAAACGCCGTAGGAAAATCGACTCTCCTTTTTGCGTAGGAATAGTAGAATACCCTCACTAAACACAAAAAGCGAGGTGTCTATATGGACAGACGTATTGAAAAAGAAAGCGGCAGAAGCGGTAGAATACTGCAGCTTATGAAAAAACTTTTTGGTGAGAGGGAAAAGCTGAAAAATGCTGTAAAAAAAGCCGCACCCTCTGTTGCCGTGTTTTCCTTCACCCTGCTTTGCGGGAAAACGCCTACTATTTCCGGTGTTTACCCCTTCGCTCTTGCCATCGTTTCTGCGGCGGGCAGCTTGCCGACAGCACTTTCGGCACTTGCAGGTGGCCTGCTTTCTCTCTTTTTTATAGAAAGCTCCGCCCTGCTTTACGGTGCCTCATACATATCTTTATTCTTTATACGTCTTTTTTTAGGAGCTCTCGGAATTGCTGAGACAGCGGGTGCACCGCTTCCCTCGGCACAGGAAAGAAAACCGCTTTTTCCCGAGGAGACTTTGAGAAAAAAGCAGTTCCTTTTTAATTTCACAAATGCTTTTTCTCACAATGTGAAAATACGTATGATATGCTCCCTGGGTGCAGCTCTTACGGTGGGTGCCGGGAGAATTTTTCAAAAGGGAGACCTTTGGTACGACATTTTTTCAGCCGTGTTTATTGGGGTAGCCGTACCTGTTCTCACCTTCGGTTTTCACGCAGTATCAAACGGAAGGCTTCGTGCGGGTGTCAGAAAGGCGGGGGTATGTGCTGTCGGCTTTGCTTTTTTTCTTTCGGTTTCCGATTTTACCGTAGGAGGCATGAACGTTGGAGTCGTAATTGCTTTTCTTCTTGCTCAGACGGTCTCCGTAAGCGTGGGGCTTTCGGACGGTATGCTCTTGGGCCTTTTTTCGGGAATGGCTCTTGAACCGGCTTTCGCACCCATGTATGCTGTTGGTGCGGCGGCGACAGGTATTCTCAATTCCTTTTCATCGGGTGTTGCATCTGTATGTGCTGCGGCATTGGGCATAAGCTGGGCACTTTATGCTGACGGTGTAGCCGCCTTCTCCTCCGTTATGCCCGAAATACTTCTTGCCTCAGGCATTTTTTACCCCCTTTCCTATTTCGGTCTTATTCCGTCACAGCTTGACCTTTTTAAAGCTGAAAAGGGAAGTGCCAACAGCGAGGAGTCTTTTATAAAAAGTATTTCTCTTGACCCTGTCTGCAAGGTTGAAAGGATAAGCTCGGCACTCAGCGGTATGTCAAAGATATTCAGAGACCTGTCGGACAAGCTTCGCTCTCCCTCGCCCGTAGACTGCGACGTTATATGCGAAAACGCTTTCTCTGCAGCTTGTTCCGCCTGCGGTAAGAAAACCATTTGTCATGAGAGGGAGCGTTTCCGTGACGGCCGCATTCTGAAGCAGATGGCAAGGACCTTGAAGCTTCGGGACAGAGTGTTTGCAGACTCCTTTCCCGATTCTATGAAACGTGGCTGTCCCTCGGTCGATCTTATTTGCGACGGCATTAACAGAGAATACAGACGTTTCAACGAGGACGTTATTAAAACCGATAAGACTTCCGTAATTGCCGACGATTACGAGGCCATATCCGAGCTTATAAGAAAAACCGTGTGTGAAGGAGACAGGGAAAGTGTTCTGAACGAAAAGCTTACAAAGAGACTGTCCCTTGCTTATGAGAAAAGGGGCATAGTGACACAGCGGATAAGTGTTTACGGCTTTGAAAGACCGAGGATATTCGCAAGCGGCGTTACCGTAAAGGACCTTTCTCTCGGAAGCGAGGACGTGAGAAGACTTTCGGAGGAATGTCTCAGAATGCCCCTTACAGAGCCTCGTCTGTCCATCGAGTACGACAGACTTGATCTTTCCATGGAAATGAGAAAGAGTCTTTCCTTTACATACGGCCATTACAGCAGCTGTGGCGGTTGTCCTGAGCCCAACGGCGATGCGGTGACAGCCTTTGAGCTTGAAGACGGTAAGCTGTGTATGCTTATTTGCGACGGTATGGGAAGCGGAAGCGAGGCGGCTCTCACTTCAAGGATAGGTGCGATTTTTCTGAAACGTATGCTGACGTCGGGCTGTCCCGTCGATACGGCTCTCAAGCTGCTCAATAATTTTACAAGCGAGAGACGTATAGAATGCTCCTCAACAGTTGACATCTTTATTGCCGATGCATATACCGGAAAAGCAGAATTTATAAAAAGCGGTGCGGCTCCCTCCTTCGTTCTCAGAGGTAATAAGCTCTTTCGTATGGAGTGCGATACTCACCCTGTCGGTATACTCAAAAAGCTTAGTGCCAAGTCAGTCTCCTTTAATATGCAAAAGGGAGATGCAGTCATTATGATCTCCGACGGTATTCTGCCCGATGAGGATAACTCCGCCTGGCTCTACGATATTCTTTGCTCACCGGGAAGACTCTCAGGTACTCCCGCAGAGGTCGCCGAGCAGATCCTCAGCACCGCCCGTGAATGCTCTGATCTCCGCCCCGATGACGCTACTGTAGGAGTGGTTAGAGTTAGTTAGAGTTAGTTAGAGTTAGGGTTTTATTTGGGGGGAACTTTAAAAAGTTCCCCCCAACCCCCCTCAAATTTTTGAGCGGGGTTAGGGAAAGTTTATAGAGATATAATAAAATTAACTGCGGCACAACAGACTGCAAATTTATTGTAATCCGTATGCCGCAGTTATGTTTATTATATGTTTTTAATACAAATCCCTAACCGCCAAAAAGTTTTTGGGGTTTGGGGGCTTTTTTCAAAAAGCCCCCAAAATAAATCTCACTTTCTCAAAAATTCTATCTGTGTCTTTACGCTTTCGAGGCCTGTGCCGCCTTTGGAGATACGTTTTTCGACGCAGGTTTTAAGGGAAATTTCGTGATAAAGTGTTTCGTCAAAGAGGTCGCTGTATTCCTTATACACTTCGAGGGGAAGCTCTTCAAGGACCGTATTGTCATCGATACAGCGGGCGACGAGCTGACCTACCGTTTTATAAGCTGTTCTGAAGGGGAGTCCCTTCTTAACGAGGTAGTCGGCGAGGTCTGTTGCATTGATGAAGCCTTTTTGTGCGGCTTTCAGCATATTTTCCTTAATAAGAGTCATGGTCGCTATCATGGGACAGAAGACTTTAAGGCACATTTTTACAGTTTCAAGGCTGTCGAAGATCGACTCCTTATCCTCCTGCATATCCTTGTTGTATGCGAGGGGAATACCCTTGAGCACCGTGAGGATACCCATAAGGTTACCGTAAACTCTGCCCGTCTTTCCTCTTACAAGCTCCGCCATGTCGGAGTTTTTCTTTTGGGGCATGATGCTTGAGCCTGTCGTGAAGGAGTCGTCAAGCTCAACGAATTTAAACTCCCAGCTTGACCAGAGAATGATCTCCTCTGAGAAGCGGGAAAGGTGCATCATTATGAGAGCAAACGCACTCATAAGCTCCACACAGTAGTCTCTGTCGGAAACACCGTCCATGCTGTTAAGCATTATGCCGTCAAAGCCCAGAGCTTCCGCTACCATCTCTCTGTCCGTGTCGTAGGTGGTGCCCGCAAGTGCACATGAGCCGAGGGGGCTTTCGTTCATTCTTGCAAGGGCGTCTTTAAGTCTCAGTATGTCACGGCGGAACATCATTCCGTATGCGAGAATATGATGTGCGAAGGTTATGGGCTGTGCTCTCTGGAGGTGAGTGTAGCCGGGCATTATGGCATCGGTGCCCTCATCTGCCTTGTCACAGATTATTTCTATGAGTTCACGGAGAAGCTCAATTATCTCGTTTGTTTCGTCTCTCATGTAAAGACGAAGGTCAAGGGCAACCTGATCGTTTCGGCTTCTTGCGGTGTGAAGCATCTTCCCCGCATCGCCTATTCTCTCTGTGAGGACCTTCTCTACAAACATATGAATGTCTTCACATTCAGGGTCGATTTTAAGCTTTCCCTCGTCCATGTCCGAAAGTATTTTTTCAAGCCCGTCTATTATCGTGTCTGCCGCCTCGGCGGGTATTATCTTCTTTGCTTTCAGCATGGCGGCGTGCGCCATTGAACCCGTAATGTCCTGACGGTACATCTTTGAGTCAAAGCTTATTGATGAGTTGAAATCATTTGCGGTCTTATCAAGCTCTTTCTTGAACCTGCCCGCCCACATTTTTTCCATAGTATGTTCCTTTGCGTAGAAGAAGAATTAGGGGAAAACTTTCTGAAGAAAGTTTTCCCCTATGACCCCTTTCAAAGACTTTTGAAAGAGGTATAGGGTAAATGCAAAAAACAGTTAGTATACTTAACGGCGGTATATTTATATACAGATATTCATAATGCTCTGTTCCGCCGTTGTTATGTTTTGCTGTCCCCCCGTTGAAAGTTTTTTGAGGGGGTATAAGGGGGAGGCTTTTTTCAAAAAGCCTCCCCCTTGCCATTACTTACTTATTCTCAAGTTCCTTCATTACCTGAGCGCGAACTTTGATGGGAAGACCCCAGAGGTTGATGAAACCTGTAGCATCTGTCTGGTCGTAGACGTGGTCTTCGTTGAAGGTAGCAATTTCTTCGGAATAGAGGGAATAATCGCTCCACACGCCTGCCTTGATGATATTGCCCTTATAAAGCTTCAGCTTGACTTTACCTGTAACAGTTTCCTGTGTTTTATCAACGAAGG
The DNA here is from genome assembly GCA_045535205.1 of Eubacteriales bacterium. Classification (GTDB taxonomy): domain Bacteria; phylum Bacillota; class Clostridia; order Oscillospirales; family CAG-272; genus RUG14199. The sequence continues at coordinate 21,545 of JAZSLF010000119.1, forward strand.
CTGTGAGAGCTTCTCTGAGGGGAGTATACCACTGACCGTTGTAAACGAGCTCAGCGAATGTAACGGAAAGCTCCTGCTTCTTATGAGCAGTCATTTTATCGAGGCAAATTGTTTCGAGGTAATTGTGTGCGAAATAGAGTATTTCGCCGCCGGGAGTTTCGTATACGCCGCGGCACTTCATACCTACGAGACGGTTTTCTACGATGTCAAGAAGACCGATACCGTTTTCGCCGCCCAGCTTATTGAGAGCGAGAACGATCTCCTTAGCACTCATCTTTTCACCGTTGAGAGCAACGGGGAAGCCCTTTACAAAATCGAGGGTGATATATGTAGGAGCATCGGGAGCCTGAAGGGGAGAAACACCCATTTCAAGAAAACCGGGATGCTCGTACATAGGCTCGTTGCCTGTATCTTCAAGGTCGAGACCTTCATGGGAAAGGTGCCAGAGGTTCTTATCCTTGGAATAATTTGTTTCTCTTGTTATCTTGAGGGGAATATCGTGCGCCTCAGCGTTTTCGATCTCTTCGTCACGGCTCTTGATGTCCCATTC
>JAZSLF010000070.1:0-6553 GCA_045535205.1 Eubacteriales bacterium
GTGAGTGTATGGCATTTGCGGAAAGACAAGGTATATCCGTAATTGATACCTACATTGACAGAGCATTATCTGCCAAAACAGACAATCGACCGCAATTCCAAAAGATGATCAAAGACAGCTCCAAGAAAAAGTTTGATGTAATCATTGTTTGGAAGTTAGACCGTTTTGCAAGAAATCGTTATGACTCGGCGCGTTACAAAAATGCGTTAAAGAAGAACGATGTCAAGGTGATCTCGGCAACCGAAAATATTTCTGCCGGTTCGGAGGGCATATTGCTCGAATCCGTACTGGAAGGAATGGCGGAATACTACTCCGCAGAGCTTGCCGAAAAGGTCACAAGAGGTCTAACCGAAAATGCTTTGAAGTGCAAATTCAATGGCGGTACGGTTCCGATTGGCTATGTCATTAACAAGGAGCAGTTATTTGAGGTTGATCCATTAAAAGCTCCTTGGGTACTTGAAGCGTTTAAGTTATACGACAAAGGTAAGACCATTAAGGAGATCGTAACCCTATTGAACATAAAGGGATTGACTACTTCTCTCGGAAGTAAGATTTCCATCAACATTGTGACGACTATGCTAAAGAATAGGCGTTATATCGGTGAATATAAGTTTCAAGAGATCATTCACGAGAACGGTATACCGCAAATCGTCCCAAAGGATTTGTTCAACAAGGTGCAGGAGCAGTTACAGAAAAACAAAAAAGCCGCCGCAAGGCACAAGGCCGAGGACGACTATCTGCTGACTACCAAATTGTTCTGTGGCAAGTGCGGTGTCTATATGACAGGAGAAAGCGGTACGGGCAGAAATGGTACGGTGCATCGCTACTATAAATGCAACAATGCGAAATACAAGCACTCATGCGATAAAAAGACAGTTAAAAAGGAATGGATCGAAGACATTGTTGTTTGTTACACCAAGGAGATGCTGTTACAGGACGATGTGATAGAAGATATCGCAAACATCGTGCTCCGTGTAGCCAGCACCGAAAACACATCTGTTATCCTTCTGAAACAGCAGTTGAGCGAAACCGAAAGAGCGATAGCCAATCTGATGAACGCTATCGAACAGGGAATCATTACGACTACTACAAAACAGCGTATGATTGAACTTGAGACCACCAAAGAAGAATTGGAATTAAAGATTATTAAAGAAGAACTGAAACGCCCTCCTCTTACCAAAGAGGGATTGATCTTCTGGCTGCAGAGATTTCGCAGCTTAGATACGACGAAAAAAGAACACAAGCAGAGACTCATTGACAGCTTCGTGAATGCAGTGTATGTATATGACGATAAGCTGGTTTTGACCTTTAACTACAACGAAGCAAATACTACCGTTACTCTTGATGAGGTAAATGGTTCGATTATAGAATGCTCTGGCGCACCAAAAATCGACAGGCTTTTGCCTGTCGATTTTTTATCCAAGCCGTAGGGCTTGGTATTTCACCACGCTTTAGCGTGTATATCTTTCCGATTGCTTTATGATATATAATGTCTTTCCTGTGATTTATACAATGGCTTATATCCATACTATAATTGCAAAAAGTTATAGTCATTACAGTAACGGTACTCGTCAGTGTGCCTTTTTTACTTTCAAGATCTGTGTTCAGTTACAACCACAGCCGTTTTCTTTGCTCCATTTTGCAGACGTGGAGCAAAATTCTTTTATGGGGAAGGGCATTGAGTTGAAAACGCTGCAGGGGTCATTATCCTTTGCTTCGACACAATGTTTTTCGGGCACACAATATTCTGCGGCATTTACAAGTAGCTGTGCGGGTCTTTCAAGTCTTATTACGGAAAAAATGCCAAGAGAAACTGTGAGAACGTTTGTGCTTGAGCTGTCAGACAGTTCACCGCATACGCAGTTTGTAACATGACTCGGAATGTCACAGCAGGAACAGCATACGTGACAAACGCAGGAAGCTGTAGGTTCAACAACTTTTACGTCAAGCACGATCGGATCGACAGCTTCAACTACTGCAACAGGGAGATTTGTTGCACTTTCGCACTTTCCGCAGGTGTCAGAAGAACTACAACCGTTTCCGCTTTTAAATACGTGAACGGAACCCGTTCCGCCAAAGAGAATTACCTTTTTTTCAAGAACACTTATTCCTTCAAATTCCTGTATGTTTCCTGCTCCGACACAGCCTTCAAGGATAAGCTTAACATAAAATTTTATGGTCAACTGATAAAATCCGCAATTGAAAGGAACTTCATCAATATCAATGTAAGTTGAAACTATTTTTGCATATTTTGCTCTGACTGTTCCTGTGCGTTCAATTATTTCCTGACCGAAGCAAGTCAGATATACTTTTGCATTTTCAAAACAATCCTTGTCACGACAGGAATCAAGAATACGGTATGTATCTATGCACACCATTTCTTTTGTATTACAATTCAGAGAATTGAATTTTCCGTCATTCATTATTTTCCTCCTTTTTCTGTATGAACAGTATCAAATCGAAGACAGGTCTTCTGTAACAGCATATGCTTTCTGTCTAAATTTGACACAAATTTGTATTAAGTTACAAGAGAACCCCAAGTCGCCGAAGAAACTAAATGATGTAGCTTTCCAGAAACTTTGTTCTCCTCATCTGTCGCTTTCAGCGACACCTTTTCCGCTGGAGAAGGCTGTTGAGGCCCCTTGATAAAAATAACGCCGCTGTAAAGCGGCGTTAAATCTTATTATTCCTCTATTTCTTTATAGTAAGGATCTATCATTATTTCTTTGATCTTGGGATAAGCACAATATACGCTGATCAATGAACAAAATGCAATTGTTATAACAAAAGGAAGAATTATACCAACAGGCATAAGCCATGTGAAAATAACAAAATTAAGTGCGACAGTAAGTGCAGTTCCTATAAGGCACATAATATTTCGCTTTATTCCCAAAACTGCAAAGAAGACGGAGTTTTTAAGAAGCTTGAAAATATTCAGATCAAAAGTTATCATCATAAGGTAAGTATACATTCTCATAAAGAAGTAAACGAAGATCATTCCGAAGCTCAGAAAATAGAAGACCATGAGCATGGTATTATTTCCCATGTTGCTTCTGAAGAATATAAGGTCATATACGAGCATGAAGGAAATAAACAGGTCAATAATGCCAAAAATAATACCTTGGCGAAGATTACGCTTTATAGCATACCAGAAGTCAGACCACATGAAAACGGGTTCTCCTCTTACAATGTTTCTGAGGATATACGTTGTTCCTACATTGACAAGACCAAAAGTGAAAAAAACGAGCAGTGAAAGACCGTAAAATACGTAAGTAAGTGTGGACGGGATCGTCATTTTCGATTGAATGCCGTAAATTCCGTTAAGAGAAGCTATAACGGGTGACATATCAAAATACATTGAACCTTTAAGTGCGGTGAAAAGCCCTGAACCGGGTGCATATACGGTGGTTGACGTATATCCGGCAAATGCAAAGAGTGCAAACAAAACAGGGAAGTTACCGAATATATAAAACATATTGATCGAAAGAAGCTGATTGAACTTACGCCATGAGAGCTTGAAAAAGTTGCTGATGTCAGGCTTTTCCAAAACATTCAGTACATCTTTTTTTTCAACACCCTTGCCATCTCTGTTCATAACATTGAACAGATTGAATTTTTTCTTTTCTTTGTTTTGATTTTCCATTTATTTGTTCCTTATAAAAATTCTTATTATTGAGAATATCAGCTGAAAATAATAAGAGGTATGAGTCTTATTATAAGTGCAGTCCCGGAAGTCATCAGAAACAAAACGAAACATCTGAAGGCGATGAGAAGTTTGTTTTCGATGCTTCTCTCAGCATATGTCCGTTTTAACGTCGTGCTTGCGTTAATGGCAAAAATGACGATTACGGCGGTTATAAGAATATATGATATCAGAAATGAAAGTGCCTGTCCGGAATAATTTCCGCTGTTCAGTATTGAAGATAAACCAACGCCGATCGAAAAAGCCCTGTACAAAACAGCCGAGCAAATTACGGGATAAATAAATACCGAAAATGATGAAGCAAAGATCAAGACAAACTGAAGCATTTGACTGCGGCAAAGAGGGATAACGTTATCCGTAATTGTTGATATACTGTCCTTTGAATAGGGAGCATAATACTGCAGCTCAAATGGATTTGTACCATTATAATAATAACCCGATATACATCCTATGGCTATTAACAGTAAACAGACAAATAGTAAAGTGTTTGTTCTTTTGCTTGAATTTTCCATTATTATCTCCGTCGTTGTTTTTTATACATTTTATTCGGGAGATAGCTCATATATTCCAATATAATATACCATAATATTCGGATTATATCAACAATATAAAACAAAAAAATTAAATGTAGTATAGAATTGATGTTGCATTTTTAAAATGAATGGTAGTATAATTGTTTTTAGAGCAGTCAAAGGAGTGTGTATGGATAAATTTACGACAGAGCTACTGTTTGCAAACACAAACGTAATAGTCACAAGTCGGCTTATTCTTCGTAAGATACGATTATCTGATGCGAGAGACATGTATGAATATGCCTGTGACGATACCGTTGTAAAATACTTGACCTGGGGACCTCATCCCGACGTCACTTATACAAAAAGATATTTAGCAACAGTAGAAAGAGCTTACAAAAACAAAACTTTTTTTGATTGGGCGGTAGTGTTAAAAGCTAATCATAAAATGATAGGCACGTGTGGATTTACTTCCTTCAATTATGAAGAAAAATGCTGTGAGATAGGTTACGTTTTAAATCCTCGTTACAGAGGCTATGGACTTATGCCGGAAGCAGTTAATGCTGTTATGGAGTTTGCTTTTGATAAGCTTGGTGCGAAAACCGTAGAAGCAAAATTCATGAAGGGCAACGATGCAAGCTTACGGGTTATGGAGAAATGCGGAATGACACTTGATGGATATACAACAAATGCATTGGTATGTAAAGGCATGAGTGTTGATGTAGGCAGATGCTATCTGAACGTATGTGACTACAGAACCCATTAATACCATACTGCATATATTATTATTAGTCTGCGATGATGCAAAGCTTTATAATATGTGTATAATATCTATTAAAAATCTTACAACAGCACAAAAGGCTAAAAGAACCTTGTCTAAGGACGGTATTTTTTCATCGGTGGTAAACGTTGATCCGTCGCTTACTCAAAAGGGCTGCTCATATGGATTGACCTTTAATTGTGCTGATTTTATGAGAATTCGCAGAATTCTGAACGCTCAAGGAATTGAATATGGAGAGATTTTGGGAACACAGAATTTATCTTGATAATGCAGCAACTTCGTTTCCTAAACCTGCAGCTGTGACGGAGGAAATGGTTAGGTGTATGAAGGAATACTGTGGAAATGCAGGAAGAGGGACGCACTATTATTCCCGAAAAGCCTCAGAAATGATCTATGAAACAAGAGAGCATATTGCGGATATGTTCGGAACAGACCTGCCCGAAAACATTGTTTTTACTTTCAATACTACCTATGCACTTAACCTTGCGATAAAATCACTTGTTAAGGAAGGAATGCACATTCTTATCTCGGATATGGAGCATAATAGTGTGCTTAGGCCGGTTGAGGCTTTGAAATACAGTAAATCTGTTAAGTACTCTGTTTTCTCTACGTATTTAAAAAATGAAGATGAGATTATTAACAATATAAGCAGGTATATAAACAATAAAACCGGGATGCTGATATGTCAGTATGCATCAAATATATGCGGTACAGTACTGCCAATTAAAAGAATAGGAGAGCTTTGCAGAAAACGGGGGATATATTTCATCGTAGACGCCGCCCAAAGTGCCGGTTTATTTGATATTGATATTAAAGATCTTGGAATATCGGCTCTGTGTTTTCCTTCTCATAAAGCATTGTTAGGGCCTCAAGGTATTGGTGTTATAATATTTTCGGAAGATATAAAGAATACCGGAAAGCTCGCTTCAGTAATTGAAGGAGGGAGTGGCTCGGGTTCAAAGTCGCTGCTTATGCCGGAACATCTTCCTGACCGTTTTGAAGTCGGTACTATGCCTGCCCCTGCGATTGCAGGACTTAACAAAGGGTTGGAATTTGTCAAGCAAAATAAACCCGAACAAATCCGGGCTTACGAGGAATCTCTTGGTAATATGCTAAAAAGCGAGCTTTTGAACATGAGTAAGGTGAGAGTATACTGTGCCCATCTTCCTTCCTCAATTGTTTTATTTAACATCAGAGGTCTAAGCTCAAATCAAGTATCAACCGAGCTTGATGATTTAGGAATATGCACTCGCTCAGGCTATCATTGTGCACCTCTTGCTCATGAGACACTCAAAACAGGCGAAAACGGTGCTGTAAGGATCAGCTTTGGCTGTTTTAATGACAAAAAGCAAGTGATTTCAGCCATTGATGCTATATATAATATAACGGCACACCGATAGGTGTGCTGTTGCAGAGTGTAGACAAAGTCTACACTCTGTGTCAGACTGAGAGAAACGCAGGTAGATTGAGAGCTTTTTTCCTCGTCGGCATTAAGGGGTCCTCAAACAGACTTGTCTGTTTGGGGTTCACGCCTTAGTTACCTATGGTAGAGGGAAA
>JAZSLF010000039.1:0-12584 GCA_045535205.1 Eubacteriales bacterium
GGTGTTTTTATATCGTGAGAAACGTTTGTGATAAGCTCAGTTTTGAGCCTTTCGCTTTTCAGCTTTTCTTCAACTGCGAGGGCAACTGTATCTCCTATACTGTTGAGAGTTTCACCGTGTTCACGAAGCTCTGACGGCATACCTCTTGTGTCTATTCTGTAGGTCAGCTCTCCCGATAATATCTCCCTGCCGCCCTGCTTTAATTTTTTAAGCTGAATGGCAAGATAGAAAACAACGGGGATAAGAAGCGACTTGCCGATAAACCACCAGAAACAGAGCCATCCGGGCTCAGCTTTCCATAACCACCACAGAAACAGCACGAACAGCTCAGAAGTGCAGACGACACCTACGGCGAGAACTGTTTTCCATATCAGAGGAAGACCGGATATCAAAGAAGCAAGCGCTCTCACGATTTTCTTTATACATCTTATGATAAAACGAATTACCATACCGATAAGGGTATATCTGAAAAGAGTTTTGGTGTTGCATCTTACGGCAAAGGAATAAAAATAGAACATAATTATAAGACTGTCGATAAAAATCAGTATCGGACCGACAATAAGCATAAGCGCCACGTGCAGATAAGGAAATCCCTCGCCGACAAACACCACCTCAAGACCACCGAGCAAAACGATAAAAGCCGTGATAACATCAAAGGGCAGGCGGTGAATTACCGGAATATCCTCTCTTCTCTTTCCCTTACTGCTTCCTGCCGACCACATAAGTACAACAAACAAAAAGATGAAAACAAATAAGGATACGATGCAGACGGCGGGGCATACAAAACGAAGGTCATAGGCCTTTTGGGCACACAGTTTTGTAAAAGCGAGCTTTCCGAAAGGCGACTCAAAAGTATGAGGAACAAAGACCTCCGTTATAATATCAACGTAAACAGTTTCGTAAGGTGCGTCTGTGTCTTCGTAAATACCACCCCTGTAAGTAGACATCCCCGCTTCACCAAAGCTTTCGCTTTCGGTGTCCTCGGTCGTATCGTAATAGATACCGTTTTCGTCATGCTCCGTTCTTTCGTTGTAGATATAAACACGGTCACTACATTCTACGGTAAAATGAATATCCTCACCGTTGTAATTGGAAAGGAGAATTGTTCCGTCTTTTAGCTTTACCGTAAAATAAACTTCGGGAAACTCTCTTGTCAGAAATTCATTGTTGCTTTTTCTTATTGCCTCGTTAATAGCGCTCTTGCCGTCTTTTATTTCAATAGTGTCAGAAGAAAAGTTCCCTATTCTCCACGCATACTCAAAGGCAACCGTTTCGAGAACATCCTTTTCTATCTCGTCTCTGTCATTTGTGTAAACGTCAATGTAAAGCATTACTGCCGCACAGATGCCGCTTGCAACGAAAACGAAAAGAGTCAATGCGGCAAGGAAGAAGGACAGAAGTTTCAGGGGAATACTTTTCTTAATATCTTTCATTTTCTTTCTCCAATTTATAGCCCTGTCCCCAGACTACCTTGATGTATCGGGGAGAAGCAGGGTATGGTTCTATTTTTTCACGGATATGGCGAATGTGCACCGCTACTGTTGACTCCGCACCGTAGGGGCTGTCATTCCATACCTTCACGTAAATGTCTCTCGGCGAAAAGACCTCGTCGGGATGGTTCATAAAAAGCCTCAGTATCTCATATTCTGTGGGCGTAAGATTTACGGGTATACCGTCTCTTGTTACCTTTTTCTTTTTGTCGTCAAGCTCAAGCCCCGAAACTCTGAGAACTCCGTCGGAAATTTCACCTGAGCCCAGCTGCATGTACCGCCTCAGCTGTGAACGGACACGGGCGATGACCTCAACGGGATTGAAGGGCTTGGTAATGTAATCATCCGCACCTACGTTGAGCCCCAAAACCTTGTCGCTGTCCTCACTCTTTGCCGTCAGCAGAATTACGGGAAGATTGCTTTTTTCCCTGAGCCTTACCATCGTTTCAATGCCGTCGAGACCCGGCATCATAATGTCAAGAAGTGCAAGATGCACCTTGTTCTCATCATTTATTTTAAGAGCCTCCATACCGCTGTGGGCACACAAAACATTAAAGCCCTCAGCCTCAAGATATATCTTTAAAGCGGAAACGATGTCCTTCTCATCATCACATACAAGTATGTTGTACATCTCGTCACCTCCTTAGCCTTCTATCCATATTATAAACACTTTTCTTTTAATAAGCAATATACCAAAGCTTTAAGATTGTTTTAAGTTAGGGGGAGCTTTCTGCAGAAAGTTCCCCCAAACCCCCAAAAACTTTTTTGGCGGTTTAAGGGATTTTTAAAAGAAATAAAATAAACATAACGGTGGTATACAGACTACAAAAGCATGTAAGTCTCCATACCACCGTTAATTATAATTTGTTTTTTCCCAATATTATTTTTCTGCGGGAAATTCTGTTATGATACCTGCGAGAAGCTTTCTGATAAGGAGAACGTCTGCGATGGAAACACTTCCGTCTCCGTTTACATCGGAGGCGATAATGCTGAGAGTATCTTCATTTTCAACGCCTGCTATAAGCTTTCTTATTCTGAGAACATCTGCGATAGTAACTTTTCCGTCATTTGAAGCATCGCCGCAAATATCAGAAGTGTAGTTGATGATAAACTTTGTGGGATATGAAACTGCTTGCGTACCTTTTCTGAGGTTGATGCATCTGAGTACAACATAGTATGTCTGCCCCTTTACAAAGTCAATGTTGATTTTTGCTTCACTTCCGTCAAGGGAGTCTGTATAGCCGAGAAGCTCTCCGTTTTCGTCATATACCCAAACGGCATCAAGGCTTGTTCCGTCTGTGAACACATAGTGAGAACCTGTCTTTTCAGCTGTAAACTCGAATACTACTGTTTCGTCTGTAGTATCTTCATAGTTTACTTCAATTCTGCCGTTACCGCTGAAGCCTTCGTTTGCAGCTTCGGAAATTTCTGCTTCGTCAACAGAACAAGGAAGCATTTCGCCCTCGTAAATGATCATTTCAAGAGATGTACATCCGTCAAACGCACCTTCAGCAATTTCAGTTACACTTTCCGGGATCGTAATTGAAGTAATGTTTTCGTTACCCTTGAATGCATTTTCACCGATGGATACTACTGCTTTGCCTTCGTGCTCGGAAGGAACTGTTACATCCGGACCCTGTCCCTTGTATTTATCAAGGGAAACACCGTTTTCGGTTTCGGCATAGATGTCGGGATCTACGTAGTTGAATACAATATTGGCGTTTTTGAAAGGATGGCCCTCCCAGACCCAATACTCAATATCAATATCGTTCCACTCTTCCTCAGAGCCTGCGTAGTATACGGTCTCAATGCCGGATGGAAATGCACCATATTTAATCATTGTGACACTTGCAGGCATATATACTTTGCTCAAAGAACCGCAATCTCCAAAAGCATCAGAACTTATACTTACAACTCCTTCTGAAATATAAACCGTTTCAAGATTATTACAACCCCAAAACGCATAAACTCCTATACGTTCAATTCCATCGGGGACTGTATATTCTTTATCTGTTACGTCGGGAACTCTGAACAAGATCGTTCCATCGGAAATAAGAGAGCCGTTTATGGATGAATATTTACCGCCTTCACCGATAACGTTGATCTCTTCAAGCACAGGATTATCCAAAAAGGCATCTACGCTTATTGATTTCACTGTGCTCGGAATATCAACTTTCTTTAAATTTGTACAATTGAAGAAAGAAAGATATACAAGAGTTGTTACAGAATCGGGAACTGTATAAGACGTACCAGCTTCTCCCGAAGGATAAATAACAAGGGCCATAGTATCCTTTGAGAAGACCTTGCCTTCAGCATCGTTCATATAATAAGGATTGTTCTCAGATACCTCTATGTGCTTAAGGCTCCAACATCCACCTAAAATAAGGTTTGAAATATTAGCAACAGAAGCCCCGAAAGAAATGCTTTCAAGAGAACTGCAACCATCAAAGGCTCTCTTATAAATCTCCGTCACGCTATCGGGAACAATTATGTTTTTAAGAGAAGAGCATCCCGCAAACGCATCATACCATATTCTGATTACCTTATCCGGTATTGTTATGCTTTCGAGAGAGCGGCATCCCTCAAATACAGAATCATTAATTTCAGTGATCGCTGTGGGAATATTAATGCTTCTAAGGGAAAAGCACCCATTAAATGCACTAATTCCGATGTATGTTACGCCTCCGGGGATCTTGATGCTTTCAAGAGAGCTGCAACCCTCGAATGCATGGTCTCTTATACTTGTTACTCCGTCAGGGATTGTTATGCTCTCAAGCGAGCTGCAGCCCTCGAACGCATAGCTTCCTATACTTGTTACACCGTCAGGGATTGTTATGCTCTCAAGTGAGCTGCAACCCTCGAATGCATGGGCTCTTATACTTGTTACTCCCTCTGGAATTACAAGGTTTGTAATTAGTTCACCGTTCAAATAAAGTCTTTTTGCGTAGCATACCGGGGTGGAGTAATAATCATAAAAATAAATATTACACCATGCAGCTATATCTGTTATATGGACCTCATTAAGTGAGCTGCACTTATAGAACGCATAGCCTTCTATTCTTGCTATACTGTCTCCTATGGTCATGCTTACAAGAGAAGAACATTCTCTGAACGCTGAATTTCCAATGCTTGTTACACTTTCCGGAACGTCTACTGATTTAAGAGAAGTACAGTCAAAGAACGTTGCGTAAACAATGCTTGTTACACCGTCGGGTATAACCACGTCCGTAAGCAAATGGCAATTTGCAAATGCTGAATTTGCAATACACTTAGTTCCTTCCCTGATGATATATTCACCCGATAATGAAGCATCTGCTTTTATAACATAGTCTCCGATATACAATACACCGTCTGTCCGGTTGTCAACATCGTTATAATATGCCGTACCCATAAATGCACCGTCGCCGATGCTTGTCAGGCTGTTTCCGAGCGTTATATCCTTGAGAGATTCACATTCATAGAACGCATAGTTTCCAATGCTTTCTACACCGTTACCAACAGTCACACTTTCAAGGGAAGGACAACGGCTGAAAGCATTCTTTGCAATACTCGTTACACTGTCGGGAATTGTAACGTTTACAATAATTTGGTTTGCGTAGAATGCTTTTTCTGCGATGCTTGTAACGGGATATCCTTCAATTTCGGAAGGAATGGTAATGGTTGCTTCGTCTCCGCTGTAGCCGGTAATTGTAATACTGCCGCTTGAAATACGGTATGTAAATGTACTTGTACCGCAACGTATACATACACCGTTTTGGTAGTCGTGGTCTAAAGGAGCCACAGAGCTTCCCGAGCTTACTTGAATAAGACATTCTTTACAGAATTTATCGCCCGTATATCCTTCTGAAAGGCAGGTAGGCTCGTAAGCTCCGACAGTTTCTGTTTCGGGATGCGTACATTCCTCGTAATAAGGAATAACAGAAATCACAGAATAACCGTAGGACATCCTACCTTCAGGCGAAAACAATCTGATCTTTGCCGTATCACCAGGAACACCTACAGTTTTTCCTGCAAGCTCCGATTCACTGTATTTTCCTATCTCATTATTCTGTCCGTCATAAATGTAGATATATTCATACTGACTGCTTAATTTGGATTTGGAAGAAAAGGCAATCTTTATCCATGCTGCCCCCTCTTTGCAGATCGTTTTGATTTCATCACAATTAAGATCAGAATAGTGTGTTGATTCAATAAGATCATTACGATTGTTTTCACACAGTTTACATACTCCGTCTGCAAAAACGTGAGGCAACTCATGAGTAACCACGGTTGATAACAGCTTATCACACAACGTACAATTAACAGCCACTTTTCCTGCTGTTGTGCAAGCCTGTTCATTAATTATAAGTGCTTCAACTTCATCACCCGTTGCATTGTAATGAATGAGTGAACACGTTAACTCATAATTAGAAGAAACGTTTGAAATATTTGTCCACTCACTTTCGCTTCCTATATATAATACATGCTCAAGCGAATTGCAACCGACGAAGGCAGCATAATCAATATTTGTTACGCTGCTCGGGATCACAATATTGGTAAGAGATTCGCAAAAACCAAACGCATAGCTTCCAATATCTGTTACCCCTTCGGGAATTACCGCATTTGTAAGAGAGGTGCAACCTTCGAACGCATAATCACCAATACTTGTCAAACCGTTTCCTATAGTAACGCTTGTAAGGGAGTTGCAACTATAAAACGCATACGTACCTATACTTGATACGCTATCGGGTATTGTTATGCTTGTAAGAGAGTCGCAATTATAGAACGCAGACCATCCTATACTTGTTACGCTGTCGGGGATCGCGATGCTTTTAAGGGAGGAGCAACCTCTGAACGCAGAGCTTCCTATACTTGTTACGCTGTCTCCGATATCTACACTTGTAAGGGAGTCGCAATCATAGAACGCATAGCTTCCTATACTTGTTACGCTGTCTCCGATATCTACACTTGTAAGGGAGGTGCAACCATCGAACGCATAGTCTCCTATACTTGTTACATCTTTGGGTATCTCTATGCTTGTAAGGGAGGTGCAACCGGAGAACGCATAGGATCCTATACTTGTTACACCGTCTTCGATTATAACTGATTTAATACTACTATTAAAATTGTACCAAGGTGATGAAGAATATGAAAAATAATCATACATCTCGCCTGTACCGAGTATAAAAAGAACTCCATTTGAAGAATCAAAAGCATACTTAACATTTGTTCCGCATGAACCTGCTTTATATTTAATTAAGCTTGTAAGAGAAGTATTATATGAACCTATTGAAATATTAGCCCATTGTTCAAGGGTTCCTTTATACTCGGCAGTACCAAGAGTATTGCAACCATGGAACGCATAGTCTCCTATACTTGTTACGCTGTCGGGGATCGTTATGCTTTCAAGAGAGCTGCAATTATAGAACACATACTTACCTATACTTGTTACACCTTCTTCTATAATAACAGTCTTTATGTAGCTTCTTGAATTATACCAAGGTGCATACGACGAATATGAAGCATAATCCCCCATCGCTCCGGAGCCACTTATGGTAAGAGCATCTGTTTCTATATCTAACGACCAAGATAGATTTTCACCGCAGGAACCGAAACATACTGCAATCTTGCCTGTGACATCATAATTGTAAGACCCAATTGAAATATCGTTCCATTGTTCTTTTGAACCTAAATATATTGCTCTTGTCAGTTTTGAACAATATTCGAACGCAGAGCTTCCTATGCTTGTTACGCTATAGGGGATCACTACGCTTGTAAGGGAGTCGCAATCATAGAACGCAGAGCTTCCTATACTTGTTACGCTGTCTCCGATATCTACACTTGTAAGGGAGTCGCAATCATAGAACGCATAGCTTCCTATACTTGTTACGCTGTCGGGGATTACAAGATCTGTTACAAGTTCACCGTTTAAATAGAGATTTTCAGCATAGGACAATGGATTTGAAGCATCATTATAAAAGGCTATGTTGCACCATGCAGCTATGTCTGTTATATGTACCTCATTAAGTGAAGTGCAATACTCGAACGCATAGCTTCCTATACTTGTTACGCTGTCGGGTATTGTTATGCTTGTAAGGGAGGTGCAATTTCTGAACGCATAGCTTTCTATTCTTGTTACGCCATCTCCGATCTCCACGCTTGTAAGGGAGCTGCACCCCCTAAACACACAATCTCCTATACTTGTTACGCTGTCAGGAATCGTTATGCTTTCAAGAGAGGTGCAATTATAGAACGCATAGCTTCCTATACTGGTTACGCCTTCCTTGATTGTAACCGATTTAATATTGCTTCTTGAACTGTACCATGGTGCTGAAGAATAGTAAGAATAATCTTTCATCGCACCTGTACCGCTTATTGTTAATATTCCTACTGAGGTGTCAAGTGTATACTTAACATTCGTTCCGCAAGAGCCTGCTTTATATTTAATTAAGTTTGTAAAAGAAGTATTATATGAACCTATTGAAATATTAGCCCATTGTTCAAGGGTTCCTTTATACTCGGCAGCACTAAGAGAGTTGCAACCGTCGAACGCATAGCTTCCTATACTTGTTACGCTATCGGGTATACTTATGCTCGTAAGGGAGCTGCAACCATTGAACGCAGAGTTTCCTATACTTGTTAAGGTGGCAGGAATCGTTATACTTGTAAGGGAAGTGCAATTATAGAACGCATTATCTTTAATGTTAGTTGCCCCTTCGGGAATTTCAAGCTCTGTTACAAGCTCACCGTTTATGTAAAGATTATTTGCATAATACAACGGGTTAGAGTCGCCATAAGCAAAATCAATATTACACCATGCGGCTATATCGGTTATATATACTGCGTTAAGGGAGGTGCAATAACTAAACGCCTCGTCTCCTATACTTGTTACGCTGTCGGGGATTGTTATGCTTTCAAGGGAACTACAATAATAAAATGCAGATTCTCCTATACTTGTTACACCTTCTTCAATTATAACTGACTTAATACTGCTTCTATAATCATACCAAGGTGCTGAATAATAATCTCTCATCGCACCGGTACCCAATATAAGAAGAACTCCATTTGAAGGATCAAAAGCATACCTCACATTTGTTCCGCAGGAACCGATTTTATATTTAATCAAGTCTGTAAGAGAAGTATTATATGAACCTACTAAAACATTTGCCCACTGTTCAAGGGTGCCTTTATAATCGGCAGTACTAAGAGCAACACAACCATAGAACGCATAGTCCCCTATACTTGTTATGCTGTCAGATATTGTTATGCTTGTAAGAGAGTTACAATCCCTGAACGCATAATCTGCAATACATTTTGTCTCTTTGCGGATAGAATAGTCACCTGATATTGAAGTATTTGCTTTTATAAGATGGTTTGAAATATATAAAACTTTGTTCTCCCAGTTGTTACTTTCATTATAATATGCAGTATTATAAAACGCAGAGTGTCCTATGCTTGTTACACCATCGGGTATACTTATGCTTGTAAGGGCGGTGCAATTATAAAATGCATCGTTCCCTATACTTGTTACATCGTCTCCGATAACCACGCTTGTAAGCGAGAGGCAATTATAAAATGCATAGTGCCCTATATTTGTTACTCCTTCTTCGATTATAACTGATTTAATGCTGCTTCTTGAACTATACCAACCGGGATTTGAAGAAGACGTATAATCATTCATTGCCCCTGTGCCACTTATAACAAGGATTCCAGTCTTTTTATCCAATGTCCAAAACAAGCCTGTCCCACAAGAGCCTATTAAAGATGTTAGGCTTTCGTTATTTGAGCCTATAGAAATACTATCCCATTGTTCAACTGTGCCTTTATATGTTACACTTGTAAGAGAGGCACATCCATAGAATGCATAGCTTCCTATACTTGTTACACTATCGGGAATAGTTATGCTTTCAAGGGAGCTACAATCGAAAAATGCATAACCTGATATGTATTTTGTGCCTTCGCGAATAATGAATTCACCGGATATTGTGGGTTTAATTTTTATAAGATGATTTGAAATGTATAAAGCATCATCTTCCCAGTTGTTACTATCTTTGTAATATGCTGTATTAGAAAATGCATCTTCTCCTATACTTATTACGCTATCGGGAATCGCTATTCTTTCGATAGAACTGCAATTATAGAACGCATAGCTTCCTATACTTGTCACGTCGTCGGGAATAACAAGGTCCGTTACAAGCTCACCGTTCAAGTAAAGATTTTTGGCATAATATAAAGGGTTAGAATCAGATGTGCCAAAACTAATACTGCACCAAGCGTCCATATCGGTTATATGTACCGCTTTAAATGAACTGCAATTGTTAAACGCCTTTTCACCGATACTTGTTACGCTGTTGGGGAGCGTTATACTTATAAGAGAGGAACAGCCATTGAAAGCATATGAACCTATACTTGTTACACCTTCTTCAATTATTACTGATTTAATGCTGCTTCGTGAACTGTACCAACCGGGAACTGAAGAAGACGTATAATTATTCATTGCACCCGTGCCGCTTATAACAAGGATCCCTGTCTTATTATCCAATGTCCAAAACAAATCGGTTCCGCAAGCACCGAAAACAGAGGTTAATTCCGTATTATATGTATTTACAGAAATATTTTTCCATTGTTGCGGCGTTCCTTTATAAATTATACTTTTAAGGGAATTGCAGCCTTTGACCGCATATTTCCCAACACTTGTTAGGGTGTCAGGAAGCTCTATGCTTGTAAGAGCAGTAAAATTATAAAACGCATAGTTTCCTATTCTTGTTACACCTTTATCAATTATAATTGATTTAATATTGCTTCTCAAATTATCCCAAAATTTTGAGGTAGACGTATAATCATCCATTGGCCCTGTACCGACTATAACAAGGGTTCCTTCTGAGAGATCATACGCATACCTAACACTTGTTCCGCAAGATCCTGTTTTGTATTTAATTGCGGCTTCTAGCGGACCGTTGTTTGTACCCATTGAAATGCTTGCCCATTGTTTAAGTGTACCTTTATATTCGGCAGTGCCAAGAGCTCTGCAATATCGGAACGCAGAGTCTCCTATACTTATTACACCGGCAGAAATTGTTATGCTTGCAAGAGAACTACAACCATAAAACGCACACTCACCTATACTTGTTACACTGTCAGGTATATTTATGCTTTCAAGTGCACTACAAGTACAAAACGCATACTCACCTATACTTGTTACGCCTTCGGGTATGTTTACGCTTTCAAGTACACTGCAATTATAAAACGTATACTCACCTATACTTGTTACGCTTTCGGGGATGTTTACGCTTTCAAGTGCACTGCAATTATAAAACGTATAATCACCTATATTTGTTACGCCATCGGGTATGCTTACGCTTTCAAGTGCACTGCAATTATAAAACGTATACTCACCTATACTTGTTACGCTGTCGGGAATGCTGACGCTTTTAAGTGAACTACAATTATAGAACGCATACCCACCTATATTGATTACGCCGTCGGGAATCGTTATGCTTGTGATGGAAGTACATCCGCTGAACACAGATGAGCCTATACTTGATACGCTGTCAGGTATTGTTATACTTGTAAGTGAGAAGCAATCTTCAAACGCACAGTCCCCGATACTTGATACGCTGTCAGGGATCATTATGCTCGTAATGGAGTCACAACCATAAAACGCATAGTTTCCTATACTTGTCACACCTTCTTCTATAATAACAGTCTTGATATAACTATTTGAAGTGTACCAAGGTGCTACGTAATAATTAATATCATAATCATAATCTTTCATCTCACCTGTGCCGCTGATGGTGAGAACACCAGTCGTTACATCAAGAGACCACGTAAGATTTTCACCGCAGGTGCCCGAAGAAGCGGCAGAAACCGGCTGTGCCGTCATGGGAACAGACGATATGATTATAAGAAGGGTTAAAAACAGGGATAAAAATCGTTTCATGAATTTTCTCCTTGAAAAATGTATTTATATTTATTTATTATAATATTGTAACATTTTTTTATATAAAAATAAATTGTTAAGTTCAACAGAATATGAGTGTGATTTTTGGGTAATGTGACAAAAGGTGTTTGTCAAATATGCCCGCGTTTATCTTGAAAAGGGGGAACTTTCTGCAGAAAGTTCCCCAAAAGACCTTTAAAATGTGTTATGGGTTAACCTGTAGTAATATTAACTACATAACGGTGGTATGAAGACTTACAAAATTTTGCAGTCAACATACCACCGTTAATTATATTATCTGTTTTTTCCCTTTCCCTTAACCCCGTTCAAAAATTTTTGAAAGGGGTTAGGGGAAAACTTTTTATAAAAAGTTTTCCCCTATAAATCCCCTATAAATCCCTCCGATACTACCTCTATCCCGTTTTCACGCAGGAGGGCGGTGCATATGCCCTGACCTGCTTTAAGGGTACGAGAGAAGGAGCCGTCATAGATGAAGTTTGAGCCGCAGGAGGGGCTTTTTTCTTTGAGGATGGCTTTTTTCACGCCGTAGAGCTTGCAAAGGCGAAGGACCTCCCTTGCCCCTCTCAAGTAATTTTCGGTAACGTCGATACCGTCATTGTTTATGACCCTGTCGCCCACGATCTCGGAGGGTGAACGAGGTGTGGGAAGACCGCCGAGTATCTCCGCACACACAGGAATAAGAATATACCTGTCCATAAGTGTAATAACTTCGGGAGACGGAACGCTTTTGCCGTCATAACGGCAGGAGACTCCCAAAAGACAGGCGCTGACAATAATTTTTTCCATGAATTTTTCCACCTTATTCTTTGTACATATCAAGGACAGACGAAATACTGTCGGTAAATTCTTTTGCAACCTTTTCGGGATATACTATTTTCATTTTGTCCCCGAAGCCCATGACCCAACCGAAGAAACGGGGGCTGACTGCCACTTTTACCGAGGCATGAAAACGCTCGCCCTGACTTGAAATAAAGGTATCCATGCCGAAGCGGTCGATAATGGCACCCGCAAGGCTTTCGTCACATTCAAGGGTGACATTTTCAAGCTGACCCGAAAACATACCGAACATTCCTGTCGAGTAGAGGTCAAGATCCATTTGCTTGAAGATCTCCTCACCCTCACGCCTGTCACCTAAGTCGGAGGCCAAGCGGTCT